>DFBO01000033.1:2118-6458 GCA_002366675.1 Flavobacteriaceae bacterium UBA3078
TAGATTCTTCATTACATTCAGAATGACACTTTTTAGACATCCTATTTCAATATGGTTGAGCTATTTTGTTTAAATACTTTTATTTCTTTTACGTTCTACTTCTGTTAAGTAAATTTTACGTAAACGCAAGAAATTTGGAGTTACTTCAACATACTCATCTTTTTGAATATATTCTAAAGCTTCTTCTAAAGAGAATTTAATTGCAGGAACAATTTTCGCTTTATCATCGGCTCCAGAACTACGAACGTTACTTAACTTTTTAGTTTTTGTTACGTTTACAGCCATATCATCTCCACGAGAGTTTTCACCAATTACTTGACCTTCGTAAATATCTTCACCTGGATCTACGAAAAACTTACCTCTATCTTGTAATTTATCAATAGAATAAGGAATTGCTTGACCTTTTTCCATAGACACCAAAGATCCATTTTGACGTTCTGGAATACCACCTTTTAATGGTTGGTATTCTTTAAATCTATGAGCCATAATAGCTTCACCTGCAGTAGCAGTTAATAATTGGTTACGTAAACCAATAATACCTCTTGAAGGCACCATAAATTGACACACCATTCTATCTCCTTTAGCTTCCATACTTAGCATTTCACCTTTACGCATTGTAACCATTTCAATAGCTTTACCAGAAACAGTTTCAGGTAAATCTATTGTCATCTCTTCAACAGGCTCACATTTAACACCATCAATTTCTTTAATGATTACTTGTGGTTGCCCAATTTGAAGCTCATAACCTTCACGACGCATAGTTTCAATTAAAACCGATAAGTGTAAAACACCACGTCCAAAAACAATAAACTTATCTGCACTATCAGTCTCTTCAACTCTTAATGCTAAGTTTTTTTCTAGTTCTTTAGTTAAACGGTCTTTAATATGTCTAGATGTTACAAACTTTCCGTCTTTACCAAAGAAAGGCGAATCGTTAATTGTAAACAACATACTCATTGTTGGTTCATCAATAGCAATTGTTTTTAATCCTTCAGGTGTTTCAAAATCGGCAACTGTATCACCAATTTCGAATCCTTCTAGTCCAACAATAGCACAAATATCTCCTGTTTGTACTTCATCTACTTTTAAACGACCTAATCCTTCAAAAGTGTGAAGTTCTTTTATTTTACTCTTTACAATTTTACCATCTCTTTTAACCAAAGAAATATTTTGCCCTACTTTAAGCGATCCACGAGTTAAACGACCAATTGCTATACGACCTGTAAAAGACGAGAAGTCTAAAGACGTAATTAGCATTTGTGTGTTCCCTTCAGGAATTTTTGGAGCAGGAATATGTTCGATAACCATATCTAATAATGGCTCGATATTTTCAGTTTCATCTTTCCAATCGTCGCTCATCCAGTTGTTCTTTGCAGAACCATAAACCGTTGGAAAATCTAGTTGCCATTCTTCAGCTCCTAGTTCAAACATTAAATCGAAAACTTTTTCATGAACTTCGTCAGGCGTACAGTTTTCTTTATCTACTTTATTAACAACCACACATGGCTTTAAACCTAAATCGATAGCTTTCTGTAATACAAAACGTGTTTGTGGCATAGGCCCTTCAAAAGCATCAACCAAAAGTAATACACCATCAGCCATATTAAGTACACGTTCTACCTCTCCACCAAAATCGGCGTGACCAGGAGTGTCAATAATATTAATTTTAGTATCCTTATAAACTACAGACACGTTTTTAGAAGTAATTGTAATACCTCTCTCACGTTCTAAATCATTATTATCTAGAATTAAATCACCAGTATTCTGGTTCTCTCTAAACAGTTGACAATGGTACATGATTTTATCAACCAAAGTAGTTTTACCATGATCGACGTGAGCAATAATTGCGATGTTTTTAATATTAGCCATAGGTGCCTTATTTTAAGCGTGCAAAGGTACACTATATTTTACTTTTTTTGCTATAATATTTTTATATTTAGTTAATTATATGTTATAGTTCTTTAATATTATAATATCTGCTCCTGTTTTTCGTTTAAATACTTAATACATAGGAAATAGCCAGACTAACCAGTTTTAACCACAAAAAGGCAATTTATCTCTTAATAAAAACAGGCATGAACCCTAAATTTTAAAAAGATGAAACTGATTAGCACTTACTCGAAATTTATTCCTTATTTATACTTTATTGTTATCATTATCTATTGGTTTACAGATGCCAATAGAAATGGAGGTATTAACGCCTACCCTATTTTGCTATTTGGCATTCCGTTTATCTGGCAACTTTTTAGGCCTAGTAAAAAACTAAACTTTACATTAGGAATTATTTTTGTCTGTCTATCTTCTTATTTAATTTTAGCTTATCTCTCTGATCTTTTTAATATTATCTCGTTTTCAGATTCAGCAAAACGCTTTATGATTATGGGTGGCTTATTTGTTTTAACAAACTTTATTATGTCGCTTTGGATGATACGAAATAGTCTAAAAAAAGCTTTTTAAATTATGTATCTTTGTGGCTTAAAATTTTAAGCAGATGATTCTTAACGAAATCCCTAAAATTAAGCATACCAATTCTAATAATTTTTTCCTTTTGGCTGGTCCTTGCGCTATTGAAAGCGAAGACATGGCTATGCGTATTGCTGAAAGAGTTATAACAATTACAGATAAGTTAGCTATTCCATATATTTTTAAAGGAAGTTTTAAAAAAGCGAATCGAAGTCGTATTGATAGTTTTACTGGAATTGGAGACGAAAAGGCGCTTAAAATTCTTCAAAAAGTTTCCAACTCATTCAATGTGCCAACAGTTACGGATATTCATGAAATTTCTGATGCTTCTATGGCTGCCGAATATGTAGATGTATTACAAATTCCAGCTTTTTTAGTTCGTCAAACAGATCTGGTTGTTGCTGCTGCAAAAACTGGTAAAGTAGTCAACTTAAAAAAAGGACAATTTATGAGTCCTGAAGCTATGAAACATGCAGTTAAAAAAGTAAAAGATGCTGGAAATGAAAAAGCATGGATTACAGATAGAGGCACCATGTTTGGCTACCAAGATATGATAGTCGATTTTCGTGGCATTCCAACAATGAGAGAATATGCGCCTACAGTTTTAGACGTGACTCACTCATTACAGCAACCAAATCAAAGTATAGGTGTTACAGGTGGCAGACCAGATATGATTGAAACTATTGCACGTGCTGGGATTGTAAATAATGTAGATGGTTTATTTATAGAAACTCATTTCGATCCTGCAAATGCTAAAAGTGATGGCGCAAACATGCTACATTTAGATAATTTGGAACAATTATTAACCAACTTAGTTGCTATTAGAAAGATTGTAAATACGTTGTAAAACAAACTATTTCCAAAAGGATTTATCTCTATGCAGATGGACTTCTTTTAGAATTGCAATTAGAACATCATCATCAATTTTCTCTAAAGACTTATAGCGAAGCGATTTAACTATTTTACGATTTTCACTTACTAAATAGCTATCGAACTCTTTAGATATATGTGCTGAATGCCAAAAGCCTACATCTACATAATCTTTGCTTTGATTTATGTAGCAAATGGGTCTCTTTCCTATATAATAACAAGGTATTCGCCATTTATATTTTAATTCAGCATCTGGCAAAGTATGTTCTATTACAGCTTGTAAATGCATCATGATAAACCTAAAAGGCTCCAATTGTTTTAGTATGTATGCTTCTGCTGGCTTCATGTTCCGTTTAAATAACCTTTCAAATATAAATTAAATTAGTAAATTACTAATCTCTAAGAATTATCAGCCTTAAATTTTTATTTAACCTAAATAATAAACTAACCTTTATTTATGCTGAAATTCTTCCGTCGAATCCGACAAAATCTTCTTTTACAAGGAAAAACATCCAGATACATTAAATATGCCTTTGGTGAAATTGTGCTTGTGGTTATTGGCATTTTAATTGCTTTACAAATAAACAATTGGAATGAAAACCGTAAAGACAAAGCACTAGAACAGCGCTATTTAAAAAACTTAGTCGAAGAGCTAAAAAAAGACTCCTTGGCTTTAAATATTAACGTTGTAATGCTAGAACGACAAGCTAACACTAAAAACCCATTACTTGATATGCTTCGAGAAGGCAATGAAAAAGATTCACTTAAACTATACTTTAATTTACAATGGCGACCAATTTATCCCTACACACCTCTTAAGTCAACTTATGAAGAAATGACCAACAGTTCGCACCTTAACATTATAAAATCTGACGAATTACGTGGCTCTATAGTAAAAATGTATAATAGCTACGAAGATTTAGAAAAAGATGAAGACTTTTTATTAGAGTATTTTAAAAATTTGGTGAACGAGCTTTCGAAAAAAATTACAACCATATATGACCCAA
>DFBO01000068.1 GCA_002366675.1 Flavobacteriaceae bacterium UBA3078
GAACGAAACTGAACTGGACCTACTATAGCACCAATCTCATGAGAAAATCCAAGTTGAGAAAAACTCATTTGGCTACCAAGAAGTAGGAATATAATTAAGGATAATTGTTTCAAATTGAACATAATATCTTTCAATAATTAGAGCGTATTAATAAACAAATATATAAAAAGTCGACAAACCACCAAAAAAATCAGACCAAATGCAATTTCTTTGAGATTCAGTTTGTAAAACGGTTAAATCTAATAATTTATTCTTCAACTAACATTGTGAAAAATAAAAAAATAATATATAATTTTTAAAGTTAATGTATATTTGTCATTCAAATTTCAAAAAAAAGCACAACACATAAAATAATATTTAAATGAAAAATAAAATAGATGCGTTTTTAAATCTTGTAAAAGAAAAAAATGGACACGAACCAGAATTTTTACAAGCTGTGCATGAAGTTGCAGAAACAGTTATTCCATTTATTGAAGCAAACTCTAAATATCAAGACAAAATGTTATTAGAGCGTATGGTTGAACCAGAGCGTACAATAATTTTTAGAGTTCCTTGGGTTGACGATCAAGGTAAAACTCAAGTTAATAGAGGTTTTCGTGTAGAATTCAATTCTGCTATTGGACCTTATAAAGGAGGTTTACGTTTTCACCCATCTGTTAATTTAAGTATTTTAAAATTTTTAGGATTTGAACAAGTATTTAAAAACTCTCTTACAACTTTACCTATGGGTGGAGGAAAAGGTGGTAGTGATTTCGACCCTAAAGGAAAAAGCGATGTAGAAGTTATGCGTTTTTGTCAATCTTTTATGTCTGAGCTTTTCCGTCATATTGGCCCAGATACAGATGTACCAGCTGGAGATATAGGAGTAGGTGGTAGAGAAGTTGGCTATATGTTTGGACAATATAAAAGACTTAGAAACGAATTTACAGGTGTTTTAACTGGTAAAGGGATTTCTTTTGGAGGTTCTTTAATTAGACCAGAAGCAACAGGTTATGGTTGTGTTTATTTTGCTAAGAATATGTTAGCTACTAAAAACGATTCTTTTAATGGGAAAACTGTTGTTATTTCGGGATCTGGAAACGTGGCTCAATATGCATGTGAAAAAGCAACTGAATTAGGAGCTAAGGTAGTAACGTTATCAGATTCATCTGGATATATTCATGATGCAGATGGTATTGACGCTAAAAAATTAGCATACATTCAAGAAATAAAGAATGTAAGAAGAGGTAGAATTAACGAATATCTTAATAAATACCCTTCAGCTACTTTCCACGAAGGTACAAAACCTTGGAATGTGTCTTGCGATGTTGCCATGCCATGTGCAACTCAAAATGAGTTAAATGAAGCTGAAGCAAAAATGCTTATCAATAACAATGTGAAAGTCGTTGCTGAAGGTGCTAATATGCCAACAACTCCAGAAGGTGTATCGGCTTTTCAAAATGCTAAAGTTATGTTTGCACCAGGAAAAGCTTCAAATGCTGGAGGTGTAGCAACATCAGGATTAGAAATGAGTCAAAACTCTTTAAGATTAAATTGGACTCGTGAAGAAGTTGATGCTAAATTAAAGCAAATCATGGATAACATTCATGAATCTTGTGTAACTTATGGAACTCAAGAAGATGGGTATATAGACTATGTTAAAGGGGCTAATATTGCTGGATTTGTTAAAGTTGCTGACGCCATGCTTGGTCAAGGTGTTGTATAAATTAATATAAGAGATAATAAAAAAGCTTCCTTTATGGGAGCTTTTTTTTATTCAAAATATATGTTTTATTTATAAAACTCGTTATATATAGATATATTTGAAAGATTAAGAATAGTATGTATAAAAGAATCATTTTATTATTTATTTTATTTTCCTCACTAAGTTCAATTGCTCAAGATTATTCTGAACTTTGGAATGGCTATTTTTCATATTTAAATGTAAAAGATGTTTCTAAAGGAAATGGTAAAATATATGTAGCTGCCGAAAACGCTATTTTTACTTACGACTTAGAAACTCTTGAAATGGAAACTCTTACAACCATTAATGGGTTGTCTGGAGATGAAATTTCAAAAATTTATTATAGCGAAGCTTATCAATTATTGATTATTGGTTATGAAAATGGGCTTATAGAAATAGCATTAGATAACAATGATAATATTTTAACCGTAGTCGATATATTAGATAAACCAACAATCCCTCCTACAGATAAAAAAATAAATCATTTTGAAGAATATAATGAGTTTGTTTACATATCAACAGATTATGGTATATCAGTATATGATCTATCAAGATTAGAATTTGGTGACACTTATTTTATTGGTGATGATGGTACTCAATTAAGAGTAAGACAAACAGCCGTTTCAGGAGAATATGTTTTTGCTGCTTGTCTTGATAGTGGTGGACTTAAAAGAGCATTAGTTAATAGTTCTAATTTAATAGATTTTCAAGAATGGGAAAAAATTAGTGGTGGAAATGTTGCTGCAATAGAGTCTACAGATGAAGGAAAAATATACACTGTTAAAGCTAATAGAAAGGTTTATAAAGTTGTTGATACAAGTTTAGAATTTTTAGTCCGTATTCCAGATCAGACTTTAGATTTAAGGAATGTTAATAATAACTTATTTTTGACAACTAAAAACGAATCTTATTTTTTTAATGGTGAATTCCAACAAATAGATCTTGTTCCCATTCCAACAGAATACCCAACAAAATTTACTGCAACTACAATGGATGGTGACTATATGTATATAGGCACAGAAGATTTTGGCCTTCTAAAAGTTGCCTATTTTAATCATTCAGACATTACTGAAGTTCATCCAGATGGCCCATTATTGAACAGTCCGTTTGCAATACAAACTATTCCAAACAACCTTTGGGTTACATTTGGTGAATACTCATTAACATATAATTCTTATCCTGAAAGAGAAAGGGGTTTTAGTCATCTAAATAATGAGTCATGGATTAATATTCCTTTCGATAGTGTTTTAGGCGCAAGAAATTTGAATAAAATTGCTGTTAATCCATTTAATAATCAACAGGTTTTTATTAGTTCATTTGTTGATGGTCTTTTAGAAGTAAATGAAGAGTCTCCTACCATTCTATACGATGAAACTAATAGTGGTTTACATTCTGCAATGAATCCATCCAACCCAACTTCAAGAAGTGTAAGAGTTAGCGCTTCTAAATTTGATTCCAGTGGTGTCCTTTGGACAATGACAGGTAGAGTTGCTGAACCATTAACATCTTACGACCCTAATTCAGGTCAATGGGATAGTTTTGACTTTACCAGCTTAATTTCTGATGCCTTTGATGGCGAATGGGGTTATAGCGACATAGAAATAGACAATAATGGCACTAAATGGATTGGAGCTTATAATAACGGATTAATTGGTTTTAATAATAAT
>DFBO01000260.1 GCA_002366675.1 Flavobacteriaceae bacterium UBA3078
ATTCTAATGCTTTATCCGGCATTTGTTTCTTTTGATAGGCTAATCCCATAAAATATAAAACATTATATTTTTCAGAAAAATCCGGGTCAATCTCTAATATTTTATTCCATTCAACTATCGCTTTATTATAATCTTCTTGTTTAGCATATAGATATGCTAAATCAACATAAGCTTTTGTAAATTTAGGACATAAGTAAATAGCATATTTAAATTCTTCTTCTGCTTCTTTATATTTCTCTAATTGCATATAACATAAAGCTAAATTCCTATAAATATTTCGGTCATTATAATATTTTTTCGAACGATTTAATGCCTTTTCTGCTTCATCATATATGCCTAAATTATAATAGGTTGTCCCTAAATTAAGTAATATTCTTCCATTATAAGGATCAAGCTGCGCAGCATATTCAAAATTAGATAATGCCTTTTGATAATTATTTTCGACAAAATTATCTTTCCCCTTGTAAGCATATACCTCTGACAAGTAAGGCCTTATAACTATAGTATCTATTAACAATAAGGCAATAAGTAAAATCAAAATCGTGAAAAGTATGGTTAAACGAGAATTATTTGATTTTATTTTTTCTCCATTAGCTAAACAATCTTTTTTTCTTTCTTTCTTTCCACTTTCTGATAAATTAAAATCTTTAATATACACCACGGTAAGACCCAGGATTATAAAAAATGCAGAACCTAAAGCCGGAACATGTAAGGGAAAAGTAAAAAGACAGTGAATTAAAAAACAGGTAATTCCTCCTATTAAACCCCATCCTATTATTCTCTTTTGATTATTTTTTTCCGATTTTAAGAAATTTAAAACTAATTTGTAAAATATAAATATTATTAGTATAAATATTCCTAAGCATATTAATCCCATTTCTGCTCCTATCTGTAAATATTCATTATGAGCCTCTCCCGCACTTGTCCAATATTTAATATAGGAAGAATTGTCTTGTAAATATTTTGCCTGATAATCTAAATAATTTAATCTAAAACTACCCAATCCCCCTCCTAAGAAAGGTCTGTCCTTAATCATCTGTAAGCCATTCTTCCACATTAAAAAACGTGTATTTATAGAAGTATCTTTTTCATCAAAAGTGGATAGAGCTCTTTGTGTTACGGTTAAGGGGCTTTTATTTAGTGGATTATCAGTTGAATATATAATGGTAATGATTAAAAAAACAGATAATAATACAATTAACCATTTCTTATTTTCTTTAAATATCTTGATAAGTCTAAATTTAAAAATAATATAAATTGCTAATATTGATGTTATGCTAATACTAATCCAAATCCCTCGGCTCTGACAGATCATAAGAGTGGCATAAATAATAGATAAAAATACAAAATAAAATATCTTTTTTCTTTTTAATTTTTCTAATAAAAAATATGAAAACATTAAGGGAAAAATTAAAGCTGAATAATTTGAAGTCCAATTCTTCTGTCCGATAGTAGATATTACCGGACCAAATTCTTTTAAATAGGGAATAAATCCATAATAATGTAAAATAGTATACAGAGCAACAAGTGAAGAAGTAATAAAAAATAATCTGATAAAAGAATAAAAAATATTTTCATTTTCGATATTATTTATAACCAAAAAATATAAAATAAAATAGGATAAAAATATTAGGTAATCAGTAAAACTTGTAGTGAATAAATGACTTATAAAAAGAGAAAAAGTCATTATTAAAATGAAAACAAAAATTGGTAAACTTAATTCGTTATTTTTCCAGCTAAACTTTTCTACGCTTAAATATTTTAAAGCACATGAAGTAATTCCAAATAAAACAAATAATTTTAACCAGGCCTGCTGGTTAGCTCTAAAGCAGTCAACATATTTAAATAAAATCAAGGGAGTAAACAATATTGCTAATTTTAAATTTATTAATATCATTTTTTGAGAAATATTTTTTTTAATTATATATTTTCTATTAAATTTTCCTGATAATATCATTTTTATATATTTTTGTTTCCTTTGCACAGCTTGAAGTAGCAGCATTTATTAATGTGGAATACATTTGAAGTATACCATACATATACTTCTCCTGCATCTATGGAAGAAGATGGTACAGAAGTATTATAATGAGCTGATGTTTGTGCATTACCAATTACTGGATTAAGTATACCCAAACCACTAACTAAAGCGTTTAAATAAGCTTCAGCTGCAACCGTAGATACTGTTTTATCTGCTAATTCAGCTTGAATTAAAGTCTGAATAGTTCCGCAATTTGCCTTAACTACAGCATTTTTGGCTTTTTGTTGTTGACCAGTATAAAGTCTTAACCCCAATAGGCCCAGTACGCCAATAATAGCAACTACGACCATCAATTCAATTAAGTTAAAACCTTTCTCCCTGGGTGGAATCTTACTTTTCCTGTGCGTTACATACAGATAAGATTTGTTTTTTCTGAAACATAACATTTTTTGTTTTCCTCAATTTTTTAGTAGTTTACCTGTTAAATTAATCAGTTAATAAATCATTTTTTAAATAAACCTACAAGATACAGGGTAAAAGTTTCTTAAATTTACCCATTCTCCAATCTACCAATTTGCCAATTACAAAAAACTG
>DFBO01000232.1 GCA_002366675.1 Flavobacteriaceae bacterium UBA3078
GTTAGATGTTGGCAAACAAAAAATTATAAAAAAAGGACTTCAAGACAAAATTGAAATGGTTGTTGGAGATTCAGAGAATTTACCTTTTAAAAATGATACTTTCGACGCTATAACAGTTGGCTTTGGCGTAAGGAATTTTGAAACTTTAGAAAAAGGGCTTTCAGAAATTTATCGGGTTTTAAAACCAAATGGTATTTTTGTTATTTTAGAAACTTCTGTTCCTACTAAAACACCTTTTAAGCAAGGCTATAATATATATTCAAAACACATACTTCCTGTTATTGGAAAACTCTTTTCTAAAGACAGAAGTGCTTATAGATACTTAAGTGACTCTGCCTCTGTTTTTCCTTATGGAGAAGCATTAAACAATATTTTACGTAAAATTGGGTTTATAAATGTAATAAACAAACCTCAAACATTTGGTGTAGCAACCATATATACATCCTCAAAATAATAATATGAAGAACCTCTTTTTACTAATAACTTTTTTATTCGTCTGCCAGTCTACTTCTGCTCAGCTTTTTAGTAAAGAAAAAGTTGTGAAAGATGCGAATAGTGGTAAAGGATCTTTAGATAACGATTTATTTAGTTGGGGTTATTATGTAGGATTTAATAGTTACGATTTTAATTTCGATTATGTTCAAAATAAAGAAGATATTCAAGTAAAAAAATCAACTGGATTTAATGTTGGATTGATTGGTAACATGCGTATTAATAAATTTTTAGATTTAAGATTAGAACCAGGTTTAAGCATAACAACAAGAATATTGGAATATCCAGAAAGTTATTTTCAAGGTATGGAATTTACAAGCTCAGATTTAGAAAGAGAAATTAAGTCCACTTACATTTACGTTCCTTTATTGTTGAAATTTTCAACTAAGCGCTTAAATAACTTCAAGCCCTTTATAGTTGGTGGTTTATCTACTGCTTTAAATTTATCTAGTAATCAAGATAATCCAGATGATAATAGTGCTGGAAAATTTAGAACAAAGAAAAGCATGTATTTCTACGAATTAGGTTTTGGCATCGATTTTTACTTACATAATTTTAAGTTTACACCTTCTATAAGAGGTGTGTTTGCTTTAAACGATGAACTTGTAAGAGATGCAGATCCAGATAGTCCATGGACTAGCAATATTGAGACCATGAAAACACGTGGTGTGTTTATTAATCTTACGTTTCAATAGATTTTCGTTTAAACTCGCTCAACAAAACGGCTGTAGCAGTTGCAACATTTAAACTTTCGGTAGCTTGAATATTTCCAAAACGTGGAATAGTAATTTTTTCGGAAACTAGTTTTTCAATATCTTCAGCAATACCATTAGCCTCATTTCCTAATATTAAAATTCCTTTCTCTGGAAGCTGTTTATTATATATATTCTCTCCTTCAATAAAAGTACCAAAGGACTTAGATTCGGATTTCTTTATAAAAGTCTTTAAATCAAGATATGTAATATTCACTCTTGAAACAGAACCCATTGTAGCCTGAATTACTTTCGGATTGAAACAATCTACAGTTTCTAGATTACAAACAAGGTCTCTAATTCCAAACCAATCGCAAAGCCTTATAATAGTTCCTAAATTTCCAGGATCTCTTACATTATCTAAAGCTACTATTAATTGGTTTGTATCGATTTGTGCTGGTTCAGGTATTTTAAAGAGAGCTAAAGCTGTATTTGGAGAGGCTAAAAAGCTAATTTTTTTTAATTCTATGTCTGTAATTATAGTTTCAAGGTTGGCATCAATTTTGAAAGATTTTATAGAGTATATCTGATTTAATTTAAAATTTGAAGCTAGTAACTCATTAATTGTTTTAACACCTTCAGCAACAAATAAACCATGCTGAAGTCTATATTTTTTTTGTTTTAAACTGCTTATTAATTTTATTTGATTTTTAGATAACATTCAAACTTATTTAAATATATTTTTCAATAGAAATAGTGTATTTTTGAGTTTAAAATAAAGTAATTAATAAAAGATATTGTATTAGTTACTATTAAAAAAACAACTCTTTTTCTACAAGTTAATTTTATTTGTATTTGAAACTACAATTCTCAAAAATAGCATTAATAATTGTAATTACAGGTTTTTTATATTCTTGTAATTCTGTAAAAAGAGTTCCTGAAAACGAACATATTCTTGTTGAGAACACCATTTACATTAATGATAAAAAAAACAAATCTGAACGCATAAACAACCTTATATTTCAACAAAGAAATAAAAAAGTAGCTTCAATTCCTTTAAGGGTATACATTTACAATACTGCAAGACCAAATATTGATTCCATTCTTAAAGCAAATATTGATTCTAAACCAAAGAAAAGAAAAAGGCTTGAAAATTTTCTTTCAAAAAAACAATTAGACAGATATGTTCAAACAAGAATTGGCTTTAACAATTGGTTAAAAAAAACTGGCGAAGCTCCCGTTATTGTTAAAGAATCTAAAACACTCAAGTCTGAAAAACAGTTAGAAGCTTATTATTTTAATAATGGTTGGTTTAATGTTGATGCTACATCTAAAACTAACAAATTAGAAAACAAAAAAGCTACGGTTGATTATTATGTAGAAACTGGCGACCCTTATATTATTGATTCTATTTCTACTAAAATTACTTCTCCTGTTGTAGATTCTCTATATAAGTTAACTAAGAACAAATCATTTATAAAACAAAACAAGCAATATAAAACACAAACATTTAATATAGAAAAAGAACGAATTACAACAGAATTAAGAAATTCTGGTGTCTATCATTTTAGCCAAGACTATGTTTATTTTGAAATAGATACAGTTAACACAAATAAAAAAGTTAATGTCGAATTACAAATATTAGATAGAGCCATAAAAATTCAAGACACAACTCTTAGAGAACCATTTAATATCTATAAAATAAAAGATGTTAACGTTATTACAGATTATTCCTATGAAAAAAGAGATTCAACTTTAAGAGATTCTCTAGTTTTTAAAGACTATAATTTATATAGTATTGGAAAAATGCGTTTTAAGCCTAAAGCTATTACAGATGCTATATTTATTACGCCAAATGATGTTTTTAGAGATAAAGATCGGTCGAACACTTTTAGGCATATTAATAATTTGCAAACCTTTAAACATCCAAGCATAGACTATGTAGAAAATGCTGATACTACACTAACAACAAACATTTTACTAACCCCTTTAAAAAAGTTTGGATTAAATTTTAGTGCTGAAGTTTCGCAAAGTAATATTCAATCTATTGGTCTTGCTTTCAACCCTAGTATTTTAATGAGAAATGTTTTTAGAGGAGCAGAAACTTTAGAATTATCAGCTTTTGGTTCTATTGGCGCTTCTAAGGATGGTGGAGATGATAGCGACCCTTTCTTTGACATCAACGAGCTTGGTGTGGATTTAAAATTAACAATTCCTAGAATGCTTTTTCTTTTTAACACAGAAAAAATTATTCCAAAGACTATGTTTCCTAGCACTAGAATTTCTATATCAACTTCTAGTCAAACAAATGTCGGATTGGACAAACAAACTGTTTCTAGTATTTTTAATTACAAATGGTATGCTTCTAAAAAAGTAACAAATAGATTAGATTTATTTAATGTGCAATATGTTCGAAATTTAAATCCTGATAACTATTTTGGAGTATATAGCAACTCTTATGATGCATTAAATGATATATCTAATGATATTGGTTATAACGATGACGAATACCTGACTTATCCAGAACAAACAGATATGTTTATTAACGACGTATTATCTGGAAATACCACTTTACAACCAGGAGATCCAGATTACGACGAAGTATATTCTATAAATGAAAGAAAGATAAGGCTTACCGAAAACAACCTTATTATAGCAACAAACTTTAATTATACAAGAGATAATAGAGAGAATCTCTACGATGAAACTTTTTCCATTTTTAGATTTAAAATAGAATTAGCTGGAAATATATTTTCAGCGCTTTCAAATATTGCAAATTTAGATAAAAATGAAGCTGGCCAATACGAATTGTTTAATGTCGCATTTTCGCAATATGTTAAAACAGAGTTTGATTATGTAAAACATTGGGATTTAGGCAAAAAAAATGTATTAGCCATTAGAAGCTTCTTTGGTATAGCTATCCCTTACGGGAACTCATCCAACATTCCTTTTTCCAAAAGTTTTTTTGCTGGTGGAACCAACGATAATCGTGCATGGACAGCCTACAGTCTAGGACCAGGAAGTTTAGATAGTAATGACGAGTTTAATGAAGCCAACCTTAAATTAGCTTTTAATATTGAACACCGATTTAATATTTTCGAAAAATTTAATGGAGCCCTATTTATTGACACTGGAAATATCTGGAATGTATTAGACGATGTAACAGACGATAAGGCAACATTTACAAGTTTCTCTTCACTAAAAGATATTGCTATAGGCTCTGGTTTTGGATTAAGATACGATTTTGGTTTTGCTGTCTTTAGATTTGACATAGGCTTTAAAACCTACGATCCTTCGTATCCTGAAAACAACAGATGGTTTAACGATTATAATTTTACAAACGCTGTTTATAACATAGGTATCAATTACCCTTTCTAAGCTATTTAATTTTCTTATTTTTGTAATTCAAAACTTTATTATTTTTAAATATGGCTCATAACATTAAACCTGGAGTTGCAACAGGACAAGAAGTTCAAAACATTTTTAAACTTGCAAAAGAAAAAGGATTTGCTCTTCCAGCTGTAAACGTTGTTGGATCAAGCAGCATCAATGGTGTTTTAGAAACTGCTAGAGATTTAAATGCACCTGTAATTATTCAGTTCTCTAATGGTGGAGGCGTTTTTAATGCTGGAAAAGGCTTAAGCAACGAAAATCAAAAAGCTGCCATTGCTGGTTGTGTTGCTGGAGCAAAACACGTTCATTTAATGGCAGAAGCTTATGGAATCCCTGTTATTTTACATACAGACCATTGTGCCAAAAAATTATTGCCTTGGATAGATGGTTTACTTGATGCTAGTGAGCAACATTTTAAAGACACTGGAAAACCTTTATACAGTTCTCACATGATAGATTTAAGTGAAGAACCTATTGAAGAAAACATTGAAATTTGCAAAGCATACCTTTCTAGAATGAGTAAAATGGGTATGACTTTAGAAATTGAACTTGGTATAACTGGAGGTGAAGAAGATGGAGTAGACAATACAGATGTGGACGATTCTAAACTTTACACACAACCAGAAGAAGTAGCTTATGCATACGAAGAATTAAGTAAAGTAAGCAATCAATTTACTATTGCTGCAGCCTTCGGAAACGTTCATGGTGTTTACAAACCAGGTAACGTCAAGTTAACACCAAAAATCCTTAAAAACTCTCAAGAATATATTTCTAATAAATTTGGTGTAGGTCATAATCATATTGATTTTGTATTTCATGGTGGTTCTGGGTCAACAGTTGAAGAAATTCGTGAAGCCATAGGATATGGTGTTATAAAAATGAATATCGATACAGATATGCAATATGCTTTTACTTCTGGTGTTCGCGATTACATATTAGAAAAGCAAGATTATTTAAAATCGCAAATAGGAAATCCTGATGGAGACGATGTTCCTAATAAAAAATATTACGACCCAAGAGTTTGGTTACGTAAAGGAGAAATAACCTTTGTTGAGCGTTTAAAAAAGGCCTTCGAAGATTTAAACAATGTTGATACTTTATAATAAAATATAAAAGTGAAAGGCACAATTCAAATTAAACGTTTAATTTTGCTTTACTAACTAATTAATAGCATTAATGATTTTTTAATTTAAAAATCGTTAATTATAAATCTAAATCGTTAATCGATATGTCTTGGTTTAAAAGAAAAGAAAAGGGGATACAAACGACAACTGAACAAAAAAAGGATACTCCTAAAGGTTTGTGGTATAAATCTCCAACAGGTAAAATAGTTGACACTAAAGAATTAGAACAAAATTTTTATGTCAGTCCAGAAGATGGTTATCACGTTAGAATTGGAAGTAAAGAATATTTCGAAATTTTATTCGATGACAATAAGTTTAAAGAATTAGATGCTAAATTAGAATCTAAAGACCCTTTAAAATTCGAAGACACAAAAAAATATCCAGACCGTTTAAAAGCAGCTCAAGAAAAAACTAATTTAAAAGATGCCGTACGTACAGCTGTAGGTAAATCTAAAGGAAAAGATTTAGTTGTAGCCTGTATGGATTTTACATTTATTGGTGGTTCTATGGGATCTGTTGTTGGAGAAAAAATAGCTCGTGCTGCAGATTATGCCTTAAAAAAGAAATTGCCTTTCATGATTATTTCTAAATC
>DFBO01000056.1 GCA_002366675.1 Flavobacteriaceae bacterium UBA3078
GCCTTTTTATCTAATTTGTCTAAATAAGGAATCACTAATTCTTTATAAGGAATGGTAACATTTAGACCTTTTAATTCTGGATGGTCTTTCAATACTTTTGGGAAATCTAAAATACTTTCAATGTCGAAATTTTGATAGGATGCATTCTTAATAGCTTTAGCTTCAAATTTTGTATTAAAAAAATCTTTAGAAAAAGAATAAGAAATATTCTTACCAATTAAACCATATTTATCCATGAATTTTTCTGGTTTTTTGTCCGTAAATCTCTAAAGCTAAAACAATTAATATGCCTATCAGAATAAAGAAAATAGCATAATAGGTTTGTGAATTGAGTTCTGGGATAAAGCGTGTATAGTTTTCAATTACTTTTCCTCCAGAAGAATCTAAAATATAGTTGCCTTGCGTATTTGTTTTAAAAATGGTTTCTTTCCATGGCCACACGACACCAAGAGAGCCAATAATAAATCCTATAATAGTTGAGATGGTAATGCTTTTATAGTGTTTTAGAATATAATTTAAAATATGAGAAAAAGTGACTAGCCCAACAACAGAACCTATGGTAAATACAGCTAATACTTTTAGCATTCTAATACGTTCATAATTAGTTATAAAGCCAAAATCTCCAGTTATAATTTCGGCAAAAGTGTCATACAAAGCATTTACCGAATCTACTAATAAAAGCACATAATTACCTAATATTATAAGTATGAACGATCCTGAAAATCCAGGTAATGTCATACCAGAAACACTAATTACACCACAAAAGAAGACAAATAAGAGATTGTCATTTTCTGTAGCAGGATCTAAAAAACTAATAGCAACACCCAGAATAATACCAATAGTTAAAGAGATATATGTTTTAAAATTCCAGTCTTTAAAATCTTTACTTATATAATAGATGGAGCCAATAATCATTCCGAAGAACACACTCCAGACATACAATTCGTAATGTTCAATTAAATAATCAAGAATTTTTGAAACACTAAAGTAGCTTACTATCATTCCTAAGAAAAGCAAACTTAAAAATCGACCATTAATATATTGATAGAAACTCTTAAAACGACCATTAATAAGAAGTTTAAAGGCTTTAATATTTACTTTTTGAAGCGAGTAAATAAATTCTTCGTAAAAACCAGCAACAAAAGCTACAACTCCTCCTGAAACACCTGGAACTTTATTAGCAGCTCCCATTCCTAAACCTTTTAAAATTAGAAACAGTTTATCTGTAAATGTTCTAGTACGTTGCATTTTATTTCTTACTTCCTATCTTTTCGAGAATAAAAATAGTTAAAAAACCACCAATAATAAGAGCTATTGCAAGATTTAATTGTGAAGTAACAACATGATTGTTTATAGATGAATAAATAAATGGAGAGATACTTTCTTCTGTAACAATCTTATAGGTTTCAAAATTATTTACCTGTTGTTGATACACAGATAGGGTTCCTAAATCTGATATACTAGAAAAAGGAATTAATTTTCCATTTGCTTCATTTAATATAGTAATGGTTTTTTTCCATGGCCAAATTTTATTGAGTGAACCTATAATAAACCCAGTTAATAAAGCAAGTGTCAGGTTCTGGTAATGTTTAAATAGCCATTTTAATACTCGGCTAAAACTTAAAAGACCAACCACTGCTCCAAAAGCAAAAATACCAATTCGTTTAATATCCCAATCATGAATGGCATCACTTAAGGTTTTGTAAGCTCCAAGTATAACCAAAATAAAAGAACCAGAAATACCAGGTAAAATCATAGCGCAAATTGCTATCGCACCAGCAATAAACAAAAACCAAGGATTTGTATTACTAGCTAAAGAGGGAAGTGTAGTAATGAAATATGCAGCAATTGCTCCTAGAATTAAAGTAATATAAGATGCTGGACTCCATTTTGTAATTTGTTTTCCAACAAAGAAAATACTAGCGATTATAAGTCCGAAGAAAAAAGACCAAATTAATATAGGATGTTGTTCTATTAAGTATTTGGCAATACGCATAAAAGACACAAAACTTGTAAANNGCATCTGCAGCTCCCATTGCAATCCCTTTTAACGATAAAAGAATGTAATTTTTTAAACGTCTTTGCATGTTGTTTTTTTAATAGAAAATCAAAGGTAGATAAATTAACCTAGACACTTTTATTACTACTTAGATTTTAGTAAGTTTTTTAGTTGTCTTTTTTTGTAAACTTTAGGGAAGAGTTCTTCTATAATAAACATGTATTCTGTATTGAAGCATAAACCGTTTTTTAAATGATATTCGCCTTTTTCAGTTTCATTTAAGGTGAAATATAATCCAGCTAATCTATATTCAATCTCAGCATTTTCAGTGTAGAATTCAGAGGCTTGGAGAAAATTATAGATGGCAGCTTCAGGTTCGCCAATTTTTATTAGAATGTCGCCTCTTATTAACCAGGTTTCTAATTCGTAATTGCCTAACTCAAGAGTTTTTTTATAGCCACGTTCAGCTTCTTCAAGAAAGTTTAATCTGAAGTTTAATTGGGCATATAATTTCCAATAGGTAACATTCTCAGAATCTATATTTATGGCTTTATTGATGTAGTAAAGCGATTTTTTATAATTTCTATTTTTGTTATAAAACTTTGTAATAGCAATCCATCCTTTATCTAATAAGGGATCTTCTTTTACAGTTTTAGAGTAATACTGAATTGCTAAATCGTCTTGTTTTAATTTCTCATAACATTGTCCGATCCTTAATAATGCAAAAGAAGTAGCATCGTCTAGTTTTAATGTTAAAGAATATGCTTCTAAAGCATCCTCATAACGTTTTAATTTTTCTAATACTTTACCTTTTTCTAGATATGCACCAATAAAGGAATCTTCAGAAATAATAGCAAAATCGAATGCAGCTAAAGCTTTTTCATAATCTTTTAACGAGTAATACTGCTTCCCTAATTGATGCCATGCAACTTCACAATAAGGGTTTTTGTTTAGAAAAATATTTAAATAATCTATAGCTTCTGTATGTTGTTCAAGAAAATCAAAACAATACACCATATTGTGTAATGCTGAATAGTCTTGCGAATCTTGTTCCATACATTTCATGAAATAATATTTGGCATCTTCAAATTTGTCAAGAAATAAATACTCCATACCTATTAATGAATAGATGTCTTGAATGTCATCTGTTAATTCTAATGCCTTTTTTAGAACATAAATGGCTTTTTTGTGCTTGTCTTTTTTTGAAAATATATTGGCTTTCTGTATATAGATTTCTTCATTTAAAGGTTCTAGTTCATGAAGCTCATTCAGCATGGTGTCTGCATCATTTAATTTGTCTTCAAATACAAATATTTCAATTTTAAAAAGTTTTAAATTCGTAGAAGAAGGATGTTGTTCTAAACCCAGTTTAATAGCTTTTTTTGCTAAAGAAACTTTTCCTTGAGTTAAGTAGTGATGAATGATATTTTCAAATTCTTCAGAATCGAAAAACAACACATGGTTTGTTTTTAGCATCGATTCAAATTTTGTAAGAGGTATATTTTTGTTGTCGTTGGGACTAAACTCCATAAGCACTTTTGTATGGTTTACAGTAATAAATGTAACGTACTAATTCATTTTTAAGTTGTGTTAGCTTAAATGTTTTTAACAAATTAATCAACACTTTTAAACAATCGCTTGTTTGTTCTTGATTATCAGTAAGTTATTTAGATGTTCTTAATCTGAATTTCATCTAAAACTGATAGAATAATTTGACATCCTTTGATGATTTCTTCATTTGAGATGGTTAAAGGTGGCGTTATTCTTATGGCTTTAGGTTCAAAAAGTAACCAGAAAAGAATAAGTCCTTGGTCTTGGCAGCCTAAAATTAGTTGATTTGTAATATCTGCTGAAGGTGTAATTGCTGCTAACATTAATCCTTTTCCTCTAATGTTTAAGATTAAAGGGTGTACTAGATGCTTTCTAATTAATTGTTCTTTTTCAAGTGTTTGAGCTATTAAATTACTTTTGGTAACTTCTTTTAAAGTTGCTAGAGCAGCAGCTGCAATTACTGGATGGCCACCAAATGTTGTAATATGCCCTAATTTTGGGTTGTCTTGAAGTAGGTCCATTAATTTAGAAGATGCTGTAAAAGCACCAATTGGCATACCACCTCCTAAACCTTTTCCTGTAACTAAAATATCTGGTACACAGTTATAGTGTTCGAAGCCAAAAAGTTTGCCTGTTCTTCCAATTCCTGATTGTATTTCATCTAATATTAAAAGGGTTCCAGTTTTGTTGCATCTTTCTCTAACCTTTTTTAAATAGTCATTCTTAGGTTCTATAAAACCTGCTCCACCTTGTATGGTTTCAAGAATCACACAAGCTGTTTTTTTTGTTATTTTAATTAAATCTTCTTCGTTATTAAATTCAATAAAATCAACATCAGGAATTAAAGGTCTAAAGGCTCTTTTGCGTTCTTCAAAACCCATAACACTCATAGAACCCATAGTATTTCCATGATATGCATGCTTTGCTGAAATTATTTGACTACGACCAGTGGCACGTTTTGCTAATTTTAAAGCACCTTCAACAGCTTCAGTACCAGAATTAGTTAAATATGTTTTTTCTAATGAATTAGGAAGACTTTTTGCTAATAATTTGGCGAGTTCTACTGCTGGTTCTTGAATATATTCTCCATAAACCATAACGTGCATGTATTGGTCTATTTGTTTTTTTATAGCTGAAACTACTTTTGGATGACTATGTCCTAAAGTACATGCTGAAACACCAGCAACAAAATCTAAGTATGCATTGTTTTCTTTGTCATAAATATATGAGCCTTCTGCACGAGAAACTTCCATGGCTAAAGGATGTGTAGAAGTTTGGGCTTGGTATTTTAAGAAGTCTATTGCCATATTTAATTCCCAGATTCTTTAATCATGGGTTTTACATTCTCTTTTTTAAGTTCTAAACTATCTATTATATGTTGAGGTACTTGTCTTGCAGCTTTAGAGCGTTTCTTTTTCTTCTTCCCTTTTTTATTTTTTCCTTTATTTCTCTTCGGTTTTTCTTCCTTTTCTGCTTTTTTAATCCTACCAATCATGGTATTATCAAAGAATTCCTTTTGTGGAACATAATCATCTAAGCCTTTGATAATGGGTAAATCTAAAGGAGGATCGTCGCTAAATAAATCTTCAACACTTTTTGGACGTTCGTCTTCTCGCCAATCAAAACCTCTCAGTTTTCTTGAGTTTTTTGGAAAATCAGATTCAGGATAGGTCTTAGCATCTACTTGTTGATATCTGTTGTATTGTTCTATTTGTCCATCTGAAAAGAAAATAGAAATACTTCCAGACTTGGCCTTGTCTATACCAAAAAGCTCCTGTTTATCGTTTCTAGCAAAGAATATAGATTCAGCATTTTTAATAATATCTACTTGATTCAAATTGTTTTTGTCATCAAATAAACCAATCAGCTTTTTTCCTGTAATTTGATTGTAACTATCTTCACTAATCGTGTCTTTACTTATTAAGAAGGCATCATAAAAAACGATTAAAGAATCTATTTTTTCAGTTTTAGGATTCGATTTTATGTGAATGGTGTCTCCTGTCATCTGGTTTCCTTCATTCCAAATAATTGGTCTTCGTTTAACAGCAAATGCATCACTTGGAGAAAGGCGAGATAGATTGATAAGCTGTGTTAATCCTGTATGATGATTAATATGAATGGAATCTGCTTTACCACTCATATCAGATTTATACATTTTGGTATTTCTATAAGCTCGGGTTATTCTTTTGTCAGGTTTTCCAGTAACCATAAGCGTATCTGCATGAATATAGATAGAATCATTTTGTTGCAATGAAATTGCCAGCGCTCTTTTAGTAATAAAAACAGAATCTTTGGCTTTATAAACTTCGGCATAATGTCCTTTAATAATGCTTTTGTTTATGGTATCTGTAACAGTTATGTTATTGGTTGCAGATGCGAAATTTCTATTGTTATCAAAATACATACTGTCTCCTTCAAACAGTCTGTTGTCGTATTCTATTTTTGTTTTCTTTACACCATATCCAGTTTTGTTCTCAGTATCATAAAATCCTTTTTCGCAATAGGTTTTACTATCATCTGTAACAATAGTTGAAGGGCCATATAAATAGGCGTGACCATTTTCTGAATAAAAATCTAAATGTCTTGTTTTAATTTTATAATCTGGATGCGTTAATACCACGTTTTTAACAAACTGATATTTCTTACTATCCATGTAATAGCGTCCAATTCTACTTTTAATAGTTCCTGAAGAATCTCTTACAACTTTCCCACCACTTTTATAATAAGATTGTTGCTTAACACGATCAAAATATAAGGTGTCTGTTGTTAATATTGAATTTGGCTCTGTAAGTACCACTTTGCCACTTGCAAAAGCTAGTTTTGTTTTGCCACTATATTCTACATATTTTGCAGTCATATTAATGGTGTCACCTTGAATCATCTTGACGTTACCATAGGCTTCAATAAAATTGTCGTCGCTATAAAGTAAGGCTTGGTCGCAATACATATTAACACCTTCATGTATCACATGAATTTGTTGCGAATCGTCTCTTGTCATGACTTTAAGTCCAGGAGCTTCTTCCTCTTTAAACTCCAAAAA
>DFBO01000054.1 GCA_002366675.1 Flavobacteriaceae bacterium UBA3078
TACTACAATATCTCAGTAAACAATGTTTATATAATTTAAATATAAATTGTTTCTACAATAATTACACTATTTTTATCCATCACATATAAATTTTTAATATCACTTCTTATAATTTATTTTGTATTTGCAGAATTTTTATATAAACTATTTTAGCCTTCTATCTAAGGTTTAAGAAAGCATAGATTCTACTTATTAGAAAACATAGTTATATATTTATATATAACGTAAGATAGTATGAAAGAACTACTGTAAGCATAGTTTTATTCAAAAGAACTTTCATGATGATCCTTAAAAAAGAAATTTCTGTTGTTTTTATTATCTCAAAAAAATATCTTTGTATCATCATATTGTAAATTATTTGTTCTAAAATAGAACTACAATAAATAAGTACATGTGGATAAAAAAATAATTCCATAATTGTTTATAAAAATATTGATAGATAAGAGGTAAATTAAGATGGAAGATAATAAGCAAGAACTAGTTACAGAAGAATTAGAAGATATTTATAATTTTCGTAAATACAATAATATTTTAGATTCGCTGGTAAAAACGATAGCTATATCCTGGACAATATTTCAGGTGTATACTTCTGCTTTTGGCTTATTTCCATCATTAATTCAAAGACCGTTAACTCTTGGATTTGGAGTAGTTCTTGCATTTTTATGTTACCGTACTAAATTTTCAAAAAACGATAAAAACAAATTACCCATTTATGATTTAATATTTATAATTTTAAGTATCATCTGCATCACATATGTTATTATTAATTTTAAAGCTTTGGCGAGTAGAGCTGCCGCTCCAATATCCAGTGATATTATTTTAGGAACTATCGCAACATTAATAGTGTTAGAGGCTACAAGAAGATCTATTGGGAAACCATTAGTTATTGTAGCAATAGTCTTTATTTTATACGGGTTTTTGGGTCCTTATATGCCTATAATAATCGGTCATAGAGGATATTCAATAACCAGAATTGCAGAGCATTTATTTTTAACTACTGAAGGAATTTTTGGAGTTCCTTTATATGTTATGTCCACATATATATATGCTTTTATACTTTTTGGTGCTTTTTTGCAAAGTACTGGGGGTGCAAAGTATTTTATAACCCTTGCTTATGCTTTAACTGGTGCCTCAAAAGGTGGACCAGCAAAAACTGCGGTTGTTGCAAGCGGCTTAATGGGAACAATTTCGGGAAGTTCTCTGGCTAATGTAGTAACTACAGGTTCTTTTACAATACCTTTGATGAAGAAATTGGGCTATAAGCCTTCATTTGCGGGAGGCGTTGAAGCAGCCGCTTCTTCCGGGGGACAAATAATGCCTCCCGTAATGGGTGCAGCAGCCTTTATAATGGTAGAGATGACTGGTATTCCCTATCTTCAAATTATAAAAGCATCATTTATCCCGGCTACTTTATACTTTATTTCAATTTTTATTATGGTACATTTCGAAGCAATTAGATTAAATTTAAAAGCAGTACCCAGGAAAGATTTACCTGATATTAAAGAATCTATCAAAAATAGTTTGTTTTTATTGATTCCTATTTTTACAATTATCTTTTTGTTAGTCATAGGCTTTAGCCCTCTGAAGGCAGCATTATATTCCACTATTACCATGATAGTAATGGCGAGTTTTAAAAAAGAAACAAGGTTAAGCATTAAGGATATTCTTAGGACTTTTGAATTGGCTGCATATAATTCTATTTCAATCACAGCAGCTTGTGCCGTTTGTGGAATAATTATTGGAATAGTGTCATTGACTGGTGTGGGATTGAAATTCTCACAAATTATTTTAACTCTATCAGGAAATAATCTTTTTATTACCCTTTTGTTAACCACGGTTACTTCAATAATATTAGGTATGGGTCTTCCTACAACTGCCAAATATATTGTTTTAGCTACTATAGCAGCACCAGTTTTAGTAAAATTAGGTGTACCGCTCATAGCAGCACACTTATTTATATTCTATTATGGAGTAGTAGCAGAAGTAACCCCGCCGGTTGCATTAACTTCTTACGCAGCTGCAGCAGTAGCTGGCAGTCCTAGTGTAGAAACTGCATTTAATGGACTTAGATTGTCTTTTGCGGCATTTTTAGTTCCATTTTTGTTTATATACAATCCGAACCTTTTAATGTACAATATAAGTTTTATTCCTTTAATGTTGACCATCGTTACATCTTTAGTAGGTATATTATGCCTTGGAGTTGGTTTGGGAGGTTATTTTATCACCAACTGCAAGTGGTATGAAAGGGGGTTGTTAGTATTTGCATCAGTTAGTTTGATATTTTATGGCGTAGCTACAGATTTAATTGGGATTGTTATTTTGGCAATAATCTATTTTATTCAAAAAAAGCGAAAACAAAGAGAAGTTGCCATAGCATTATCATGAAAAAATGTAAATAAAAAATATTTAGGAGGAAAACAAATGAAAAGAATTAAAGTAAATAGTGTTTTACTATTAAGTTTGTTGTTAGTAGCATTTTTAACCGTTTCTGTATCTGCTACCGAGTATCTTTCAATAGCTACCGGAGGAATGGCTGGAACCTATTATCCTGTTGGAGGGGCAATTTCCAGTATTATAAATGCCAATGTTAAAGGTGTAAGCAGTACGGTAGAGTCCACCGGCGCAACTGTAGCAAATTGTAATCTTATTAAAAGCAATAGCGCAGAATTAGCCATAACTGCTGCAAATGTTACCTATAATGCTTTTGAAGGTATTGGAAGTTTCGAAGGCGACCCGGTAAAAAATATGGCAGGAATAACTTGTTTATACCCTGAAGCCGTGCAGTTTGTGACCTTAGAAAAATCCGGGATAAAAAGTGTTTCAGATCTGAAAGGCAAAAAAGTTGCGGTTGGTGCACCTGGAAGCGGCACCGAAGTTATGGCGCGAGAAATTCTTAACATTTATAATATGAGCTATGATGATATCACTGAAGATTTTCTTAGTTTTGGAGAAGCAGCTACAGGATTAAAGGATAATACAATTAGTGCAGGATTAATATGGGCGGGAGTACCTACAGCAGCAATAGTAGATATATCCAGTCAAAAACAAATTAGAATTATTGCCATAGATAGAGAAAAATTAGATGCTTTAAAGGCAAAAATGCCTTATTGTGCTGATCATCTAATTAAAGATGGAACATATCCTGGTTTTGAAGAAGATGTAATGACAGTGGCAATACCTGCGATGTTAGTTTGTTCCACCGATTTGAGCGAGGATTTAGTTTACAATATTACAAAAGTTATATTTGAGCATACCGAAGATTTAATAGCTGCCCATGTAAGAGGCAAGGACATTACCATAGAAACAGCCCTTAACGGGATGAGTATACCTCTTCACCCAGGAGCTGAAAAATATTATAAAGAAGTTGGGTTAATAAAATAATTTATATTTACTAAAAGGGAGGAGCAAATTTGCTCCTCCCTTTTAGTATGAATCAATCCACTACCCTTTACTCGATTAAATTTAAAGTATATAAAAAAGGATATGAAAGAAATTAATATCTCTTTCCAGAAAAAAAGACAATTACTTAATTATTACGAAAACCTTCAATATCATTTATTGCCTCCGGAAATCATTAAGTTAGTTAAAAAATGTTTGTTAGACATATTAGGTTGTGGAATTGCCGGTAGCAATACTGAATCCAGCAATATAGTTTATGGTTATGTAAAAGAATCCTTCCCAGGTACTGAGAGTTCTGTATGGATAGATGGAAATACTCTTTCAACTTTTGGGGCTGCCTTTGTAAATGGAACAATGGCAACTGATTTGGATATTGATGATGGTGTAAGGTCAGCTGCTGGACATCCGGGAGGAGTAATTTTCCCTGCTTTATTAGCAGAAGGAGAACGCTTAAAAGTTTCTCCCACTATTTTAATTGAAGCAGTAGTTATTGCTTATGATATTGGAGTTCGTTTCGGTGAATTAATTCTTCGAAAAACAATGGGTAGATTTTTTGGAGCAGGGACCTGGGCTATTGTAGGGACTGCAGCGGGCTTAAGTAGATTATATAATTTTTCAGGAAAAGATTTTTTAAATGCACTCGGAATTGCCGAAGCATATGCACCTTTGGCTCCAGTAATGAAAAGTATTGAAAATGGAAGTAATACAAAAGAAGCAATGGGCTGGGCAGCAGCTACAGCTATTAGTGCAACTGCGTTAGCCAAGAGAGGATTTCTTGGTGTAGAGAGTATGTTGATACATAAAGAAGAAAGTAAAGGCTATTCCCTTAATGATTTGGGAAAAGAATATAAAATATTAAATACCTATTTTAAACGCTATACTTCTTGTAGGTGGTCACATCCCTCTATTGATGCCTTTCTTAATTTAAGACAAAAAAATAACATTGATCCTCAAAAAATTAAAAAGATTGAGGTTTTTACTCATAAAAAAGCTACATCGTTAAACAATACTAAACCCATTAATCATATTCAAGCTGAGTATAGCATCCCTTTTACTCTGGCAAATGTTATTTTATATAATGAAATGGGACCAAAACAAATAAGTAGAGAAAATTTAAATAATAAAAAAGTGTTGGAAATGGCAAAAAAAGTTCATTTAATTTATTCCCAGGAACGGGAAGATTGTTTTCCGGCTTTAAATACTGCAGTATTAAAAATTTATCTAAATGATGGAGGTGTTATAATTTCTGAACCGACACAAGCAAAAGGAGGCCCTGCCGATCTTTTTTCTTATCAAGAAATTGTAACTAAATTTTTGTGGCTGACTAATGGAATTATTTCTTCAAAAAGGCAAGAAGTTATCTTAAATAATGTTAAGTCTTTTGAAAAATCTAATTTAACTATAAGAGAATTATTAGGTTTAAAATAATAAAACATAATTTTTGTAGAAAATTAGTCTCAAATTATTTTTGATTAGTAAATTGGTAAAATAGAAAAATGAAAATTAAGAAATATATAGTTACAGCGATTATAATTATCTTATTTGCGATTTTTTTCTCTCCCCAAGATGTATTGTTGGTGAAGGGCGAAAGAAAAAATATTTTAATATTTCCTTATAAAGACAACATTGATTTTACTATTGAATATACTCATTCCGTAGAAAAAACATCTACTTCAGAGACTTTTAGAGCTTATTCTGGCAAAGAGAATATCGTCCTTCTTAGTACGAAATTTGTAGGGCAAGGAGCAGGGTTACCTTCAGAGGTAGATAAAAATTTCAAACACCAGGATAATTTTTTCATTGTAGATAATATAAATGAAGATATTGAGAAGTTCTATATTAGGTCTAGTATAGTCGCAAAATATAATTTAACTATTAATAATAGAAATATCCTTTTGTACAAGATATTTAATGACGGAGAACTTATAGAATTTGAAAATAAAAAGATTTTAAGAATAAAAACCTATTTATTGCTGTTATATTCCAAATTTTAGAATAAAAAAATATTTTGCAATATATTACCTACAGGGGCAATATATTACTATAGTTTAATTGTTGTTACGATATATTATATGTTTATAAAAAAATATTTTTAGGAGGTAGAAATTAATGATAGGTGGTTTACCGGGAGGTCAATACAAGCCTCTTTCACCAGAGGGAATCAAAGACATTCATAACACATCTCTTCGGCTTTTAGAAAATGTAGGAATGGAAGTAAATTGTAAAGAAGCTTTAGATATATTTAAAGAAAAAGGAGCAGGGGTTGATTTTGACAAGCATATAGTGAGAATACCCCGTAAAATGGTAGAAGATGCTATTGATACAGCTCCTTCTAAGGTGATTCTTTACGGTAGAGAAGATAAACATAATCTTGTTTTAGAAGGTTCAAATGTACATTTTGGGACTGGTGGTACTGTTCTAAACGTACTTGATTGGAAAACTAATAAAAAGAGACCTTCTAC
>DFBO01000166.1 GCA_002366675.1 Flavobacteriaceae bacterium UBA3078
ATCCATTTTTTCATCAGCATTATCTGTTATCACCCGGAAAGAAAGGCTTTTTACTCCGTTTAATTGTGCTGTTTTTAAGACTGAAGAAGTTTCCCAATTGCATGCTATTGCATTAAATTTTTCGTGTAACTTTTGACTAAGTTCTTTATTGTCTACATCCTTTTCCCCACTGGCAATATTACCAACCTTTATTATAGTTCCCATGGTTTTCTTGGCCCAATTTGAAAACTCCCTTAGTACTTCTTTTGAAGAATCTTTATTGAATACTGTACTTGTTATAAAATCATCAGGTGTTTTAACTAATTCCTCACCTGTATTGACATTATATTCAAAAGAATTTTTACAACAAACAATATCATTAATATTTATTTTTTCTGTTAAAGACCCAGAAGCACCAATATCAAATATAAAGTCAGGTTGATATTTATCAATAATTAATTGTGTTGCAGAAGCACAGCATATTTTCCCTTCACCTGCTTTTACAGCTATTGTTTCTATATCTTTTTCTCTTCTTGATGAAATCAATCTACCTGCTATTTCAGTCTCCTTATCCAATTTCAGTATCTTTCTACAAATCTTATATTCATCAAGACCAGGGCATATAATGCCCACTTTAATTTCTGAATTGATCATAAAATACTTAACCTCTCCAGGTTTATTTTAATAATAATAGTTCTTTTACAGCCAACATTAAAAGAAGGATTCGGATTCTGGCTTCACACGTACCTCAACCTGGTATTTTATCTAGATTAAGCTTACTATCAAACAGAAAATGATTGACTTTACCAAGAACTTCATTTGCTTTTATTTTACCACCACAACAATCTGGTTCTCTTGCAATTGTTAGAAGGGCAGCCATTTTCACTAAACCATCTACAAAATCTTTTCCTGTCCATCCTTTAGTTTCCTGATATGTTGATTGAACCAGAAACTCTTTTTTAAAAACTTCGTCTGGCCAAGGAAACTTATAGCAACCTTTCCATCGAACAATAAAAAAATCGAGATCTAGATCCAAGAGTATTTTTCTTTCATTTTCTAAAAAAGAGAAATTGGAGTTATATTGCCAACCAAGAATTTTCCATAGTTCCGAAAGGCTTTCCAATCTAGCTGTGTCGCTAAGATCACCTTGAAACCCTAATTCTGTACTAAGAAATCTTAATACTTTAATTTTATGAATATTTCCTTGCTGGTCTTTATATTCTTCTTTAAGGTTTTCATTATATGGCTCGTCGTCCCCTTCATAGAAAATTACCGCATCGTCAATAAACCCAAGTTCCATCCCTACTGTAATCCAATCGTCATTTAATTTTCTTAACTTTTCTTGGCACAAGTGCACGATTCCATCAAAAGTAATCCCTGATTTCCTAATTCGAAGAATATCCTTTTTACAAGAACAATTGGGGTTTAGATAATCACGATGTGCATCAAATGTTACAAGAGTACAGGGATGTGGGAGGATTTCCTTTTTTTGGTTATAAAAAATAATAGGCAAAACCCATCTGTGTTCTTTGTGTAAAAAACACTTATGCTCACCAAATGATACCTGTCGTAATTCATCAATTTCTTTCAAGTCAGATAGATTCATCTATTTCTCCTCCTAATTACTAGTAATGCATTAATTAATTTAGTTATTGAGCTAAACATTTGTTATTGATGGAGTAGTGGGATCAGAGATCTCAACAGGCTGGCCCCTTTATATCTCCATAAGTACCTTTTAATTCAGATTAATCTAGAGATCTGGATATGAAAATAATATCTCATTGTTTGTGCATGAATATATCCAAATCCTATTAAATGGTGAGTTAGCAATATTATCTTGGATGTAATCCGTCATTTCTTTAAGCCAATGGTTATTTGGAATTTCCGGTTGTAATGCATAGTAAGCTAATAATTCAACTTTATTACCAGTTTCGTAATTTTTATTAAATTTTTCTTTAATTTTTTTAATGAAAGAAACACTAAATGAAGTAACTCCTTCAACCCGAAACATAGGTCCAGTATAAGCACCCCGACGAATATTAAACCATTTTATTTCTGGGCAAGTAGCTATTTTTATTTCATCTTCTTTTATTTCTTCTACATCCAAATTTAAAAGGAAATCAATTAAATGAGGTATTGATTTTTTTCGTTTGTTCAATGAAAGTTTTTTGTTAAATGCAACATAAATTAAAACATGTTTATATTTTTGATTGAATCTCCATCTTTTACAAAATGGTAATTTATTTTTCTCACCATCTAAAAGATGTTTAAGGGTAGTTTGATTTGAAGTCACTTTAGCAATGGAATTATCCAGAAACTCTACTAATTCAAAATTTAATTCCACGCCATTTTCTAATTTACAATATATATCTGGCTTAGGTGGATCTTCTTTTTTGATTGATGTTGCATCAATTTTATAGGGGCATATTTCTGCAAACTTTTTGATTATTTGGATTTCTCTTATTCCTTGACTTAATTGGTTCATTTTATTTCAATAATACCTATTCCAATATAAACATTTAAATGCTCAGAAAAATCACAATTTCTTTACCACTCCTAACTT
>DFBO01000207.1 GCA_002366675.1 Flavobacteriaceae bacterium UBA3078
AAAATCAGGTAAGCCTAACCAATCAGTAACTTTGCCATTGTTCCTATAAAGGAGATAGGGTACTATTATTTTTTGAGGGGATACTTATGATCGGATTAACTTGCTAAGTGGGAGCTATGGCACACCTGTAGCATATATTTACTCCTTGAAATATCTCGATATTATTAATCGCTCTGTTATGATGGCGGTCAATCCACCTGGTCACTTTGTTTGGGAGCCTGCAGCCACAGATTCACAATTGAAATACTATGCAGACCTATTGGCAAAAGATCCTGAAATGTTATCACGCACTTCTGATCTTTGAGCTACAATGCGAAATGTCGCTCAAAATATGCTTCACAAGTGGCTTTTCTATAAGATCAATCCAGGCAAGGTGGAAATTGTCGCTTTTGCTTTCCTTTATCATCGCAACACAGCTGTTATGGTTTTCGATTCCTATATAGCTGCTGAAAATGGTGATCCAAGCGGTCTGGCTCTGATGTCAATGGCATATGATTTTATTGTTCCTTCACTGATGACTTGGGGTGAAACCGCTTCAAAGGCTTTTAGTGCTGACTTCGATTACTCTCATGATTATTTCACAGAAATGGATCCGCCCAATTCAATAATAGGCTCACCCATAGGGAAATTATTGTGGGGTTCATTAGGTTTTGGATCCTGGCCGATAAAGCAAATTCCTGATGAATATCGAAAATTGCAACACTCTAATGTTGAAACTCTGCTAATTAGTGGGAGCATCGATTTTGCTACACCTGCAGAGTTCGCAACAATCGAACTATTGCCATACCTTAATAAAGGTAATCAGATTATCTTATCTGAAACTGGTCATGTTGCAGATGTCTGGAACCTGAATTGGGAAGCAACCTAACATCTTATAACCAGTTTCTTTAAGACTGGCATTATTGATGACTCACTTTGCACTTATGTTCCTATGGATTTTAATTTGGAACGTGGTTTTCCTAAGATTGCAAAAATAGTACTTGTATTTATTCAGAACTCAGGTTTTAGAAAAAAAAAGCTTGTTTTTTCATGAAGAAAATGCAAAAAAAGAATCAATATTTTCATTCAATTTGAGCGATATTTTTGTTTCATTACAATTTGGCATTACAATATCTTGGGCATTGATATTGTTAAGGATATTATTAAAAACCTTACGCATTTTAGGAGTTAATTCCATTATTGTATGTAGATCAATATCCAGGTTCCCATATTTATTTTTTCTTATCATCCCATGTGCCCTGCTTAACTCTCTAAATATCATCAAATCATCTCTATAATTATTATAATCAAGCCTGAAGGGCTCAAACGTTAAATAGAAAATATTCCTTGCGATCATTTTTGTTATATCCATCATGCGTTTGACGTCTGGACACAATTTTTCTGTGTTGTTATTTACTAATTCTTCAATTTTTGAAACATACTTTTGTATCTCGTTTCTTTGAGTTTCTTTTATTTCATATTGATCACTCAACTCTTTAATTTGTTTTTTCAAATTATTTTTTCTTTCGATTTCTTTTGCTGTATATTTTTTACGTTTTTTTGTTTTTCTCATCCTATGCAATTTATAAAGTGCCGTCTTTAAATATCTTCTCAGTTGCTCAACTTCCTTATGGGCAGCTTTGTATTCCCCGCTTATATATTCCTTGTCTTCCAATAGATCTTTTATTTCATGGTAATCAAAATAGTCATAACTGGTAATTTGGTCAATTCCAAAATGATCAATCAGGTATTTAAAATCGTTTTCTTGTATCCATCTGTTAAACATGCAAAAAACAATCTCGTTTCCATTACGGTGAATATCATCGGTAAGAATTGATACCTCCGTGTACTTTTTTTCTTTGTATCTGGATATCCTTACAATAAGTTGGCGTATTTTACTGTTTTGGGCCCATTGATTTTGTTGATATTCATAATTTATAAAGTAATTGTCGTCTTTATTGTTACGATAACGGACGATACTTCCTTTATAGGTTGTGGCCTGTTTGTCCCATTTGTCGTTTTTGTAATCTTTTTCCCAAGTAATCAAATGCAGGTTGTCAGTATTAATTACCTGATCAAATACTTCCTGTGAAAAGATACCCCTGTCTACAATATATGTGAGTGTTTTTTCTTGTGGTATATTGCCTATTTCCCGAAATTCTTCTGTTTGTCTAAAAAATCGTACACGCATATCATCATAATTATCGTCCACACCTATGTATACAGGATAGCCTTTGCTGGTATGGATAAAATCCATATTCACAACTTTACCGGGCATTTTTATTTTCGCACACCAACCTTTTAATATTTTCCTCATTCCCGTATAGTGTTTTGTGTGTGGGTCATAATAGTAGTCTTGGCAATTTGCAACATCTACAATTTCCATATTAAAGGCCAGTAACTTGTTTATGTTATCATCATTGGTGTGTTTTTTAATTGTTGCTCTTTGCAACTTCTGGGATTTTATTGATTTGTCAATGATCATGTTTAAGGAAGCGTAATTTATTTGTTTGGTCTGCTCAATATTTTTTGCCCCCAATAGTATGGATATCAACCATTGTAAGATGAATTCAATCCCTTTTTTTCTTAGTTTTTTGAAGAATGGCGCAAATATCAGTATACCAAGATGATAACAGTAACCTTCCCCTTGGGGCATTTTTTTAATGATGTCATCTTGTGAGTTTGTTTCGTTAAGACATTCATTTTCTGAACACTGGGAATCACATTCCCCACATAATATGTCAATAATTTCATTTGAATTATTATTGTCTTTTTCCTGGGAAACAATGGGGTTTTTTGCCAGCAAATATAAGGGGGCCTTATGTTCCGGTAGCGCTAACTGAGGGGGAGAAAATCCGAAATTTATTTTTTTTTATTTCTTCACTGATTTGTTGAGTATAGCTTCCTTTTAATTTCTTAAATAGGGGGCGTAAAGTTTCTGTGCTTATCTCCTTGTCGAACACTTCTAAAATACTTTGTCGTATTTCTTTGCTGTAGCTCTTTTTGTTCTTGGGGTAAATTCTTTTAAATTCATAACTGACAAACCCTTCTATTTCTTTTGTTAATTTCTTAGGTGCACCCTGGTGCTTAAGACTATAATAAATATCTTCGTTAGAGCCATTTTTTAATGCTTCTGCCCATCGTTTTATACTTCGATAACAGTAACCAAACTCACGATTTATCACATTCGATTTTACTTTAGCATTATATAAACGACCTGCCAATATCTTTAGTTGGGGATTGTCCTTTTTATTTGCTAGTACCTCCATTAGGTAAAAGCCATGATACACAAGGATCTCCTCTGTTTTACTATCGAGAAAAATACTAATATGAGGATTATGCTTATCAGTACCTATTATACCTTGTAAACCTTGTACCATATTGTTATTTTTTTCCAAAGATAATCTATTGAGCACTTTTTTCAATTGATCATAAACATTCAATTTTATTTATACAATAGTCATGAAAAAATCCAACTCTAATAGGCTTGTTTATAGTAAAAATATTGATTCATTTTTTGCGATAATACTTTGAAGAATTCCTACCTGATTGTTAAAAAACCTGAGTTCTGTTATTATTGTTGGAATAGTAATTATAGCTGGTGGCCTAGCATGGATTATTAAACGTATATTGAGGAAGTTAGAATTAATATAGATGGAATAATAGCATTAAAGAAATGAACAAAGCCCTTCAGAGTGTTAAACTTTGAAAGGCTTTGTGGGCCCAGCTGGGCTCGAACCAGCGACCCCCTGATTATGAGTCTCCTTTATTCGATATGCTATTCACTTCTAAAAAATCGGGGAATTTGAAGTATCTTCAACATTAACAGGGATTTATGGTTTTATACCGGTATAATTAACTGTTCATCACGGATTTTCACGACATTAAC
>DFBO01000177.1:0-2297 GCA_002366675.1 Flavobacteriaceae bacterium UBA3078
ACTTTGTCTTTAAATAGATTTTCGATATCTGTATTCATATATAATTAATTTAGTTAGTTTTATATTTAGTGTACGTTACCCATTAAACGTTTAATAATTGGTGATAACAATAATACAATTATTCCTGCTCCTAGTGCATATTTAGAAATCATTAGAAATCCATCTGTGTAAACACTCAAAGTCTCAAAACCTCCAACATTTTTATCTGTGCTTTCGATTGCTAATTTCTTTCCAATAAATCCGACTAATTGAAATGCAAATGCAGAAGACAGAAACCAAATACCCATCATAAAAGAAACAATTCGTTTTGGAGAAAGGTCCGTAATTTTTGACAAACCAATTGGAGACATTAACATTTCTCCAACTGATATTAAGAAATACATGATAAGTAAAAATGAAAATGGCACCATACCATTAGCATCTGCACTATCCTTACTCATTGATAACACAAAAAAGCTAATTCCTGCAAAAATTAAACCTAATGCAAATTTATAAGGTGTTCGTGGGTTAATTTTCTTTTTCGTTAAATAAGTCCAAAGCATAGACATTGGTATTGATAACAGGATTACAAACATGGCATTTAATGCATTTGTTCCAGCTGCATCAACAACTAATAGGTTAACATTTCTAGCAGCAAATAGTGTAATTACACTTCCTGATAATTCATGAAACCCCCAAAACATAGACATAAAAACAGTTATCAAAACAGCTACAAATATTTTTTTACGTTCATCTACTGTAGAGTTATACATGATATATGCGATGTAACTAAATATTAAAACAGCTAGAATATTAAAAATAATTCCAACAATATTTAAACCACCCATAAATTCTCCTTCTTCGAAAACTTGCTTATATGATGATAATAAAAAAGCGATAACTGGCACTGAAGCGACAGCCAATATTGGAATTAAAATACTTTGCTTTACTCCAATAACCTTTTTATCAAGAACCTCTTTACTTGGTGCATATCCTTTATTACCAAATACATTTTTACGAATACCATCCCAGAAAAATATTAAACCAATTAACATTCCAATGCCAGCAAGTCCAAAACCATAATGCCAGCCATAAGTATTCCCTAACCAAGCACACAATAATGGAGCAGCAAATGCTCCAATGTTAATACCCATGTAAAAAATACTAAATCCAGAATCTTTTCTAGGGTCTCCATCTTGATAAAGTTCACCAACGAATGTTGATATATTTGGTTTAAAAAACCCATTCCCAACTACAATAAAAGCTAATGCTGCATAAAAAGTTAAATCATGTTCAATAGCTAAAACAAAATGACCAATAGCCATTAAAATTCCACCTAAAAAAATGGATCTACGTTTACCAAGAATACTATCAGAAATTCTACCTCCAATAACTGTTGAAGCATAAACAAGCGATCCATAAGATGCATAAACTGCAGCTGCTGCAATATCACGTTCTGCTAATGCTTCAAAAATTACATTAACCATGTAAAGCGTAAGCAACGCACGCATACCATAGAAACTAAAACGCTCCCATAATTCGGCAAAAAACAAATAAAATAATCCTTTTGGGTGTCCAAAAAGCTGCTGCTCTTCAATATTACTTATATCTGTTTCAGGCATATCTATTTTTGGTTAGTTTCTTATATCTTAAAAGCAATATGTTCTCTTCTATATTTAGCACTGAAATAAGAAAGCTGCTAAAAAGTAAAAGAAGAATCTTTGTAATTTTCATTAAAAAATTTCTTTAAGATAAAATAATGTCAAGTTTACTAAAAAATATGCAAAAAACAGTAATTATTAACAGTTAAATGGGCTTTTGCAGCATAACTCAAACATTATTAGTCTCAAGTACATTATCTTTGTTATTTGAATCATAATTCGATGAACAAATCTATTTCTGGCTTTTCTAAAATGTCTAAATCAAATAAAATTGATTGGATAGTAGACACCTATTTCTCAAATAATGATAATGCTAAACATGTTATTAAACAATATTGGAACACCAATATTAAGTTGCAACAGTTACACGACGAATTTATAGAAAACACCATCACAAATTATTACTTACCTTTTGGAGTTGCTCCAAATTTTTTAATAAACGAAAAAATGTATGCCATACCAATGGCTATTGAAGAAAGTTCGGTAGTTGCTGCAGCTAGTAAAGCTGCTAAATTTTGGCTAGACAGAGGTGGATTTAAATCTGAAGTCTTATCTACAACAAAAATTGGTCAAGTCCATTTAATGTTTCATGGCGATTATAAAAAATTAAACGATTTCTTCATTAAGGTTAAACCCAAACTTATTCAAGCTACACAG
>DFBO01000177.1:2355-5227 GCA_002366675.1 Flavobacteriaceae bacterium UBA3078
ATATTGATGGATACTACCAGCTACATGCTACTTTTGAAACTTTAGATGCCATGGGAGCCAATTTCATCAACTCCTGTTTAGAACAATTTGCTAAGACATTTAGAGAAGAAGCCCTGGAACATGATGATTTTTCTGAAAAAGAAAAGAGCATTGAAATAATTATGTGCATCCTTTCAAACTATGTTCCTAATTGTTTAGTAAGAGCTGAAGTAAGTTGCCCTATTAAAGATTTAACTGAAAATCCGTCTATAAATCCAGAAGAGTTTGCCAAGAAGTTTATTCAAGCAGTAAAGATTGCCGAAATTGAACCTTATCGTGCAGTAACACATAACAAAGGAATTATGAATGGTATAGACGCTGTTGTTCTTGCAACTGGAAATGATTTTCGTGCTGTTGAGGCTGGAGTTCATGCCTATGCTTCGCGAAATGGTCAATACAGTAGTTTAACTCATGCTAAAATTGAAAACGAGAGGTTTTATTTTTGGATTGAAATTCCATTGGCTCTTGGAACAGTAGGTGGATTAACCCGTTTGCATCCATTAGTTAAATTGGCTTTAGAGTTGTTACACGAACCAACAGCTAAAGAACTTATGCAAATTGTTGCAGTTGCTGGATTGGCACAGAATTTTGCTGCATTACGTTCTTTAACTACTACTGGAATTCAAGAAGGACATATGAAAATGCACTTGATGAATATCTTGAACCAATTTGAAGCTACAGATGAAGAAAAAACAACATTGATAGAACACTTTAAAACTCATTCTGCAACACATAGCACAGTTGTAGAAGCTATAAAAAATTTAAGGAATACCTAAATTCAAAAAATATTATTTGAAGTTTAACTATGACATCCGAAACTTATTACAGCAACGGAAAATTACTACTCACAGGTGAATATGTGGTTCTTGATGGCGCTTTGTCCTTAGCTATTCCAACAACTTATGGACAATCTTTAGAAATAACCTCTATTGATGAGCCGAAGTTAAAATGGAAGAGTTTAGATTTTGAGAATCATGTTTGGTTTGAAGACATTTTCACTCTTCAAAAAATTGCCACAGGTTTTGTAAACCTTCGTAATGACACATCTAACAGACTCTTACAAATTCTACAAGCAGCAAAAAAGCTAAATCCAGAATTTTTAAATACTTCTTCAGGTTTTGATGTATTCAGCAAACTCGACTTTCCACAAAATTGGGGTTTGGGTTCTTCATCTACATTAATAAATAATATTGCTAATTGGGCAAACGTAGATGCATACAAACTTTTAGAATTAACTTTTGGTGGTTCTGGTTACGATATTGCATGTGCACAACATGATAGAGCATTAACTTATCAATTATCTGTCAAAAATGAAAAAGATATTATAGAGGTTGATTTTAATCCTTCTTTTAAAGAGTCACTTTATTTTGTACATCTAAACAAAAAACAAGACAGTCGTCAAGGCATAGCACAATACAAAGCTAACACAAAGGATAAAGCACAAGTACTTAATAAGATTAGCAACATCACTTCAGAAATGCTTATTTGCACTAATTTGAATGATTTTGAAATACTTCTAAATACGCATGAGCAACTAATTTCAAGCATTATCCATCAGGTTCCAGTTAAAGAAAAGCTCTTTCCAGATTTTAAGGGTTCCATAAAAAGTCTAGGAGCTTGGGGAGGAGATTTTGTTTTGGTAACTTCTGACGTAAATCCGAATAGCTATTTTAATTCTAAAGGCTACAATACAATTATTACTTATAGTGATATGATAAAATAAAAAAGCTCCACATTACTGTGAAGCTTTTTAAATATTTAAAGTCTGTAATTCTTATTGAACCGTATTTGCTCTATTATCTTCAATTTCTGAAGCTTCTTTTAAAGCATTATAAAGGTTTGTATTTACATTACTCATTTTTGCAGTTCCAACTTGATTAGCAAATCCTTGATAGTTATCTAATGTAGCAGCAGGTGTCTTTTTAGTAACCTGAATCATGTAAACTCCTTTATCTCCTTCAATTAGTTTAGAAGTTTCTCCTTCATTTAATCCGAAAGCAGTTCCTACAACAACGCCTTCGTTTCCAGCTCCTGTAATAGTAGGGTTTTTCATGTTAATCGCTAATGCAGTTTTTACTGTTTGTCCTTCAGCTGATGCTAAATTTTCAATAGTTGTAGCCGTAATCCTATCTTTAATTAATTTAGCTTTCTTTTCCTTTCTAATTGCTGGTAAAGCAGTAACTGATGCTTGTTCAGTATTCATTAATCCTTCAGCATTTTTAGCTGTAACTTGAACAATTGCATAACCACTATTCAAATTAAAACGTTTTGCATCTCCAACTTCTACTCCTTCTTCAAATGCCCAACGAACCATAGCTCTCTGATTGCTTAAACCAGGAATATTTTCGTCTAGTATTTTAATACCATTTACAGGACGAACTTCATAATTTTTCTCTTTAGCAACTTCTTGGAAATCTCCTTTATCTATTGCAATTTCAAAATTAGATGCGTCTCTAAAAACTTGATTAATGGTTGTTTCAGAAGGCTCAATTATTCTAGCAATAGTTCCTATTTTTATTGCTCTTTGTGAATTTTTCTGTCCTTCAATTTCTATAATATGAAATCCAAAATTAGTTTGTACAACATCCATCTCTCCGACTTCATTTTCAAAAACAAAATCTCTAAACTCTTCTACCATTGTTGGATATGTAAAATAGTCGTAGCTACCACCTTTCTCAACACTTCCTTGATCTGAAGAATATGTTGTTACAAATTCTGGGAATCTAGTTTTATCTGTTTTTAATATGCTTAATAAACTATCTGCTGTTTGCTTAGCTTGAACTTCCGTTTGGGTTACGTCTGGTTGTGCACTTGCAGCTCCAACAAAAGGTAT
>DFBO01000065.1:0-840 GCA_002366675.1 Flavobacteriaceae bacterium UBA3078
CTTTAATAGATGGCATATTAATTGACTATATTTTGCTTCAATCTAGGTTTTTATACCTTTTACCAACGAACAAATGCAACACCTTCAGAATAAAATTAAATCAGATACTCAAAAGAAGTCAAAAGTGACTATGGTACAGGCCTTTAAAACAATTATTTGGCCAAGACGAAAGTTAGTTTTTGTAGGTTTGATTTTAATTGTAATACGAAGTTTATCTGGTTTGGTTTTACCATGGCAGAGTAAAGTGTTACTAGATGATGTGGTTCCAAACAAAGAGTATTCACAACTTTATACTTTAATAGGTGTCGTTATAGCAGCAATAACAATACAAGCGGTTACATCGTTTTTACTAACTAGAATATTAAGTGTTCAAGCTCAATATTTAATTAGTGAATTAAGAGCTAAGGTGCAGAAAAAAGTTTTGTCGTTGCCTATTAGTTTTTTCGATAATACGAAATCTGGTGAGTTAGTATCTAGAATTATGACAGATGTTGAAGGGGTTAGAAATTTAATAGGAACAGGATTAGTGCAGTTAGTAGGTGGAACGTTTACAGCGATTATATCATTAATTATTTTAATAAAACTGAATCCTTGGATGACACTTTTTGTGTTTGTACCACTTTCTATATTTGGGTTTATTGCACTAAAAGCTTTTAAATATATCCGACCAATTTTTAGAAAACGTGGTAAAATTAATGCTGAGGTTACGGGTAGATTAACAGAAACTTTAGCTGGTGTTCGTGTTATAAAAGCTTTTAATGCCGAAGTACAAGAGAATATAGTATTTGAAAAAGGTGTTGATAAACTCTATCAAAATGTAAAAAAGAGTTTAACAGCAAC
>DFBO01000065.1:920-4841 GCA_002366675.1 Flavobacteriaceae bacterium UBA3078
ACATTAATACTAGGGTTTATGATTGCTCCTATTGTACAAATGAGTAATATAGGAAGTCAGTTAACAGAAGCTTTAGCTGGTTTAGATAGAACTGAGGAGTTAATGAATATGACTGCTGAAGAGGATGATGTTCAAAGAAAAATAGAAATAGATAAAATTGAAGGAGATATAACTTTTAGAGATGTGTCTTTTCATTATGAAGAAGGAAAAGAAGTATTACATAATATTAATTTTGAAGCACCTTCAGGTTCAGTAACTGCTTTGGTTGGTAGCTCAGGTTCTGGAAAATCTACCATTGCAGGTTTGGCAGCTACCTTTTTAAATCCTTCATCTGGAATTGTCACTATAGATAATCAAGATTTATCTCAAGTTAAGTTGAATTGCTATAGACAGCATTTAGGAGTCGTTTTGCAAGATGAATTTTTATTTGAAGGAACCATTAGAGAGAATATATTGTTTCCCAGACCAAATGCAACTGAAGAAGAATTACAGCATGCAGTGAAGTCTGCTTATGTAAACGAATTCACAGATAGATTTGATGATGGATTAGAAACATTAATAGGAGAGAGAGGTGTTAAATTATCTGGAGGTCAACGGCAGCGTTTGGCAATAGCAAGAGCTATTTTAGCCAATCCTAAAATCATTATTTTAGATGAAGCAACTTCTAATTTAGATACTGAAAGCGAGGGGCTTATTCAAAAAAGTTTATCAGAATTAACAAAAAATCGTACAACATTAGTTATTGCTCATAGATTAAGTACTATTAAAAGAGCAGACCAGATTTTAGTTATTGAATCAGGACGTATAGTCGAAAGAGGTACACATGATGAATTAATAGATAAGCAAGGACGATATTATGACCTTTATACCTATCAAGCTAAGATTTAATATGCATATCTTTGCCTAATAATATACCATTTATGTCTTTTAAAAAACTTATTGAACCACTTAACGATGCATTAAAAAAGCATGGTTTCGAAACACCTTTACCTTATCAAAAGAAAATTTTATCAAAGATTAAGAGTGGTGCTAATGTGTTTGGTATTGCGCCTGAAGGTTCTGGTAAAACTACAAGTTTAGTATTAGGTGTGGTACAAAAACTACAAGGTAAAGCTTTTGAGGATGCGCCTAGAGCCATTGTTTTTGTTAAAGATAAAGAGGCAGTTTTAGAGTTGTATAGAGAGTTTAGAAAATTTACTTCAAAAACAGATTTACGTGTGTATTGTGTTTATGAAGAGCATAATATTGATGCCCAAAGGGACGATATATATGATGGTGTCGATATTTTGATTACAACACCAAAGCGTTTTAATAAATTATTTTTCATGAATAATGTGAATGTTAGAAAGCTTCAAATGTTTATAGTAGATGATGCCGAATTCTTATTTAGAGGATCTCATTTGAGTGATGTCTCACGTTTACCAGAAAGTTTAGAACGTTGTCAGTATTTAGTATTCTCTACAAAATACGATGAACGTTTTGATAGATGGCAGGAGAAGTTTATGTTCAATTCCCAAATAGTAGTTGGATAAAACAATAACATCTTAAAAAATTATGGAGTTATTTTTAATAAGTTTTGGAGCATTATTTTCTATTATGAATCCTTTAGGAACAGTTCCTATATTTGTTGGGTTAACTGATGATTATTCAAAAAAAGCAAGAGCAGTAGCTGCTTTTTGGACTGCAATTGATGTATTTGCTATATTGGTTCTTTCTTTTTTTGCAGGGAAATTTATTCTTTCTTTTTTTGGAATTAGTTTAAATGCTTTGAAAATTGCTGGTGGACTTATTATTGCAACTTCTGGATTTGCATTATTAACAGGGAAATTTAGAGAACATAAGGGAGTAAAGCGAGAACGAGTAAAAGAAATTATTCAGAATAGAGATCCTATTTCATTAACACCTCTAGCAATACCTATGTTAGCAGGCCCTGGAACTATTTCTTTGTTGATTACTTATAATCAGGAATATAAATTAGCACAAGAAATTTTAATTATTCTGGGTGCCATTCTTGCTGTAACTTTAACAATTTATTTCATTTTAAAAAGTGCTCATTATATTGTTAAAATTTTAGGAGCATCAGGAATTAACGCATTATCAAGAATTATAGGATTTATAGTTATTGCTATTGGTGTAGAGTATATCTTGTCAACAGTAGTATCTGTTTTTGAAAACTTATTGTAAACGTATATTTAATAACTACTCTAAACTTTAGTAATTTGTACTTCTTTTGCTTGAAGAACTTGCACGCGTATAAATATTAATACCGAAAACACACCAAATACAGAGAAGCCAACAAAAAGTGGCAGGGCAGTAGCATTAATAAAGCTACCAATATAATTGGCAATAGGTACTGCCATAATAGTTGAAACAAATCCAGTTAATGCTGCGCCAATTCCAGCAATATGTCCAATAGGCTCCATGGCAATAGCTCTAATGTTTCCAAAAATAAAACCAATAGTAAAAAACTGGATAGCCATAAATACTAACAAGATGGCTAAACTTGGATTTTCAGCATTCCAAAATAATAAGACATATAATAAAGCATTCAAACTAAATACTATTATCGCAATAAACGATAATCTCCACATTCCTAATCGCATAACAATAGATCCATTTAAAAAAGTTGATAATCCAACACCAATTGCTAAACCAGCAAAAATGTAAGGAAACTCTTCTTTTAAATCATATTGGTTTTCAAATATAATTTGCGAAGCACTTAAATACACAATAAAAGCTCCAGAAATAAAGCCTGAAATAATTGTGAAACCTAAGGTTACTTTATATTTTATTAACTCTTTAAAGCCGTCTATAAACAAATGCTTATTAAATTTTATTTTATATTCTGGTTTTAGTGTTTCAGGTTGTCTTTTCCAAAACCAAATACAAACCAGAAATGCCATAAGAATTTGAATATAAAAAATCCCTTTCCAATGGTAGAGGTTTAATATGAATTTTCCTATAACTGGCGCAACAACAGGAACTAATATAAAAAAGGTTGTTATAAACGACATGATTTTCGCCATATAATCTCCTTTGTACATATCTCTAATAATTGCAATAGCAATTGTTCTTGGAGCTGCAAGGCCTATACCTTGTAAAATTCTTCCAAAAATCATCCATTCTAAAGTTGGAGAAAGCACACAAATAATACTTGCAATGGTAAAAATGCTAAAACCAATATAAACCATTGGCTTTCTTCCAAGACTATCTGATAAAGGACCAAAAAGTAATTGCCCAACTCCTAAGCCCAAAAAAATCATAGTAATTAGAAGTTGATTATTGTTGCTGTCTATGCTATTAATAGATATACCAATGGTGGACATTGCTGGTAATAAAGCATCTATAGCCAACGCAACAATAGACATTAAGGAAGCCATTAAAGCTATAAATTCAAATTTTACAGTTTGATTTTCTTGCATGTTGCAAAAGTAGACTATTGTTGTGAAAAAGGTTTGATTGGTTTTTTAAATTTAGAATAGAAGACGGAAAATGTATTATAGAATGACATCGTTAATAACATTAGAAAACCTTTTTTAATTATGCTATTAAAGAAGGCTTTCTAATGTTTTATTTATTAATGTTACTTTTTCCGAGTATACGTTATTTCCATATTTTTAATGTCTTTACCATCTATTACCATATACATAGTAAAAGTATGTGAATCTTCAGAGTTTTTAGTGAAAACTTCTTTGACTTGCATGTTATTTCCTGTTGCAGGATCCATCATGTTACCTTCTAAGGTTAAAGCATTTGCTTCGGCATCGAATTGGCCTTCCATGAACATAATACTACTACCAAAATTATCAATCCAAGTTGCTAAAAATTTCTTTTTTGCATTATCATATCCAGTGATGCTTTCTCCAGTAAATGGCATTCCCATCATATTTCCGGAGTGTTCAGAACGTTGATACAATCCAC
>DFBO01000048.1 GCA_002366675.1 Flavobacteriaceae bacterium UBA3078
ATTACTAACTAATTTATTTATTTATGAAAACAACACTTATGAAACTACGAAGTACAATTTTGTTGGCTTCCATTTTTTTTATGGGCATAAACGCCCATTCACAAACCGACAAACCCAATATCCTCGTGATTTGGGGTGATGATATCGGTTGGGACAATATAAGTACCTACAACCATGGCATGATGGGATATCAAACTCCCAACATAGACCGTATTGCAAACGAAGGAGCTATGTTTACAGATTGGTACTCACAACAATCTTGTACTGCGGGTCGTGCTGCTTTTATTTTAGGGCAACACCCCTTTAGATCTGGTCTACTTACCATTGGAATGCCAGGTGGAGAACAAGGTATTAAAGACAACCAACCTACCATTGCTGAATTATTAAAAAATCAAGGATATACTTCAGGGCAGTTTGGGAAAAATCATTTAGGAGATAGAGACGAAATGTTACCTACCAATCATGGTTTTGATGAATTTTACGGTAATCTTTATCATTTAAATGCAGAAGAAGAGCCAGAAGGATATTATTATCCTAAAGACCCAGAATTTCATAAAAAATTCGGACCTCGAGGAGTTTTGCATTCGTATGCAGATGGAAAAATTGAAGATACAGGTCCATTAACAAAAAAGAGAATGGAAACTGCAGATGAGGAGTTTACAGCTGCTGCTATAAAATTTATTGAAAACGCACATAAAGCAGGAAAACCATTTTTTGTATGGTTAAGTGCTACTCGTATGCACGTTTGGACTCATTTAAAAGACGAAAGTACAGGAGTAACAGGTATTGGATTATATCCAGATGGTATGGTAGAACATGACAACGCAATTGGTACTGTACTTGATAAATTAGAAGAATTAGGCATTATGGATAATACCATTATCATGTATTCTACCGATAATGGAGCAGAAAAGTTTACGTGGCCTGATGGAGGTACTACGCCGTTTGCAGGTGAAAAAGGAACCACTTGGGAAGGTGGCTTTAGAGCTCCTTGTGCCATAAGATGGCCAGGGGTTATTGAACCTGGAACAAAATATAACGATATCTTTTCTCATGAAGATATGATGCCAACGTTACTTGCTGCAGCTGGAGTTCCAGATGTTAAAGAAAAGCTATTAACAGGATATCAAGCTAATGGTAAAAACTTTAAAGTTCATTTAGATGGCTATAATATGTTGCCTTTCTTTAAGGGAGAAGTTGATAAATCTCCAAGGCATGAAATTTTTTACTTTGATGCAGGAGGAAATTTAAACGCATTGCGTTATGATGATTGGAAAATACATTTTACTATTATGGAAGGAGCTATTAATGAAGCTTACAGAAAAACGCCTTCATGGCCAGTACTTATTAATTTAAGAGCTGACCCTTTTGAGGTATCTTGGAAATCTTCTATGTATACACGCTGGATGGCGGATAATATGTGGTTATTTGTACCAGCTCAAGCTTATGTAGGTGAATTTCTTAAAACATTTGAAGAGTTTCCACCTGTAGCGGGAAGTTCTTTAGGTATTGATGGTGTGATGCAAGCATTAAAATCGAGACCACAAAATTAAAATACTCTAATTTAGTTAAAAAAAGGAAACTACTTTTAAAGTAGTTTCCTTTTTTTATGGCCTTTTGCTTAATGTTTTCAATATCGAGTTTTGCTCATGAAATAAGGCCTGGTTTTCTTCAAATTGAGCAAGTAAATGAAACCTTAATTAATACTATAAAAACATACCTTTTACTTGGAATAGAACATATTTTATTAGGCATAGATCACCTCCTTTTTGTTTTGGCATTATTACTTATAACGCCAGGCTTTAGTAAGCTTATAAAAACTATTACAGCTTTTACCATTGCACACAGCATCACATTATCGCTATCTGCATTAGGCTTTGTTGGCTTGCCTGGACCACCTGTTGAAGCTGTAATTGCTTTAAGCATTGTGTTTCTAGCCTATGAAATAATAAAATACTATCGAGGAGAAGAATCTTTAGCAATAAAATATCCATGGGTTGTAGCCTTCGCTTTTGGTTTATTACATGGTTTTGGCTTTGCTGGCGCATTAACAAGTATTGGTTTACCACAAACAACCATTCCTGCTGCATTATTATTTTTTAATGTTGGTGTTGAAATTGGACAAATTCTATTTATACTAGTAGTGATAACAGTAATTTGGCTTCTAAAAAAATCTAAAATTAATTTTCCGAATTGGGTGAAATTAATTCCAGTTTATGGCATAGGATACATAGCGTCTATGTGGCTAATTGAGTGAGTTGTTGGGTTCTGGATGTAACATCACTTTCTACTTTATTAATTGTTAGACACATAATATTTTGCAATTCTCAAAAACTTAAACAACTATAATTTATAAGAAAATATACTAAAAAGAAGAATACATGATAAGTATTTCTATGTCTGATTCTCTACAAACAACTAACCATTTAAACACAAATGGTTCCAGATATTTTTGATATTATTTTNNAAAAATAATTAAACATTTTTAAGTATTTTTATAAAAAGCAATCATAGTTTTCCCTTTTAAAACAAATATTAAGTCTGGTTTATAGCAAATTATTCGTTTAATTTAAAAATAAACACATGAAAAACCACTTATTATTTGCGTTTGCAATTATGTTTGCATCTATCCTAAACGCACAAGAAAACAGAACAAGTGCAGATCCCGAAGATGGTCATGGTCTGGAAGATAAAATTCAGAACCCTATTGCCAATATGGTGAGCATTCCAATTAATTATAATTTATCTATTAATAATAACAACTCCAATGTTCTAAACATACAGCCTGTTATTCCTGTAACATTATCTAAAAAATGGCTCTTAATAACTCGTGCCATATTACCATTTATGAATGCTCCTTCCCAATCAGGCTATAAAAATGGGGTTGGAAATGTAACGTTCCTTGGTGCTCTAACACCTGCAAAAGAAGGTAGTTTTACTTGGGGAGCAGGACCAGCTTTTATGTTACCAACTGGTGTAAAAGGATTAGGTTTTGAGAAATTTTCTATTGGACCTTCTGTAATTGCATTAAAACAAACCAATGGGTTTACTTATGGCTTATTATTACAAAATTTCTTTTCGGTTGCTGGACCAAGTAATGTTGAAGATGTCAATTATTTATACACTCAAATTATTATATCTAAAAAGTTAAAAAAAGGTTGGTATGTATATTCTAGCCCAAACATTACGGCAGACTGGAATGCTCCAAGTGGAAATCGATGGACTATTCCTTTAGGCGCTGGTATTGGGAAACTGATAAGTCATAATTGGTACCTTCCTATTAATTTAAAAGCTGGAGTCTTCAAATATGTAGAACATCCTACAGATGCCGATTGGTTGATACAAGTACAAGCTACTTTCATTCTTTAATTACAGGTCTCCTCTTCTATTAGGAATCTATATATTTTATTCCTTATCTTTATCGTGATTACTAATCAAATTTAAAATTTATGAAAAAAACTAAAAACTTGAGCTTATTTTTAATGCTAGCACTTATGACATTTTCAGTAACTGCTCAAAAAAAACCAAACATCCTTGTTATTTGGGGAGACGATATTGGTTGGTCTAACCCAAGCATATACAATATGGGTATGATGGGTTACAAAACACCCAACATAGACAAAATTGGAAAAGATGGTATCCAATTTACAGACTATTACTCACAACAAAGTTGTACAGCAGGTCGTGCTGCATTTATTACTGGGCAATCGCCTTATAGAACTGGATTAACCAAAGTTGGTTTACCAGGAGCAAAAGAAGGTTTAAGCGAATTAGACCCAACAATTGCCGAATTATTAAAAAATCACGGTTATGCAACAGGTCAATTTGGTAAAAATCATTTAGGAGATAGAGATGAACATTTACCAACTAATCATGGATTTGATGAGTTTTTAGGAAATCTGTATCACTTAAATGCAGAAGAAGAACCTGAAAATGAAGACTATCCAAAAGATCCAGAATTTAAAAAGAAGTTCGGGCCAAGAGGTGTTATCAGTTCATCATCTGATGGTAAAATTGAAGATACAGGACCATTAACTAAAAAGCGAATGGAAACTATTGATCAAGAAACCAAAGATGCTGCAATAGCATTTATGAAAAAATCGGTTGCAGACGACAAACCATTTTTTACGTGGTATAACTCTACTTTAATGCATGTGTGGACGCATTTAACTGATGAAGAAGATGGGGAAACAGGTTTAGGAGTCTACGCAGATGGTATGGTTAAATTAGATAAAATTGTAGGAGAATTAACCCAAACTTTAACAGATTTAGGTATCGAAGAAAATACCATCGTTATTTTTGGTACTGATAATGGCGCAGAAATTGTTTTCTGGCCAGATGGTGGTATGACACCGTTTAGAGGTGAAAAAGCAACAACCTGGGAAGGTGGCTTTAGAGCACCATGCCTTGTTAAATGGCCTGCAAAAATTAAACCAGGACAAGTAAGTAATGCAATTATATCTGGTGAAGATTGGTTGCCTACATTTTTGGCAGCAGCTGGAGAAACTGACGTAAAAGAAAAACTATTAAAAGGACATTCTGCCAATGGTAAAAACTTTAAAGTACATTTAGATGGTTATAATATGTTGCCATTACTTACAGGAGAAGTTGACGAAAGCCCTAGAAAAGAAATTTTCTATTTCGATGATGACGGAAGTTTAAATGCTTTTAGATATGGTAGATGGAAGGTTCATTTTAAAATTCAAGAGAATCATGGATTTGATGTATGGCAAAAAGGATATACAACTCTTAGGTTTCCATTGTTAATGGACTTAAAAGGCGACCCTTTTGAAAGAGCAGAACACGATTCTGAAGATTATAAACGTTGGATGGCAGAACGTATGTTTGCTGTTGTGCCAGCACAAGCACATGTTGCGAAGTTCTTGGCGACTTTTAAAGAGTATCCGCAACGCCATGAAGTAGGAAGTTTTAGTTTAGATAAAGTACTTGATGCAATGAAAAATGCTCAAAAAAATTAGATTTCCATAAATTTATTTAAAAAAGTCGAATACTCTATTCGGCTTTTTTTTATTTTTGA
>DFBO01000244.1 GCA_002366675.1 Flavobacteriaceae bacterium UBA3078
AACCTTTATATTTAATTGGCAAATGCACAACTTTCTTGGTGTCAAAAAAGTCTTCATTAAAAAAATCTGTTATTTTATAAATGGTAGCTGTTTTATAAGTTTGGAGCTCATTACTTAAATCGCCTCCTTTTAAGTATAAAATGCCATTTTTAAGTTCGTGATTTTGTTTTTTAGTTATTTTACCTTTAATCCAATGTACAAAAGTTGGCATAACAGCTACTGCTCTACTCACTATAAAATCATAAGTATCTTTAATTTCTTCTACACGTTTATTAGTGGTTTTAACATTTTTAAGACCTAAACCTTCAACAACCTCATCGACTACTTTTAATTTTTTACCAATACTATCAACCAAATGAAAAGAACATTCAGGGAACATTATCGCTAATGGAATTCCAGGAAAACCTCCACCAGTTCCTACATCCATAATTTTAGTTCCAGGTTTAAAATTTACCACTTTTGCAATTGCTAAAGAGTGTAGCACATGTCTTAAATATAATTCGTCTATATCCTTTCGTGATACCACATTTATCTTTAGATTCCAATCTTGATATAAGCCTTCCAGCTTAGTAAATTTATCAATTTGATCTTCAGTAAGGTTAGGAAAATACTTAAGAATTAGCTGCATGGATTTGTGATTTTGCACAAAAATAGATAAATTATTATGCTTTTTTATGAAAACTTTATTAAGATACATGTCTTTATTAATTATCTTTGGTATCAAATATGATTCTCTTAAATAAAACGTTATCTGATAGCAAAACTAATAACATGACAAAACAAACTTTATCTTTCTCTAGAACAGACTCAGCAAAATTTTTTAGAACATTAAACAAGCGTGTTAACGATTATTTTAAAGAAAATAATATTAAAAAAACAGGGAATTGGAAGTTATATTTAAAGGCCATTTTTATGTTTACATTATTACTTGGACCTTTAGTTCTATTACTAACAATCGAGATGCCAACTTGGTTGCAAATTGTATCTATGATGGTTATAGGTATTGGAATGGCTGGTGTAGGAATGAACGTGATGCACGATGCTAACCATGGCTCTTTTTCAAGTAAAAAATGGGTTAATAAATTAATGGGAAGCAGTATACATATACTTGCTGGTAACGATTATAACTGGAAAGTGCAACACAATGTACTACACCATACTTACACAAATATTCAAGGACATGACGAAGATATTGATGCTGGTAGAATTATTCGTTTTTCGAAGCATTCTAAATGGTTGAAAATTCACCAATACCAAAAGTATTATGCTTTTTTACTATATGGTTTATTAACAGTAAATTGGGCAATAACAACAGATTTTAAACAGACTTATGTTTATTTGAAACGAAAATTATCTTATGGCGATTTTCCTAATCCTGCTACACAGTGGACCAAATTAATTATTGGTAAAATAATATATTATTCTATTTGGGTGGTACTTCCAATCGCATTAGGCTATGCTTGGTGGCAAGTTTTAATTGGATTTTTAATCATGCACTACACAGCTGGAATTATATTAAGTGTTATTTTCCAATTAGCACATGTAATGCCTAATACAGAAATGCCTCTTCCAGACGAAAATGGAAATATGAAAAACACTTGGGCAATTCATCAATTATTTACCACCTCTAATTTCTCTCCTAAAAGCTGGATAGTTGAATTCTATACTGGAGGTTTGAATAGACAAGTTGAACATCATTTATTTTCAAATATTAGTCATGTTCATTATAAAAACATCGCGAAAATTGTTAAAGATACCGCTCATGAATTTAGCTTACCATACAATGAATATAACTCCATTTGGAAAGCTATTTCAGAACATTATCAGCAATTAAAGGTATTAGGTAAGAATCCTAGTATGGCGTAATTTAATTTTTACACTACAAACAACATTATAATGAGCTTACTTTCAGATAGAGTTTTAAACATGTCTACTTCTGCCACTTTAGCTATGGCAGCAAAAACAAGAGAACTTAAAGCGCAAGGAAAAGATATCATTGGTTTAAGTCTTGGCGAACCAGATTTTAACACTCCAGACTACATTAAAAATGCGGCTATACAAGCTATTAACGAGGATTATAATTCCTATACTCCTGTAGATGGTTATCTTGACTTAAAAGAGGCTATAATCACCAAATTTAAGCGTGATAATAATCTTAAGTATACCTTACCACAAATTGTGGTTTCAACTGGAGCTAAACAAGCTTTGGCAAATGTGGCTTCTGTGATGTTAAACAAAGGAGATGAAGTTATTTTACCTTGTCCATATTGGGTAAGTTATTCTGATATAGTAAAACTTTTTGAAGGCATTCCAGTAGAAGTAAAAACATCTATTGAAAACGATTTTAAAATGACTCCTGAACAATTGGAAGCTGCAATTACTCCAAAAACTAAAATGATTTGGTATAGCTCACCATGTAATCCAAGTGGTTCTTTATATAGTACTGAAGAATTGCGCTCTTTGGCAGATGTGCTTCAAAAATATCCAGATATTTATGTGGTTTCAGATGAAATTTATGAACATATAAACTTCACCAATAATGGTCATGCAAGTATGGCTCAATTTGAAGATATGTTCGATAGAACTATAACTGTAAATGGCGTCTCAAAAGCTTTTGCAATGACAGGCTGGAGGATTGGTTATATAGGAGCTCCAGAAGAAATTGCTCGTGCTTGCAACAAAATGCAAGGGCAAATTACTAGTGGAGCCAATTGTATTGCACAACGTGCAACCATCACTGCCTTAAACGAATCTCCAAGTCGTGTAAAATTCATGATAGACGAATTTAAAATTCGTAGAGATTTAGTTCTTGATTTACTTTCGGGAATTGAAGGGTTTCAAACAAACACACCAGAAGGTGCTTTTTATGTGTTCCCAAACATTTCTTCTTATTTTGGAAAAACATTAAGAGGCACTACCATTAATAACGCGACAGACTTTTCTTTATATCTTTTAGAAGAAGCACTTGTAGCTACTGTAACAGGCGATGCGTTTGGTAACCCAGATTGTATTCGTATTAGTTACGCAGCAAGTCAAGAGCAAATTATTGAAGCCATAAAACGAATTAAAGAAGCAGTAAGCTAACAACTAGCTATACATATAAAATACCAAATCCACTATTTCTAGTGGATTTTTTGATTAAAAGAAGTAAATAAATACACTCAATAAAGTAATCATGACAATGCTAAAAACAACTATGGTTTTTATTAGCTTTTGCTTTCTTTCCTTTTGAAGCCCTAATTTTATTTTTACTAAATCTTCTTGAGTTGAAGTGTTTTCAAATTCAAGTTTTTTACCTGAAAAACTTGAATTAATTACACGACGGTCTTTTCTTTTAGACAACATACTTTTATTATTTCTTAAAGTATGTATCATATGCATCATTGATCCTTCTCCACCCATAATAATAGTTTTAAAATGAAACATGTAAGCAGTAATAACTAATCAAATCATGGTTATGATTTTGATTTACGTAAAATATAAAAGATGGTTTGTATTGAGGTCACACTCAAAGAACATCAGTTAACGATCTATAAAAGCGCTTTATATATAAGTAGAAAAAACTTACAAAATGTTACAGGAAAGATAGAAAACTATCTATTTCGCCAAAAGAAAGGCGTTAACAAAATAAGTACTGTAAACAATTCCAAACGTCCAATAAGCATCAAAAAAGAAGCCCACCATTTTCCAAAAGGTGGTAATGCTGAATAATTGTTTACAGGTCCAAAATCTCCAAGAGCTGGTCCAACATTACCTAAGCTTGATGCAGCAAGTCCAATTGAAGATATAAAATCTATATTCATCATAGAAAACACTAAGGCACCAACTATAAAAGATAACATATAAAGAATAAAAAAGGCTAGAATATTAAATACAATATTTCCTGTTACAGCTTTATTGTTATATCTAACAGGAAGAATAGCATTTGGATGCAACGCACGTTTAAATTCTAAAAATCCGTTTTTAATTAATATTAAATGTCTTACAACCTTAACTCCTCCAGAAGTACTACCAGCTGAACCTCCAAGAAACATGAGTCCAAAAAAGAAAATCATTAAAAAGGGTGTCCATAAAGTGTAATCTGCTGTAACAAACCCAGTAGTTGTTATAATGGCTAATACTTGAAAGAGGCCATGCCTGAAAGCACTTTCAGCTTCTCCCCAAACCATTGGATGTTGAATAAAAGATTTAGAAACATCTGCTTTAAAATATATTATTAATGCAGCTATTATTGTAAAGATGGCAATAAACTTAAAATACAATTTAAACTCTTCATCTTTAATTATTTTTTGAACTTTCCCTTTAAAAGCAAAATAACTAAGTACAAAGTTTGTACCTGCTAAAAACATAAATACAATAATGATGTATTGAATTATAGGTTGGTCGTTCCAATAGGCAACACTAGCATTTTTAGTAGAAAATCCACCTGTGGATAAGGTACATAAAGAGTGGTTTATGGCATCGAAAAAAGACATTCCAGCCACGTTAAGCAAAATAGTTTCGGCTGCTGTATAACTAAAATAAATTAACCATAATCTTTTTGCAGTATCTGTAATCCTTGGATGAAGTTTGTCTGTACTTGGGCCAGGAGCTTCGGCTGCAAACATTTGCATGCCTCCAATACCTAATAATGGTAAAATGGCAATTGCTAAAACAATAATTCCCATTCCACCAATCCAATGAGTTAAACTTCTCCAGAATAAAACACCTTCAGGTAAAATTTCAATATCGTTTAAAATAGACGACCCAGTTGTGGTAAAACCAGACATAGTTTCAAAAAAAGCATCAGTAAAATTAGTGATACTTCCTGTTAATAAATAAGGTAATGTTCCTGACAAAGCCATTACTATCCACCCAAAAGCTACAACAATGTAACCTTCTCTCTTATTCATTTCTTTATTATGGTCTTTAGTATTATACATTGCCAAAAGACCAATAAAAATGGTAAGTCCTCCAGAAATAAAAAGACTAGAGGTTACACCATCTTTATATATTAAACTTATTAAAGATGATAGCAACATAAAACCACCATTAAATAATAATAGAAGTCCTAAAAAATGAAAGATTATTTTATAGTTAAGTTTCACAGGTTAAAATTACAAGAATAATTTTTCTACTTGTTTAATAGATCTTGGTAAACAACAGACAACTACTTTATCATGAACACCAATTTTAAAACCTCCTAATGCTGAATGCCCTTTTCCATTTCTTATGACTCCACCTATAATAGCAGATCTAGGAAAACTGACATCTTTTATCAACTTATTACAAATTTTAGATGTTGGCTTAACTTGAAACTCAAGTAATTCAGCATTCATATTATT
>DFBO01000075.1:0-4688 GCA_002366675.1 Flavobacteriaceae bacterium UBA3078
TATAATAAATGAAAATTATCTTCATCATGCTTAACGCATTCGAACCGTTTACTCAATTATCCTGAGTGATTAAAATTATCCAAAATTAAAGACTCGGAAGGGTTATCGATGAAAGAAAAGATTTATATCACAAAAACATATTTGCCCCCAATTGATGAATACATTAGTTATATTGAAGGCATTTGGGAACGTAGCCAGCTGACGAATAACGGGCCACTCGTCAAAGAGTTGGAAGACCGTCTTAAGAATTATTTTAAGGTAAAGCATGTTTTCTTCGTTTGTAATGGAACGATGGCTTTACAAATTGCTATTAAAGCCCTTGAACTTAAAGGTGAGATACTAACAACACCATTTTCCCATGTGGCAACAACTTCGAGTATCGTCTGGGAAGATTGCCATCCAGTTTTCGTTGATATTGATCCACAAACATTGAATATTAATCCCAATCTTATAGAAGAAAATATTTCGGAAAACACAAAGGCTATCCTGCCAACCCATGTCTATGGTATCCCTTGTGCGGTAGAACAAATTGAAAAGATTGCTCATGATTTTCATCTAAAAATCCTCTATGATGCAGCCCATACCTTTGGTGTTACGTACAAAGGTAAATCTCTTGTTTCGTTTGGAGATGTTTCGACAATTAGCTTCCATGCCACAAAATTATTTCACACAGTTGAGGGTGGCGCAATAATTACTAACAACGATAAGTTGGCTGAAAAAATCGGCTATATGCGGTATTTTGGATTAAAAGGACCATCAGAATTTTGGGGACTGGGAATTAACGGAAATAATTCTGAGTTTCACGCTGCAATGGGTTTATGTGTCTTGCCAAAAATCTCCGAATTGATTGCTATGAGAAAAAAAATTAGTGAGTTATATAATTCATATCTTTCAATTAATGAAATTTCCCATCCAAAGATACCTGAGCAGACACAAAATAATTATAGCTACTATCCTATCTTGTTCAGGTCAGAAGAAACGATGCTAAATGTTCTAAATCACCTCAATGAGAATAATGTTTATCCAAGACGTTATTTTTTCCCCAATTTATCTAAATTACCTTATGTAAAATACGAACAAACGCCTGTAGCTCAAGATATTGCCTCGCGTGTGTTATGTCTCCCCTTATCATCTTATCTTAAAGAAAAAACAGTAAAGTTCATATCCAATCGAATTCTTGAATCCATTACTCATTCTAGTTGAAGAATATCTTTATTTTGTGTACAAACTTTATCGTAGATTAATCGAGAAAATTAAATTGAATACCAATGCAACCGAAAGGACCTATTGTGAGAAAACATAGTCACAATAAAATCTTCGGCGGGGTTTTGGGTTTACCTGAAGCGCTTTCTCCTAGCCCATCCTTTCCATTATTCCTTCAAAATAAACCGGTTTTGCTCTTTAATGCACGCTCGTGCATTAAGCTTGTTTTAGACCAGATTAAACCTAAAAGGATATGGTTACCATCATACCTAACAAACGATATTTTAGTTGGAATCAATCAGAAGATAACAAAAATGTTTTACCCTGTTGGTTTCAGCTTAGAAATTTCTAACGATAATTTCATTAATTTAATTGATCATGATGATCTATTTTTCTTTATTGATTATTTTGGTTTCCCATTCGAAAAGGAAATCTTAGAAGAAGTCAAATCAAGGAATTGTTTACTATTTCGCGATTGCACTCAGGCTTTATTCCACAACTGGAAAACCGACAGTTGCGATTATTACATCTTTGCCCCCCGTAAGTTCTTGGGGATTCCGGATGGTGGGATATTATATTGCAAAGATGAGCTTATTTTCAATCAATCTGATTTTTATCGCCCACACACTGATACAATGTATAAACTATTCTGTTCAACATTATTAAGAAGAGAATTTGACATTTATGGAGGTGATAGGAAGTGGTTTGAATTTTACCAACAAGGCGAAGCAGAATTAATTGCAGGAAATCAATTAATGAGTGATTTGTCAATCTTGTTGTTAAAACATGCATTTGATTATGAAGAAATTAAACGAAAGCGGCGATTGAATTACAGAATATTGAACAAAAAACTAAGTAAATTTGCGGTCTTTCCAGATATGGATGAGAATGTTGTGCCCATTGGATACCCTATTACATTAGATAATCGAGATAAGGTTAGGCGGGTGCTTTTTAAGAAAAAAATCTATCCCCCAATACATTGGGACATCCAGAATATTGTGCCAAATAACTTTATTGAAAGTCATCACCTTTCCCAACGCATCATGACCTTGCCCTGCGATCAAAGATATAATGAGGATGACATGAATTTTATAGCTGACACCTTTCTTGGGATAATCAACCATTGATGGAAGGCTATCTTCACCCCTTATACTCAAAATCATTCTCTGATATAGGTACACCCTTATATTTACCTAAATCTAAGGGATGGTTAATCAAACGAGAAATCCCCGGCACAGAATATTACGATGCGATGGGACCATACCCTCTATTCTTTTGCGAAAATTGGGAGTATTTGATCGAAGACATCTCTTCGCTAGAGAATGATCTGGTTGCGGTATCATTTGTGATTGGACCTTTACAATTATTTTCAAAGAATATATTTCAAGAATACTTTGAGGTGTGTTATGAGTATAGAAATCATTACATATTAGATACTACTTTACCATTTGAAAAAGTAATCTCCCCTGGACGCAGAAAAACGGCACAAAGAGCATTAAATAAGGTTGAAGCTGATTATCAAATCGCACCAAATATTTGTCTTGATGATTGGTGTCACTTATATGACAATATTATTAGTAAATATAAAGTTTCAGGTATACGGGCGTTTTCCAAAGAGAGTTTTAGGAAACAGATTGCCATCCCAAAAACCCATTTCTTTTATGTTATGTATCAAAGCGAATTAGTAGGCGGTGCACTGTTCTTTCTGCAAAACGATACTTCCTATTATCATCTATCAGCCTTGACTGAAAAAGGATATGATTTGCAAGCGGGATATGCAGTAATGTGGACTGCAATTAATGTTCTTTCAAAGAAAATCCGCTGGATAGAACTTCAGGGAGGAAGCAGCCAAAATGGCAAAATAATTGATGGCCTTTCGGAATTTAAAATAGGATGGGCAAATTTAGAAAAAAAGTCATTCTTCTGTGGAAAGATAATTAATTATCCAGTTTATTCAGAAATTTTAAAGATTAAGAAAATACCGATAACTCAATGGTTCCCCGCGTATCGAGTCGGTGAATTCAGCTAGTACACTAATTATAAGTTCTTAATCATGTTTAGATAAGTCAAGTCTCATTCAATAATACGTGATCAGCCCGGACTAAATCATGAAAAGAAATCCAAAAGTATCTGTAATTCTTACTTCTTACAATCACGAACATTTTATTGAAGACTCAATTAATAGTATCCTGAATCAATCATTCAGAGATTTTGAACTGATCATTTGGGACGACTGTTCAACGGACAACTCTTGGGAAATTATATTAAGTTTTGATGATCCAAGAATCCGCTCGTTTCGAAGCGAGGTTAATCAATGTGGTGAATATCAGAGACAAGCGATAAAAAATTTTGCTAATGGAGAATTTATCGCTATTCATCATTCGGATGACCTTTGGGATTCAACAAAGCTGGAGAAGCAAGTAGATTTCTTAAATAATAATCCTAACTACATTGCAGTTTTTACAAAAGCAAAAATAATTTCTGAATCAGGAGACAATTTCACAGAAAAAGGTCATCATTATTACAATGTATTTAATCAACCTAATCGAAACAGATATGAATGGTTAAGATACTTCTTTTATAATGGAAATGCATTATGCATGCCCAGTGTTATGTTTCTTAAATCAGTTTACAAAGAAATCGATGAAAGCTATGGACTACATCAGCTTCCTGATTTTTCTATGTGGGTCCAATTTTGTTTTCTTGGTGAAATTTATCTTTTGGAAGAAGAACTAGTTAGTTTTCGAGTTCTCGACAATGAGGCTAATTGGAGTGGGGACCGGCCTGCTACGCGAATAAGAATACAATTTGAGTTATTAAAGATTTTAGAACATTATAGAAATATTTCAACGATGAACGAATTACTACTTATCTTCCCAGAGGCAAAAAAATTTGTCAATAATAACAATGCTGACATACTTTATGCACTTGGTATGATAGCCATAGAATCCGAAAAAGATGCACAGCATACATTATTCGGACTTAATCTGCTTTATGATGCTCTGAATGACCCTGTGCGTTCGAGAAATCTGCTGATTCATCAAGGTTTCGACAAGAATAAGTTTATTTATCTGACAGCCAAATATGATTTTTTTTCTTACGAACATATCCTAAACTTAAATCAGACAATTCAGGAGAAAGAACAGGAAATTTTATATTACTCCCGAAGTAAAAGTTGGCGAATTACAAAGCCTTTAAGAATGATGATGAGTTTAGTTAGAAAAATAACAAATAGAAACCGATTTCTGTGATTTTAAAAAATAATCCTCTACTACGATACCAATAATAATCAGGTTTATCCCTTATGTATAGATATCGATAATTAACGATGAAATCTCATTTCCCTATTTATCTGAAACGCTTACAGGAATATTTTCTTATCAAAAAGAGCGGTTTATTTGATGTTAAGTACTATTTTCAAACTTACACGGAAATTGAGAAGTTAAAGATCAATCCAATTTTACATTACATCAAAAATGGCTGGC
>DFBO01000075.1:4760-5363 GCA_002366675.1 Flavobacteriaceae bacterium UBA3078
ATCAACCCCCTGGTTCATTTCATCCAATTTGGTCAAGCCGAAGGCCGTGCTCCAAATCCAACTTTATCCACTGATCCCTATAACTATAAAGCTTGGATTGATCAATATGACACTCTCACCCTCTCTGATCGTATATTGATCGAAAGTCACATAGAAACATTCTCCCACAAACCACTAATCTCAATTTTACTACCGGTCTATAACACTCACGAACAATTCTTGCAGGAAACACTCGATTCTTTGCTCGCACAATACTACCCTAACTGGGAATGCTGCATTGTTGATGATGCTTCTTCTAAAACGAATATACGCACAATTCTTGAAGTCTATGCGAAAAAGGATCCAAGATTCAAGGTTGTTTATCGAGAAACAAACGGTCATATCTCTGCTGCGTCTAATACAGCCCTATCAACGGCTTCCGGGGAGTATATTGGCCTACTTGACCATGATGATGTCTTGAGAGAGCACGCCCTGTACATGGTTGTGAATGAGATCAATAATTTTCCAGATGCAGAAATTATATATAGTGATGAAGATCTTATCGACGAATTCAGTGTGAGGTATGACCCCTATTTCAAGCCAGTTTGGAATCCTGAACTGTTC
>DFBO01000258.1 GCA_002366675.1 Flavobacteriaceae bacterium UBA3078
ATGATTTTATGATTTTATGATTTTTTGATTGATTGATGGATAAGTCGATCAGTTTTCTATTATGTTACAGTTTTTATTCAAATTGTTGCCAACAATTGGATATAGACAATTGTCTATATCCACATTATATAACTACAGATCTAATAGATTTATACCCAATTCTATAATCTCATTTTAATTTAATAATTAGGCAGTTATATTTACATAATCAAGAAAACAAACACAATGCGATTAAATTAACAGTACCTTTGTCGCTTAATAAAGAATGACACTAAAAAATTAGAAAGTCATTTTAAACGCTAATTATTGGCTCAATTAATATTTATGTCATTTCAATCATTAGGTTTAACCGATGCCTTATTAAAAGCGGTTTCCCAACAAGGTTATACAGAGCCTTCTCCAATTCAACAAAAAGCCATTCCTGTTATTTTAGAAGGTAAAGATGTTTTAGCATCTGCACAAACAGGTACTGGAAAAACAGCAGGCTTTACTTTGCCATTACTACAAATATTATCGCAACGAGAAAAATCTAAATACAGACCTATTCGTGCCTTAATTTTAACACCAACTAGGGAATTAGCTGCTCAGGTTTACGATAACGTGAGATCTTATAGTGAGTTTACAGATTTGCGTTCGGTAGTTATTTTTGGTGGTGTCAATCAGAAACCACAAGTAGCTGCAATTCGTAGAGGAGTAGATGTTTTGGTTGCGACTCCTGGGAGATTACTAGATTTACAAAACCAAGGTGTTTTATCGTTAAAGCGAATAGAAATATTGGTTTTAGACGAAGCAGATAGGATGTTAGATATGGGCTTTTTGCGTGATATAGAACGCATTATGGATTTAATGCCAAAAAAACGTCAGAACTTATTGTTTTCTGCTACTTTTTCTAAAGATATTAGAAAGCTTGCAAATGGTATTTTACATCATCCTGTTACAGTAGAGGCAACACCTGAGAATACAACTGTAGAAGCAATAAACCAAAAGGTTTATCGTGTTGCTAAAGGAAAAAAAACAGGATTAATTATTAAGCTAATTTCAGATGGAAACTGGAAGCAAGTTTTAGTTTTTACACGTACCAAACATGGTGCAAATAAATTGTGTAAAAAAATGATTAGCGCTGGAGTTTCTGCAGCAGCAATCCATGGTAATAAAAGTCAAGGTGCACGTACAAAAGCATTAGCTGGTTTTAAAAGTGGTCGTGTTCGTGTTTTAGTCGCAACAGATATTGCTGCACGTGGATTAGATATTCCGTTATTACCACATGTTATAAACTTCGAATTACCTAATATCTCTGAAGATTATGTACATAGAATTGGAAGAACAGGAAGAGCAGGAGCAAGTGGAGAAGCTATTTCGCTTGTAAGTGCAGACGAAACAACCTATTTACGTGATATTGAAAAGCTAGTTGGCGAACGTATTCCAGTAAGTATTATTGAAGGTTTTGAGCCAGACCCAAATGCATCTACACAACCTATAAAAAAGCAACAAAGAGGTCAAAATAGATCTTCACGAAACAATTCGAACGCTTCTAAAAACTCAAATAATAAACCAAAAAATAATTCTAGACGTTCCAGAGGTAATAGAAGATAGATTATGACTAAAGAATTGAGAAACAAAATCATTGATGTTTGTAATAAGAAAATTGAAGCAAAAGGCATGAATGTAGGCTTGTCGTTCTATGCTTTTTTTGAAAACAAAAACACGTATCCAGAATTATTAATGGAAGCTGCCACATGGTGGATACAAACTCACCAATTAGATCATTTTGAGAAAGCAGTGAAAATAAAAAAAATGGTGCATGGAGAGTCAGCCAAATAATCCGTTACACGGTATTAAACTTGAACAAATAATTAATGATCTTGTAGCGCATTATGGCTGGGAGTATATGGCTTACCAAGTTAATATTCGTTGCTTTACAAGCAATCCTTCAGTAAAATCTAGTTTAAAATTTCTTCGAAGAACCCCTTGGGCAAGAACCAAAGTGGAAGCGTTATATCTAGACATGTTAAAAAATAGATCTTAATTTTATACTTTCTTAAGGTTTTTTTTATTTCTAAATTTATTAAAGCAGACAAGGATCATTGTCTTCTGAAAATTCAAATTCTTATTATTTGTTTAACTGATACTACAAAGAAGGAGTATTTAATCCTTAAGTATAAACAGCTGATTAATAGAGTAATTGGGTTTTAAATTTTGTTTTAATACAGTTTTTTGTGTTTTGACGAATATATTATATGCTTATCGGTAAACTTTGGTGATGTTAAAGGATAAAATTAATTTAACCGAGCTATTAATCAATTAATTATTTAACATTATGAAAAAAACCGGATTACTATTAGCAGGTTTGGCAATAATCTTTGCATCCTGTACCAATGATTCACTAAATGAAAACTCAGAAACTTTAAATGAAGCCGATAGTCCTTTTAGACTAATAGATGAAGTTACTGTTATCGACTTCGAAGGTTCTTCTGCAGGAGATATTATCTCTGAAGTAACACCAAATGGATGCTCAGGCACCATAGCTGTTATGGCTGTTAATCCAGATTTTCCTGGAATGAATACTGCTATGATTTTTGATTCTTCAAATCCAACAGGAAATGATTTTGATTTAGGATCACCTAATGAAATGTTTGCTGGCCCTGGAATTTCATCTGATGGACCTCAAGCGAGTAATGATGTGCCATTAGGAAATGTTCTTATTATTTCTGAAGATATGGATAGTTCTGATCCAGATGATAGTGCACGTAATGGCACTAGCTTTGAGTTTAACTTTTCAGGATATGGAAATGGAATGGTAACACTTCATTCTTTTGA
>DFBO01000246.1:0-615 GCA_002366675.1 Flavobacteriaceae bacterium UBA3078
AGCCATATTTCTAGGAATAAAGCGAGGCAACGTAGCTAAAAACTTATTAAACGTGCCAGGAATGGCAACTGGTTTCCCTTTCTTCATAGCTTTGTAACCATAAGCTGCCACATCTTTGGCACTAGCCATATTAAAGGAAATTTTGTTTTCGGAAGAATCGTTAGCTACAACCTTTTGAAAAGACGTTTTGGTTGGTCCTGGACACAAAGCTGTTACTGTTACACCTGTTCCTTTTAGTTCGTTAGCAATGGCTTCAGAGAAAGATAATATATAGCCTTTTGTTGCATAATATAAAGACATTAGGGGTCCAGGCTGAAAAGCTGCTAAAGAAGATAAATTTAAGATTCTACCAGAGCCTCTTTCAACCATTCCTTCAACAATTAATTTTGTTAAATGCGTCGTGGTAATAATATGAAGGTTGAGCATTTGTGATTGTCTGTTCCAATCGACATCATGAAATGCTCCAAAAACACCAAATCCAGCATTGTTTACTAAAACATCTATTTGTGTTTTACCTAATTCTGCCATGATATCTTCAGAAATATTTATTTGACTTAAATCTTTAGCTAAAATTTGAACTTTGACCGAAAAGTTTGTTTCAATTTCTTTTTTTGC
>DFBO01000246.1:737-5155 GCA_002366675.1 Flavobacteriaceae bacterium UBA3078
TTTTCAGTAATTCTTGCACGTTTTAGAATACCACGTTCATCTATATTGAAAAATGCTGGAATCACGTTTTCTAAAAACATCTCTCCAAAACCTTCACTTGCATCTTTTGGCAATTCACATGGTAAATTATCTACAGCCATAACCGTTATTGCTCCTTTTGAATTGAATGCTACTTCGCTTTCAGTTTTAGCATCATAACCATAAAACGGATCTGCTATAGTTGATGCTCTTAAGGTTGAAGCTACAGGACCATCGACATCACAAGAAATATCAGCTACCAAATTAATTTGAAAATCTGGATGTTTCGCATCTTCACGTGTAAATAAATAAGGTGCATTGTTCCCATAAAAATGTCCTGCAATAAAGAAATCTGTTTCCTTGGCGTAAGGCATAAAATTACTTTCGTAACCGGTTGGGTCTTTATAAAACTCATGCTTACTTCCTACTCTACCATCTTTACGCTTATTATACTCCATAACATCTACTAAACAATAAACAGTTTCAGTAAATTTTGAAGTTAAATATAAAGCATCACTTACTTCTTTTATTTTTAAATGATCTAGAATTTCTTTAGCACCTTGAGCTACTTTCCCTGTTCCTGATAACAGTATTTTAATATTAGGAAGGGTAATTTTATCTAACTCTCTTTTTACTTCATCTAAATCTGCTAAAGTTTCCACCTTTGGTAACTCAAACAATCCATCTCTTAATCCTAATGCTCTAAACCCATTATAGGCTCCAACCAAACCTGCATAACGACCAAAACCTATCAATCTTGCTCCACTTTTCTTTACAATGGTCTCATGATCGTACATGTCTATATGCCTATCAAGCATGGCTAAAAGTAATTTTCTATTATAAGGTTGTTTCTTAATAGTATGAGAGAAATAAAAATACTTTTTGTTTGGTATTAGATTTTCAATTGGCACTTCCTTAACACCTAACATCACATCACAATCGGAAACATCTTCAGTAACTTCAAATCCTCGCGCTTTGTACGCTTCATCAGAAAAAACACGAATGTCGCTAGATTCAACTTTAAATATAGCTTCTGGAAATTTTGCTCTGGCTTCAGCTAATTTCTCTGGAGAAAAAACAACACGTCTATCTGGTGGATTTTTACGTTCTTTAATAATGGCGAATTTCATATTTAAGAAATTGGAATAATTTTTGCACGAAAATAAGAGGAATTGCAAGGTTTACCAAACTTTTTGATAACTTTGCATTCTACTATTCTAGTAAAGAATCTTGGGGTCGACTGGTTTTGACAGCGAGATTAATTAAACAGTAAGCACGTCGTGTAATGACATTGAAACACGTAAAAGGCTAGGTCAAACTTTTAAACGGCGAGAATAACTACGCTTTAGCTGCTTAATCCGAATTATAGTAGGATTGGCCTAGGTACACAAGGTGTACAAGCTAAATGTCTCCAGAAAGCCTTGATTAACGGCGTTCTATAAGAGGCATCGTAAATGTTAATATAGAAAGTAAAGCACTTCGATTTACTTTTGAAACTAAAGAAGGTAAGTTGTAAGTAGGTTGTCTTTAACCAGCTTGCAGTCGAAAACCTAAGAAAAGAATACACGTGTAGAAAGCTCTTTGGTTACTTGTTTGGACGAGAGTTCGATTCTCTCCGACTCCACCTACGCTCTCCGAAGCTTTAAGCTAAGGAGAGCTTTTTTATTTATAATTTTTAGCTGTTATTTTATTATTTTGTTTTTATATGATGAGCTACGGTGAACACGTCCACAATTTTCCTTAATTTTAATCTAATCAATAAAATTATGACACTTCTATATGCTGTTTATATTTTTAAATGTTACTACGGAACATATTATACTGGATACACTACAGATATTGATAAACGATTAATGTCTCATAACAAAGGAGATGTACACTATACAAAAGACAAACTTCCACTAGAATTGATACATCTTTCATTATTTAATAATAAAATGAAAGCATACGGTTTTGAACGCTATCTAAAATCAGGTTCTGGAAGTGCGTTTAGAAATATGCGACTCATTTAATATGTTTTTTTTGCACAAAAAAGCCTCTAAAACAGTATTGTTTTAGAGGCTTTTACAATGTAAGCTAATGGTAAATTAATTATGTTGTACTCTTTTATATTTTTGCAATCTTATAAGTTCTTGTTGTTTCTCTATACCTCAATAAATGATTTTTTTTGAGTTTTTAGATTCTTCATAGAAAGTGATAGACTATTCTATAAGATACCTATGGTATGCATCTTCAATGTCATTTAGGTCGTTTTCAGATAAATCAAAAAGGGTTGAAGAAGACGTATTAACATCTTTACTTATAAAAATTCCTCTTTTAAAAGAGAGACTTTTTCTCATGGATGTAGATTTTAAATCGTCCACATCCATAATAACATCCTCTTCTTTGTTATCCATTACAAGTTTAGCATTCTTTAAAAAAAGATTTAAGTCTTCTATAACAAACAGAGCAAAATCATCTGATTTTAAATCTTTAACAATAACAATAACAAAAGACACTCCATATGGCTGTTTAATTTCGATAAGACCGTTATGGATAGTAGAAAGCTTTCTGAAAAACTTTCTATCTATGGATAAAATTTTCTTGGTTTCAGAATCAAAAATAGTATCTACATCTTTAATATAACCACCTGTCTTATAGGTGTTTTGATTAGAATTACAATTTACAATTACAAGACATGCTAGTAAGAGTAGAACTATGTTTATAATTACTATAGATTTTTTTTTCATTGTATATTACTTAATATTTAATCAGCTCTTTAACTATTAAAAATTCGTGGTTGTTTAATGGCCCATTTTTTAAAGACTCTAAGAGTTTGCGAACAGTTTTTGCATTTTCTAATGGAATTACTTCTGCCTTGAAATCTATTTCTTTTAGTAACATTTTAATTTTTTTTACAGCTGCTAATTTTTCCATATCTATTTTGGAACTTTTAACAATTTCTTGTTCTATAAATAAAATTTTGGCTTGAATCATATTTTTATATGCTCTTTTTAGGACTTTGCAAAAATAGATTCAGGAATCAAGGCAACGTATGACGTTTCATGTCATATTAAAAAAATGCCTATTTTTACTGTCAAACAACCATAACCAACATGAAGAAATATACTTCAATAGGTGCATTATTGATAGATTTTAGAAAATTTAATAATGTGTCTCAGGCTGAATTAGCTTCTAAATTTGATGTAGACATTAGAACTATTATTAGATGGGAAAAAAATGAAACACTTCTTAAACCTGACAAGGAAGAGGAAATGGTTGATATTACGTTTATACCATATCAAGTAATAAGAAATTTAAATGCTCCAGTATCTATACCAACGTATTACGACTTTAATGTAAGAAGATATTCTCTAAGTAATATTTCTAAAGAATTACCAGATCCGCATTGGATAATAGATATGCATGCTGAAACAAATAGAATGCGAACAATAAAATATGAATCGGATTTAAATGAAATAATTAGGTATACTAAGTCTCAGCCTCATGTTGCAAAGCCAATTTCCAAAGAATTAATATTAAGAGCCACCGAATTACTACCAGATTTGAATCAAATTATTTTCGATACCTCTGGATTTTATTCTGGACATAATGTGTTTTTACCTATATCGAAAAGATTGTATAATAAGATTAGAAAAAGAACGCTTACTGAAAATGATATAACTATAAATGATTTAATTGATTATAAGAAACATAAGAATCCTGTTTTTTATGCTTATGACATGTGTTCTGATTGTAATGAGAACTTTTTTTATCTAGTTGCTAGTATATTTAGTTTTCTAAAAGATATTGAAAAGGATTTCATATATGCTTCTTATACTTCAAGGAATGACAGCTACCATATAAATTCCCTTATGGGTACTTACATTGTTTGGGAAAATAAAGAATTACAAAAAGAAATTAAAAGTTTAGCTCCACCTAGACTCTATGAAAGCAATTATGCAGTTTTTAATGAATTCTTAGAAAAATAAACATCAAGTTATTCAGAAGTAACAATTTTAAAACCTTTATGTTCCCATTGTGTTATTCCACCTTCTAAATCGTACACTTTAGTAAACCCAGCCTCGATAAGTTTTTTTGAACATTTTGCACTTCTGCCACCAGATCTACAATATAAAACAACAGGTTTTGTTTTATCTAATTTTAAAATATCAGCATCAAATGTATCAGAGTAAAAATCGATATTTTGAGCATTCGCTATATAACCTTCAGAAAATTCTTCAGGAGTTCTTACATCAATTAATTGTACACCTTCCATTTCTAAAATGGATTCCATTTCTTCAGAAGTTACAATTCGAGAATCGTCGTGTTCAGTGTTTTTGCAGTTTAATAATACTAAAAACATAAAGCAAAACGTAAATAAATGAATTTTCATAATTAATAAATTAGTTGTTAATAAC
>DFBO01000216.1 GCA_002366675.1 Flavobacteriaceae bacterium UBA3078
GCCACAATGATAATTCTTCTTTAACACAGTTTGGGCCATGTATTGGCCAGATATTTTTTTGGCTCCTTCCCAATTTCCCTGGTACCAATTTTTAATCGGTAAATCTCCTACTGATTCACAATATTCCACTCCATTTGAAGTCCCATATCTTCTTAAAACTTCAGTTTGATCGACCATGTGTGGAGTCAAACTTTTAATAAATTGGTTAAATTCTTGTTCGTGGGCAATTTTAACTTCTTTAGTTCCTAATACTCCAATAGCTTTAAGTTTCTTAGAACCCATCACTGCTCCAACTCCAGCTCTACCTGCAACACGAGCATGCTTACCTTCGTTGATGATACAAGCAAATTTAACTAAATTTTCCCCCGCCTTGCCAATACACACTACCTGCAAATTCGGGCTAATTTCTTCTTTTTTTATTAAGTTATCGGTAGTAAAAGTATCCTTGCCCCATAAATGAGATGCTGGTTTTATTTTAATCTCTTCGTCTTTTATAGTAATATAGACCGGTTTTTTTGCTTCCCTTTTAATGACAATCCCGTCCAATCCACATTTTTTTAATCCTTCGCCCCATTTGCCTCCACAATCAGATTCTGTATAGATACCAGTCAAAGGGGACTTCGTAATTACTTCAAAACGATCGGAAGAAAAAGTTTTTGTCCCAGTTAAAGGACCAGTCATAAAAATTAATACATTCTCGGGCCACAAGGGATCTGTTTTATGATCTGTATAATCATATAATAACTTTGCTCCTATACCACTTCCCCCAACAAAATTTTTGACCTCTTTTTCTTCTAATGCTACCAAATTAATTTCTTCGGTATTTAAATCAATTTCTGCAATTTTCATAAAGTAGCCAGGTATCATTTTATCCTCCTCCTATATGGGAAAATATTTTTATTAGGCCATTATTTTTTACAACATAATCTAGATTGACAATCCTATCGCCAACCTTTATTAGAGTTATTTTATGCTTTGGTATCTCTAATTTCTTTAAAATGTCTATTATCGTTTCGTTAGAATCAAGCCTTAAGAACATCCCCTTTTCATGATTATAATCGTTAGCATGTTTATCTAGACCACCATATAATTTTAAGGTTATATTTATATTGTCCATTTAAATTTTAAACTCACTATATACTACCAATAAAATTTTCAGTTCAATTTTACATCTCTAAATTATTCCAAATAATTCCTTATTTTTTCAAAGGTGTCAATAAATATTTAATCCCCATTCCTTTTGAAGACTTATCAAATGCTTCTTCCCATTGTTCAAGGCGCATAACTTCACTTATAAGTGGCTTTGTTTTAACCAATCCCTTAGATAAAAGCTTTATCGCCTTTTCCCAGGAAGGCCATTTTTGCGCAAAAGTTCCATTTAAAACTAATTCTTTAAGGGTAAAACGGGTAAGATCCATTGTAATGGGTCGACTGAATAAGCCTATTTGAGTATATATCCCTCCTTTTTTTATTACATCTAAACATAATTTAGCCGCTGCTTCCGCTCCAGAACATTCTAAAACTATATCTGGACCAATATTATTACAATATTTTTCAATTGAATTCTCTAGCTCTTTATTAGAAGTATCTAAGATTAAATCTGCTCCCAACTTTTCAGCTAAGTTTAATCTCTCGATATCTTTAGGAGTACCAAGTACAATACATTGGGCACCACAAGCCTTAACTAATTGAAGACATAACAGACCTATGGCTCCAGGACCTGTAATTAATACATTATCTCCGGGAGTTATTTTTGTTTTTTCTAGTACCGCTTGGACACAGCAAGCTAATGGTTCAATCATTGCTGCTTCTTCGAAACTTATATTGCTTGGAATCCGATGTATATTTTTAGCAGGCACAACTAAATACTCAGTAAATCCACCATTTACCCCGCTACCAATCGATAATCTTTTGTTACATAAATTATTTCTCCCAGTTCTACAATAACAACAAGTCCCACAAGTGTAATAATAAGTTTCGCTTGTAACTCGTTCTCCCACGGAAATATCTTCTACGCCTTCTCCTAAAGAATCGATGATACCGCTTACTTCATGACCCAATATTACAGGAGGGTTTGTTGGGAAAATATCATCATAGTAAATGTGCAAATCTGTACCGCAAATCCCGGCTATTTTTACTTTTATCCTAACCTCATTTTTTTTGGGTTCTGGTATAGGCATATCTCCTAATTTTACTTTTCTAACGCCTTTTTCGTACTTTATTATTGCTTTCATTATTAATAAAGTTTTTACCTCCTATCCTAATTATTTTATGATTTTAAAAATATTATTTATTATTTGTACTAATTTCGAGTAGTGTTTACACTTAGCTTAAAATAAATTTTTAAAATCTTGGGGGGGAATCTACCCAAATAGCTAGGGACTTTTTATCAGATGAATTTGTAATTTGATGAGGAATGGTGGATAGAAACCAGATGAAATCACCTTTATTTAAAATAATTTTTTTGCCATTTAAGTCAATTTCTAATTTACCTTCTATAACAAAAGCACATTCTTCTCCTTCGTGCTGATACAGTTTGTCCCCCGTAGAAGAATTAATTTCATATTCATCATACAGAAACTCCAAATTTGAGTTACTGGGAGACAATATATGTAATTTAACTCCTTCCCCCTGTACTACGGAGCGGTTCCTGTTATTTGCCCTAACAACCACTGCATTTTCTTTGCTTACTCTCTCACCTAATAAAACGCCTATATAAGTATCTAGATAATCAGCAATAATACGAAGGGTGCTTATGGAAGGAGAAACAATACCTCTCTCGATCTGAGAAAGAAGGCTGGGGCTTACATCCATTTCTTTGGCAGCTTGGGTAAGGGAGATTTTTTTTTGTTCTCTTTTTTTTCTAATTTGCATACCTAAATAAAGATCAACTTTTTTAGTAGTAGGCATGTTAATCACCTCTCAAATTTGCATGATTTATAGGTTATAGGTTTAAAACTAAAAAACGAAGAAGAGGACAATAAACCAGATGGGTTAATATATACTGTATGCATACAGTATATATTAACCCATCTGGTTTGTCAAACTATTGTTTGAGTCCAATACATTTG
>DFBO01000235.1 GCA_002366675.1 Flavobacteriaceae bacterium UBA3078
GAAAATTGAAGATGAAACCGTTCAAGCACAAGTCGATAAATTATTAGCTACTAAAAAAGCCAATGAAGCTGCCAACAAAACAATAGAGCCTCAAAAAGAAACCATCACATTTGACGATTTCACCAAATTAGACATTCGTGTTGGAACCATTTTAGAAGCCGAAAAAATGCCTAAGACAAAAAAACTTTTAGTCTTAAAGGTTGATACAGGAATCGATATTAGAACCATTGTTTCAGGTATTGCAGAAAGTTTCACTCCTAAAGAAGTAGTTGGGAAAAAAGTAACTGTTTTAGTTAATCTAGCTCCTAGAGCACTTCGTGGTGTTGAAAGTCAAGGCATGATTTTAATGACGGAAACTCCAGAAGGAAAATTGGTGTTTGTAAATCCTGATGATACTTCGGTTACTAATGGATTGCATATAAGTTAATATGAACAACTCACGGCATTTAAAAAAACACTGGAACAAAGCTTATAATAAAGACGACAATCAATTAGGTTGGTTTGAAGAAAACCCAACTCAAACCATGCAACTTATTGAAGAATGTAAGCTAGAAACAAATGTCCGAATTTTAAATGTAGGAGTTGGAACAACTACTTTAATTGATTCGTTATTAGATACTGGTTACACTAATCTCTTGGCAAACGATTTAAGCGATTTAGCACTTGAAAAGCTTAAAGAACGCATTAAAAAATCACATAATTATAACTTAAATTGTATTACAGACGATCTAACAGATCCTAAAGAATTACAAAACCTAGAACCTATAGATTTATGGATTGACAGAGCTGTACTTCACTTCTTTTTAAAAGAAGAAGAGCAAACAGCCTATTTCAATCTCATTAAAAAAATAGTTGCCAAAAATGGGTATGTATTTATTGCAGTATTTGCTCTCGATGGAGCTGAAAAATGTTGTGGATTAGATTTAAAACGCTATAATTCAGATATGATACAAAATAGTTTAGGTTCAGACTTTCAACTTATAAATTCTTTCAATTATACCTTTATAAATCCGTTTGGAGGTGAACGTCCTTACGTATATACATTATTTAAAAGACAATAATGCAGCTATTAAAATTTATAAAATCTCACACAAATCTTCCTGAAGATAGTATAAAAAATACAGTCCAATTATTAAATGAAGCTTGTACCATTCCATTTATTTCTCGATATAGAAAAGAACGAACAGGTAATCTGGATGAAGTTCAAATTGGAGAGATTGTAAAATACAAAGAGCAGTATGAAACTCTTGAAAAAAGAAAAGCTTCCATTTTAAAAGCTTTAAAAGAACAAGACGTTTTAACTGAAGAATTGAAACAAAAAATTGAAAAAACTCAAGATGTAACTACTCTTGAAGATCTTTACTTACCTTTCAAAAAGAGCAGAAAAACAAAAGCCGAAACAGCTAGAAAAAACGGATTAGAACCTTTGGCTAAAATCATCATGAGTCAGAATGCTTCAGATATAGAATCCATAGCTTTTAAGTATCTTAAAGGAGAAATTGCTTCAGTTGAAGATGCTTTGGAAGGTGCAAGACATATCATTTCAGAATGGGTTAACGAACGTACAGATGTTAGAAACAACATACGCTATCAATTAGAGCGTTTTGCCATGATTTCAACCAAGGTTGTAAAGGCAAAAAAAGATACTTCGACTGCGCTCAGTACAAGTTCTGATAACGCTCAAAAATTCAGAGATTATTTCGATTGGGAAGAAGCATTAAGCCGAATTCCTTCGCATAGGTTGTTAGCTATTTTAAGAGCCGAAAAAGAAGAGGTTATAAAAGTAAAAATTGCTATTGATAACGATAAGGCTTTGGCTAAAATTGAAGATCGAATAATTCGTTCAAACAATGGGTGTTCTAAACAAATTAAAATGGCCATTCAAGATGCTTATAAACGTTTGCTATTTCCATCATTATCTAATGAAGCACTTCAAAATGCAAAAGAAAAAGCGGATGCATCTGCAATAAACGTCTTCGCTAAAAACTTAAAACAATTATTATTAGGCTCGCCTTTAGGTGAAAAACGAGTATTAGCCATTGATCCTGGTTTTAGAACAGGTTGCAAAATTGTGTGTTTAGATGCGCAAGGAAATTTAAAACACAACGAAACTATTCATCCTCATCCTCCAAAAAACGATGCTATTGGAGCCATGAAAAAAATAAGCACCTTATCTGAAGCTTATCAAATTGAAGCAATAGCTATTGGAAACGGAACAGCTTCAAGAGAAACCGAAGCGCTTATTAGGAAAATTCGATTTAAAAACAATATTCAAGTCTTTGTGGTTAGTGAAGCTGGAGCTAGTATTTATTCAGCGTCTAAAATTGCTAGAGAAGAATTCCCAAATTACGATGTCACTGTTCGTGGCTCCGTTTCCATTGGTAGACGTTTACAAGATCCTCTTGCAGAACTAGTAAAAATTGATGCGAAGTCTATTGGTGTTGGACAATATCAGCATGATGTCGATCAAACAAAACTTCAAAAGGAATTAGATCGTGTTGTTGAAAACTGTGTAAATTCTGTTGGTGTCAACATTAACTCTGCTAGCAAATCCTTATTAAGTTATGTGTCTGGAATTGGTCCAAAACTGGCTGAAAACATTTTTAATTACCGAACTGAAAATGGTATTTTTAAATCTAGAAACGACATAAAAAAAGTACCACGATTAGGAGATAAAGCTTTTGAGCAAGGAGCTGCGTTTTTAAGAATTAAAGAGGCGAAAAATCCGTTAGACGATTCAGCTGTACATCCAGAAAGTTATGCCATTGTAGAGAAAATGGCTAAAGATTTAGGTAAGAATGTTTCAAATTTCATTGGAAATTCATCTTTACTTCAAAAAATAGATTTAAAGCCTTATTGCACTAATTCGATTGGATTACCAACACTTCAGGATATTATTAAAGAACTGGAAAAACCTGGATTAGATATTCGTGAGCAAGCCAAAGTATTCACCTTTAATCAAAATATTAAATCTATAACCGATTTACAAGAAGGACAATTACTTCCAGGTATTGTAAACAACATCACCAATTTTGGTGCTTTTGTAGATGTTGGGATTAAAGAAAGCGGGTTGATTCATGTCTCCAATTTATCAGACAGTTTTGTAAGCGACGTTAATGAGCATGTTAGTTTGCATCAACAAGTTATTGTAAAAGTTTTGGAAGTAGATGTGCCACGAAAACGCATTCAGCTAAAATTGCATAAATAGTTATTATCTACCTATCCTATAGGACAATTATGTCATGATTTTTATCATATTCTAAGACTTAAATTCTTCGTAATTTTACAGTATAAATGTAAGATTATGAAAAACTTAATCATTTTAGGCGCTGGAACTTCAGGAACAATGATGGCGAATCATTTAGTTTCAAAACTCCAAAAAAAGGAATGGTCAATAACGATTATAGATCAATTCAAAACACATTACTACCAACCTGGTTTTTTGTTCCTTCCTTTTGATATTTACACAACAAAACAGGTAAAGAAAAATGGAAAAAAGTTTATTCCAAAGGATGTAAATTATATTCAAGAAAAAATTGAATTAATTGTTCCTGATGAAAACAAAGTCAATCTCGAAAATGGAACCATTTTAGATTATGATATTCTAATTGTTGCTACTGGAACTAAAATTGCACCAGATGAAATTGAAGGTATGAATGGTGCTGAATGGTATCAGAGTATTTTCGATTTTTACACCTATGAAGGCGCTAAAGCTTTACGAGATAAATTACGAACTTGGGAAGGTGGGAAATTAGTGGTTCATATTACCGAAATGCCAATAAAATGTCC
>DFBO01000083.1 GCA_002366675.1 Flavobacteriaceae bacterium UBA3078
ATACACGAACACGTTAGCCATTATTGGATATAATTCGCTAGTAATTTTTTGCCAAACATAATCTCTCCATTTTTTCACAAAAACTGGTAAAAATATGCTCTAGTAAAATAATTTAAGACCTAATTAGTTGCTTAATTTCTAACCATTTGTTTAACCCAAACAAAATAATAAAGCCTTACGTTTCCGTAAGGCTTTATTTTAATAGTGGTCCCACTTGGGCTCGAACCAAGGACCACCTGATTATGAGTCAGGTGCTCTAACCAACTGAGCTATGGGACCAATTAACATTGCTGCTAATTTTTCTCTTATTTAAAAGAGTGTGCAATATTACTACATATTTTCAAAGGCTGCAAGATTTTTTATTCCTTTATCTCTTGACACAACTCGATAAGAACGCCGTTTGTAGATTTTGGATGTAAAAAGGCTACCAATTTATTATCTGCTCCTTTTTTTGGTGTTTCGTTTAAAACTATAAAACCCTCACATTTCAATCTTTGAATTTCTTCTTCAATATCTAATACATCAAAAGCTATATGGTGAATACCTTCTCCTTTTTTTTCAATAAACTTCGCAATTGGACTATTGGCATTTGTGGCTTCCAATAATTCAATTTTATTTTCTCCTACTTGAAAAAAAGACGTATTAACACCTTCACTTAACACTTCTTCAGTTTTATAATGTGGTTTTCCAAATAACTTGGAAAACAAATCGTTAGATTCTTTTAAGTTTTTAACAGCAATCCCTATATGTTCTATCTTGTTCATTTTTATTCTTTAATAGTAAGTTACGAATTTTGACATCAAAAGTAATATAATCTTTAAATATCGTTATTTTTGCATCACGAAACCCCTTAATAGGTTTTAATAATAAAAGTTTAGATTCTTTTTAAAAGTTAAGAATTAAATACTTTTTAAATAATTAATAGTTTGGAAGAGGAAAGTCAAAGACAAAAAAAGATAGGTTCAGTTTTACAACGAGATTTAGTAGAAGTGCTTCAAAGAGCTGCAACTCAAGGTGGCATGCATGGTATATTAATTTCAGTTTCTAAAGTAAAAGTAACTGTAGATTTATCCGTTGCAAAAGTGTATTTGAGTATTTTCCCTAATAATAAAGGAAAAGAACTTATTGAAGGCATTAAATCTAATTCGCCTTTAATTAAGCATGAATTAGCGCAGCGAACTAAACACCAATTAAGACGTATGCCTGCGCTTCAGTTTTATTTAGACGATTCCCTAGAGTATATAGATAAAATAGATAAGTCTTTAAAAGGCGAAGAAGACCCTATTAACGATCCAGACTTGTTAGGAAAACGTAAAAAATCGTAATTGAGTTTTTCGTTATACATAGCCAAACGTTATTTGCTTTCTAAAAGCTCTAACAATGCTATTAATTTTATTACTATTATTGCTGCAATTGGAGTCGTTTTAGGCTCTGCTTCGCTATTTATTGTGCTTTCAGGTTTTGCTGGCTTAAAAGATTTTACACTTCAGTTTACTACGATTATAGATCCTGATTTAAAAGCAGAAGCTTCAACAGGCAAGTCTTTTTTAATTTCTGAAGACGAGTTTTCTAAATTAAATCAACTAGAAAGTGTAGCTTATTATTCGAAAATTATAGAAGAACGAGTATTCATAACATTTGAAGATAAAAGTTATCCAAATGGTTATATAAAAGGAGTTGATGAGAATTTTAAATTTGTGAGTACTATCGACTCTGTAGTTGTTATGGGTAGTTGGTTGACTCAAAAAACAAATCAGGTTGTCTCTGGTTGGGGAATTGCAAACACCTTGTCTTTTGGCGTTTTAGATTATGGAAAACGCGTAAATATTTATGTTCCGAAACCTGGAAAAGGGCAAATAACATCTGCCAAACAAGCTTTCAACACCTTTAATGCTGTTAGTGTTGGTGTTTTTGATGTGAACGAAAATTTAAACGACAAATACATTTATGCGCCTATAGATATGGCTAGAGCGCTTCTTAATTATAAGGGAAATGAAGTTAGTTCTATTGAATTTAAACTGAAAGAGAACGTTAGCGAAGAGCAAGCAAGAAAAGAAATCACTTCTGTTTTAGGTGGTAAAATAACCTTGAAAAACAGTACGCAATTAAACGATGCACTTTACAAGATGTTAAATACTGAAAATTTAGCAGTGTATTTAATTTTTACTCTGGTTTTAATAATTGCTTTATTTAATGTGATTGGCTCCATAATTATGATGATTTTGGATAAAAAGAACACCTTAAAAACACTTTATAATCTTGGTGCAACTATCCCAAATATTCGAAAGATATTTTTTCTTCAAGGAAGTTTAATGTCTATAGTTGGAGGCATAATTGGCTTGATTTTAGGTTGTGTAATTGTTTGGCTTCAAAAAACGTTTTCATTGGTTTTGATTACACCTTCCTTACCTTATCCTGTAACATTAAAAGGCGAAAATTTAATCATCGTGTTTATTACTATTTCTGTATTAGGTGTTATTGCTTCAAAAATAGCTTCGGTTCGGATTTCTAAAAATCTGGTAGAAAATTAAACCACTTTAAATAAAACTTGATTCTTGTTTGTTGTAGGAATGAGTATTACAAAACAAACTGATAGTCGGAAAAAACATCTAAAACCTCATCGAAAGCAGCGAATACATCTTTAGAGTCGTCGCTAGTTACCATTTTCATTCTGTATTCCTTAAAGTTTGGAATCCCTTTAAAATAATTCGTGTAATGCCTTCTGGTTTCAAAGACGCCTAGGATTTCTCCCTTCCAATCTATCGCCATTTGCAAATGCCTTCTTGCAGCTTCTACGCGTTCTTCTAGAGAAACTGGAGCTAGGTGTTCACCTGTATTAAAAAAGTGTTTTACTTGTTTAAAAAACCAAGGATTTCCAATTGTTGCACGACCTATCATACAACCATCTAAACCATACATATCTCGCATTTCCATAGCGCGTTCTGGTGTATTTACATCACCATTTCCAAAGACTGGAATATGCATTCTTGGATTGTTTTTTACGTCTGCAATCGGTTTCCAGTCAGCATCTCCTTTATACATTTGTGCACGTGTTCTACCATGAATAGATATGGCAGCACAACCAACATCTTGAAGTCTTTCAGCAACCTCAACAATTTTAATGGAATCGTTATCCCAGCCCAAACGGGTTTTAACGGTTACTGGTAAATTGGTGCGTTTTACCATTTCGGCAGTTAGCTGCTCCATTAAACAGATATCTTTTAAAATACCTGCTCCTGCACCTTTACTAACCACTTTTTTAACAGGACAACCAAAATTAATATCAATAATATCTGGATTCGATTTTTCAACAATATCAATAGTTTGAAGCATGCTATCTAAATTAGCTCCAAAAATCTGAATACCAACTGGTCGCTCTTTTTCATAGATATCCAGTTTCATAACGCTTTTAGCGGCATTACGAATAAGTCCTTCACTAGAAACAAATTCGGTGTAAACCACATCTGCTCCTTGTTCTTTGCATAAGGCACGAAAAGGCGGATCGCTAACATCTTCCATAGGAGCTAAAAGCAATGGAAAATCTGGAAGTTCTATGTTGCCTATTTTTACCAAATCTTAAAACTGAATGTTTGCTTGAATATCTTCGCCTTTTCTTTTTACTACAACTTGTGTAGAATCTCCTTGTTTAAAAGCAGATAAGGCTCTCATATAACTCATCATATCAACTACTGCACTATCGCCAAGTTTCACAACAATATCGCCTTTTTGTAAACCTGCTTTTTGTGCTGGTTTATCTTCGCTTACACCATCTACTCGCATACCTTTACCATCGAATAAGTAATCTGGAACAACTCCTAAACCAACTTTAAAACGAGGCGTTTCTTCACTTTCATTCTTAGTTTTTCTAAAAGCTAGTTTGCCACTTTTATCTAACTCTGTTATGATATCAAAAAGATAATTTGAAATAGCTTCCATACCTTCATAATTAAGCTTTTCAGTATCATCTCCAGGTCTATGGTAATCGTCATGCTGACCAGTAAAAAAGTGCAACACTGGAATATCTTGTAGATAAAAAGACGTATGATCACTTGGTCCAACACCAGATTCTTTCTCAACCAATTTAAAACCTGGATTGGTTGCAGATAACGTTTGTTTCCAACGTGGTGATGTGCCAACACCATAAACAGCTAATGTACTATCTTGCTTTAAGCGTCCAACCATATCCATATTAATCATGTAATTGGTTTTACTTATATCTAACGTAGCGTTTTTAGTAAAATAATTAGAACCTAACAAGCCCATTTCTTCGCCAGAAAAAGCCATAAACAAATAGTTATTAGATGTATTTACTTTTTTTAATTTTCCTGCCAAATCTAACATAACTGCAACACCACTTGCGTTATCGTCTGCTCCATTATGGATTTCTTTTTTACCTCTATGTAATGAGCCTTCACTTCCATAACCTAAATGGTCGTAATGCGCTCCAATTATAATGGTGTTTTCTGCTTGGTTATCTATATATCCTAAAACATTTGTTCCTGTAATGGTAGAGTCTTCAGAGGTATTTGTGTAATTAACTTCACCATGAGGCTCAGTTTTTGGTTTAAAACTAAATGTTTGATAAAAACCGTCTGTCCCTTTAGGTTGTAAGCCTATATCTTTAAAGCGTTTTACTAAATAAGCAGCCGCTTCCTTCTCTCCTTTTGTGCCAGTTTCTCTTCCTTCTAACTTATCATCTGCAAGAAATGTGACATCTTCATTAATCTTATTTACATGTTTATATTCTTGTTTACAACCAAAAAGCGATATAAAAAGAACCAGTAACGATATTTTCTTCATATTATAAATCTTATTTTTGGCAAAATTATGGAATAATTGCCATTTAATTAAACTTTAATCTATGTCTGTGTTTTTTAGATTTTTATATAGCTTGTTATTTTTACTTTTAATTGTGTCGTGCAAAAACGATAAATCATCTTCTGCTGATGCCAAATCTGGCGCCACAAAATGGGTGGATACTTTAATATATTCAGATGAAATTCATTTTAAATCTTTAAGACAAATTACGTTTGGTGGAGATAATGCTGAAGCATATTGGAGTTTCGACGATAAACAATTAGTGTTTCAGTCTAGCTATAAAGAATGGAATGTGGGTTGCGACCAGATGTTTTTAATGAATGTTGATGACACCTTTAAAGACAACATGCCTCCAATGATTAGTACTGGAAAAGGCCGAACTACTTGCGCCTATTTCTTACCAGACAACGAACATATAATCTATGCTTCTACACATTTAGGTGGTGATGATTGTCCAGAAACACCTTTACGAAAAAACGGAAAATACATTTGGCCAATTTATAATACCTACGACATTTTTGTGGCCGATTTAAAAGGCAATATTGTTAATCAACTTACTAATGAACCTGGTTATGATGCTGAACCAACGGTTTCGCCTAAAGGTGATAAGATTGTTTTCACTTCAGATAGAAGTGGAGATATTGAATTGTACACTATGAATCTGGATGGTAGCGATGTGAAACAAATAACGTTTGAATTAGGTTACGATGGTGGCGCATTCTTTTCGCCAGATGGCACAAAAATCATCTTTCGTTCTTCCAGACCTAAAACTGAAGAAGAGATTAAAGAATATAAAGATTTGTTAGCTGAAGGCTTAGTGCAGCCTACAGAAATGGAATTATATATCTGTAATGCTGATGGTAGCGAATTACGTCAATTAACCAATTTAGGAAATGCTAATTGGAGTCCGTTTTTTCATCCTTCTGGTGAAAAGATTTTATTCTCTTCAAACTTTGAGTCTGAGCGTGGCTTTCCTTTTAATTTATATATGATAGGTTTAGATGGTAAAAACCTAGAACGCGTAACACATAGCGATACATTTGATGCGTTTCCTGTTTTTTCAAACGATGGAAAAAAATTGATATTCTCTTCCAATAGAAATAATGGTGGAGGACATGATACGAACTTGTTTATTGCAGAGTGGCAGGACTAGAAGGATTGACGTTCTGAAATATCTATCTACTGATACGAAAATTGCGAAATGGCAAGATTAAGAAATTAATCTCTTTCTTTTATTCGGTCTCTTTCTTTAACTGCTTTTTGACGCTCGTTAGTTTTTAATATGGTATTACCAAATTTATACCTAAAACCAAATTTAATGTATCTATTATCTAAATCGGTATGGTTATAACTACGCTGATTTAAATATTCTGTTGTAGTTTCAAAATCACCTAAATTAAACAGGTCTGCAGCGCTTAAAGAAATAACAGCTTTTTTCTTTAAGATAGTTTTAGAGATAGATAATTCAGACTCTAATCTTGATCCAACATCCCTGAAACCTTGTAAAACTTGAGATTGATAGATAAATGTTAGGTTTACAGATAAACTACGGTCTTCTAAAAAAGAGAAATCATTACTCAGGACACTATAGTTAGACCATTGATCTGCTTCAATAAAACCATTATCTGTATTTTTTTCTTCTTGTGAATTATAGAAAGACGTTACAGCATAAACAAACCAAGAATCTGTTATATTAAAATACGAAACAACATCAAAACCAAACTCTATAGATTTATCGATGTTAACTGGAGCATATACTATTTGATTGGTTAAATTGTTTTGAAGTGGAAGCTCTATCACATTATCCTTTTTATTGATATAATACGCTTCTAAAGTTAAAAAGTAAGTTACTGAAGAGCCAATAGTATAATGATCTTTATACGTTGGTTTTAAATTTGGATTTCCAACAACCAGAGTATTGTCGTTTAAGAAAAAAGTAAAGGGATTTAAATCTTTATAATTTGGTCTTTGAATGCTTCGTTTATAATTAGCATAAAAACTAAGCACATCTCCTGCTTGATAACTAATACTACCTGTAGGAAACCAATCTAAATAGCTTTGTTTGTTTGTTTGGTTATTTGTTATTGAGGTTCCTTTAATGTCTGTTTGCTCCATACGCAAACCTGCATTAATACTCAACTTTTCCCATGATTTATCATAGTTTGAATATGCTGCAAAAACATTTTCGTTATATTCAAAAGCGCTTGAATTTGCCGTATTAAAAACCTCTTCATTCGTGTTAAAATCATAATCATAACGAGCGATATCACTTTCAGATTGAATGTTTGAATATTTTGCTCCAGTATCAAAATTCGAAGTCTCATTAATTGGAAGTTTATAATCTAATTGAGCTGTAACAATCTGAGTTTTTTGATTGGCATCTGTATTAAAAGCAGTAGGTCCAATAAAATTATTATTCTGATCGTAATAGTTACTTGAAGATTCTTGGAACCTGTTGTAATCGTAAATAGTAAAATGACTATTAAAAGCCAAGCTGCTTTTGGTAAATTGATGTATATAATCTAAATCGAATCCTAAATTGTATTTATCATCGTTAGAGAGATTATCTGCTTCAAAACGAGATTGAAAATCATTATTAGCATCAAAGATGTCTGTATTATTATCTAGTTTATACTTAAAATAAGGTGTCCATAACATATTAGAAGAAACGCTTAATGTGTTGTTTTCGTTTAATAGAAAATCGACATTAAAATTCAAGCTATGAGACTTTGTCCAGGTGTTTCTATTTATAGTTGATTTCCAAACTTCATCAATTTGATTATTAGTATCAAAATAATAAACACCATCCTCGTTATCTCTATTTATTTTATCGCTTGTGTAATTATAATTAGCAAATACATTTATTTTATCTGTTTTAAAATAATTAATCATTCCTAAGTTATATCTAGGAAAAACACCTTGAGTATAATTTGCCGAAACACTTCCTCTGTATCCAGTTACCATGTTTTTACTCATTATAATATTTAAAACCACACCGCTTTCAGCATCATAACTTGCCGAAGGATTTGTAATAACCTCAACCGACTTAATAGCATTTGCAGGTGAGCTTTCTAAAAGTTGCAATAATTCGTCGGTAGATAGTTGCACTTTTCTGTTATTAATATAAACCGTTGGTGCAGATCCTTTTACCATTATTTGTCCATCTAAAACCAAGACTCCAGGTGTGCTTTTTAAAACTTGAAGTAGGCTTCCTTCAGAAAGAGCTGTTTTTTCTACTCCAAAGACTAACTTATCTGCCTCCTTTTTAATAGTTGGTTTATTAACAACTATGCTTACTTCATCTAAAGCTTCTTTGCTCTCTTTTAGAGTAATATCTCCAAGATGGAGATCTTCAGTAGAAACTTGAATAGATGTATTATAATCAGTGTATCCTATAAAGCTGATTTTTAGAAGATAGTTATCAACTTTGACATTTTTAATCTCAAAAAAACCTTTATCGTTAGTAGAGGTGCCTTTAATGACTGTAGAATCTTTGGCAGATAATAACACAGCATTAGCAAAATAAATCGGGTTCTTATCTATATCCTTAACGGTTCCGGTTATAGATGTATCCTGGCTTAATACTGAAAAAGGCAGTAAAAAGACAAAAAATAAACAGAAGACATTTTGTTTTAAATTCATAAGCTTATTTGGGGCTACAATATAAAAATAGTTTTGAATTTATTTTTACGGAAATACCGTAAATAAAATTATTTCATTTAGTTAGTTATTAACATTTAAAGCTATTTTAAAACAATTATATTTGCAAATTAGTTTTTTAGCTAGGAATTAGATTTTATGAAGCACATTAGAAACTTTTGTATTATAGCGCATATTGACCATGGTAAAAGCACCTTGGCAGATAGGTTATTAGATTTTACTGGATCAGTTACTGAACGCGAAAAAAAAGAACAACTACTAGATAGTATGGACTTAGAGCGTGAACGAGGTATCACTATCAAGTCGCATGCTATACAAATGGAATATACCTATAAAGGTGAACAATATGTTCTGAATTTAATAGATACTCCTGGTCACGTAGATTTTAGTTACGAAGTATCAAGATCTATTGCTGCTTGTGAAGGTGCTTTACTAATTGTTGATGCTGCGCAAAGCATCCAAGCGCAAACGATATCTAATCTTTACCTGGCTTTAGAAAATGATTTAGAAATTATTCCTGTCCTTAATAAAGTAGATCTACCAAGTGCAAATCCAGAAGAAGTTACAGACGATATTGTCGATTTATTAGGCTGCGATCCTGAAGAAATTATTCACGCAAGTGGGAAAACTGGTTTTGGTGTTGATAAAATTTTAGAAGCTATTATAGAACGTGTACCTGCTCCAATAGGTAATCCAGATGAACCTTTACAGGCTTTGATTTTCGATTCTGTTTACAATCCGTTTCGTGGTGTAGAGACTTATTTTAGAGTTATTAATGGAACTATTACGAAAGGGCAAAACATCAAGTTTATTGCAACAGGTAAAAACTATTTTGCGGATGAAATTGGGACATTAAAACTTAAGCAATTTCCAAGAAAAGAAATTAAAGCTGGAGATGTTGGCTATGTTATTACTGGAATAAAAGAAGCAAAGGAAGTAAAAGTTGGAGACACGCTTACTGATGCTAAAAACCCAACAACCAATGTTATTGCTGGTTTTGAAGATGTAAAACCAATGGTTTTTGCTGGTATTTACCCAGTAGATACTGAAGATTATGAGGAGCTTAGAAATTCTATGGAAAAGCTGCAACTAAATGATGCGTCTTTGGTTTTTACTCCTGAAAGTTCTGCTGCATTAGGTTTTGGTTTCCGTTGCGGATTTCTTGGCATGTTGCACATGGAAATTATCCAAGAACGTTTAGAGCGTGAATTTGATATGACTGTTATTACAACAGTTCCTAACGTTAGTTACCATGCTTTTACTAGAAAACATCCAGAGGTTCCTGTTATTGTAAACAACCCAACCGATTTGCCAGATCCTTCTGGTCTCGATCGTGTTGAAGAGCCATATATTAAAGCTACGATTATTACTAAAGCAGACTTTGTTGGAAACGTCATGTCTTTATGTATTGAAAAACGTGGAATGATTACCAATCAAACGTATTTAACTACAGAAAGAGTTGAAATGAATTTCGATATGCCTTTAGCTGAAATTGTTTTCGATTTTTATGATAGATTAAAAACGGTTTCTAAAGGTTATGCTTCTTTCGATTACCATCCAATTGGCATGCAAACTTCTAAATTAGTTCGTGTAGATATTCTTTTAAATTCGCAACCCGTTGATGCGCTTTCGGCTTTAATTCATGCAGATAATGCTCACAACATTGGTAAAAAAATGTGTGAAAAGTTAAAAGAATTAATTCCGCGTCAGCAATTCGATATTCCTATTCAAGCTGCTATTGGAGCAAAAATTATTGCTCGTGAAACTATTAAAGCGCTTCGTAAAGATGTTACTGCGAAATGTTATGGTGGAGATATTTCTAGAAAACGTAAACTTCTTGAAAAACAAAAGAAAGGTAAAAAACGTATGCGTCAAGTTGGAAATGTTGAAATCCCTCAACAAGCATTCATGGCAGTTTTAAAATTGAATGACTAGTTGTTTTATTTAGAATTATATTTTTTCTAAATCGAAAGGTTTTCCTAAGTAAACAAGTTTAAAATCCTTACCTATTTTTTCTATTGATGTATTGTAAGAAGATATAATATGTAATTCGTCATCTTCATCTTTAATAAATAATGGGATAATGTCTTTATCCTTATTAGTAATCTCGATTAAGTCTTTGTAATGCGCTTCGTCTTTTATTTCAATTTCTTGAATAGAAGGATATTTTCTCGTAACCTCAGTAAGCGTATTATAATCGTCTGTATGAGAAAATAAGCCTTCTTTTGGATTGTTTTCTGAATCCTTCATCTCTTCAGTAGAAACCAGCCTAAAAGAGCCATTTTCACCAAATTGTTTACTAAATTTATTTATGGCATATTTATTAATATCTGAACTTCCTGTTAATGCCATTAAATACCCAATATCGTTAAGTTCTATATTATCCAACAACGTATCTGAATAAATATTAGTGCTTAATGCTTCAAGACCTAATTCTTTAGCTTGCTTAATATTGGTCAAATTACTATCTATTAAAACAACGTGTCTTCCATGAGACTCAAGGTAGTGACCTATTAATCTAGAGACTTTAGATGCTCCAACAATTAAGATACCTTCAGATTTATTTAAAAACACACCTACCATTTTTGCAAACACTCTGGCGGTTGTAGCATTTAATAAAACAGTTCCAAGAACTATCATAAACACTAAAGGCGTAATATATTCTGCTCCAGGAACGCCATCTTTAGCAAGTTTTAAACCAAACAACGAAGCAATACCAGCAGCAACAATACCACGTGGCCCAACCCAACTAATAAAGAGCTTTTCATTTAACTTTAAACTGGATCCTTGTGCGCTTAAAAAGACACCAAGTGGTCTAAGTATAAAAACCACTACAGCAAATAGAATGGCTGTGTTCCAGTTATAAATTAAAAGCAATTCATCAAAATTAATATTAGCTGCTAAAAGAATAAATAATATAGAAATTAATAAGACACTTAAAGATTCTTTAAAGTATAATAACTCTTTTAAATAAGGTGAATTAGAGTTTCCTAATACCATTCCCATAACTACAACCGCTAGTAAACCAGATTCATGGGCAAACTCATCTGCTAAAATAAAAACACCAAGTACTGCGGCTAAGGCAAACACATTCATTAAATAATGTGGCACCCATTTCTTGTTAATGATAAAATTAAGTGCATGTGCAAAAGTAAAACCAAAGGTTGAACCAAAAAGAACAATTTTACCAAACTCGATAAATGCAGTTTTTGTGTATTCTCCACCTGCATCAACACTAATAAACTCAAAAACTAATACAGCGACCAATGCGCCAATTGGGTCGATTAAAATACCTTCCCATTTTAAGACAGCTGAGACATCTTTTTTTAGAGGAATATTTCGTAAAATAGGAGTAATAACTGTAGGTCCTGTAACAATAATTAAAGCTGAAAACAAAAAAGAAATTTCCCAACTTAAGTAAAAAATATAATGTGCTGCAACTGAAGCGCCAAAAAAAGTTACAATAGAACCTATAGTTATTAACTTAGTAATGGCTGGAGCCACATTTTTAATTTCACCCATTTTTAAGGTTAAACCTCCTTCAAAAAGGACAATGCTAATAGCAAGAGACACAAAATAAAATAAACTCTCACCAGGAAATAAACCCTCTTCCCCATTCCAAATTGGCTCAATCCATTTAGTGCCATCTGTGCTCAAAAATTCAGCTGCAATTGGACCAACTAATAGGCCAATTAAAATTAAGGGTAAGATTGCTGGAATTTTAAGTTTCCAAGCAACCCATTGAGCAAGTATTCCTAAAATTATAATTCCTCCTAATTCTATCATGCTTTAATTTTTGTTAAAACTACTATTAAATATAGACATTTAAGTTTTAGTACAATTATTTTTTAAAAAAATACTATCTTTCAAATCCTTATAAATTTGATAATAAAATTTGTCTTTTAAACCGTTTAAAACTGTAGGTATTGGTGTTACGTTTTCACCTAATCTTAAAGCTAATGTTTATGAAGCTTCTAGGCTCTCTTTAATGTTTAACTCTAAGCTTATACTCATCCATGTAGGAGAGGAAACTCAAGAAAAAAAAGATACATTTACAACTATTTTATCCCCTTTTTTAAATCAAAATCTATCAGTAGAAATTATTTTCAAAGTTGGAAACCCTGTTGATGTTATTTTAACTGTATCACAAAATAAAAACGTTGATTTATTAATATTAGGTGCGCTAAAGAAAGAAAAAATAGTAAATTATTATTTAGGATCAATTGCAAGAAAAATTACACGGCAATCAACATGTTCGGTTCTTTTATTAATCAACCCTTCAGTTGAAAGAATCCCTTGTCAGCATATAGTTGTTAATGGTCTAAAAGATCCCAAAACAGAACAAACTATTGAGTCTGCTTTTTATATATCTCATTGTTTGGGTTCTAAATTAATAACTATCGTTGAAGAAATTAAACAAGATGAAGTAGCTGTAAAGGTTGAAGATGATAAATCTTTAAGGAAAGTAACTATTTTAAAAGAACGTATAAAATTACGTGAAACCTCAAGAATAAAATCTATCATAGAGCATATTCCAAAAAAACATACTAACGCCATAACAATTAAATCGCAACCAATATTTGGAAAACAAGGCTATTCCATTGGACATTATGCACAAATATCTCGAGCTGACCTTTTGGTTATGAATGCGCCTTCAAAAATGACCCTTTGGGATCGAATTTTTCCACACGATATTGAACATATATTAGCCGAACTTCCAACAGATGTCTTAATTATTCAATGAGTCCAAAAAAACCAACAATAGTCGATTTTTTAAAGACATTGCCAAAGAATATATTTTCTGGTTTTGTGGTAAGCCTTATTGCTTTGCCTCTAGGATTAGGATTGGCTATGGCAAGCGATGCTCCTCCAATAGCTGGTATTATTGCAGCAGTAGTAGGAGGGCTTATGGTGTCTGTCTTAGGTGGAAGTCATGTAACAATAACAGGTCCAGGAAATGGACTGGTAGGTGTTTTGTTAGTAGCCATTACAACCTTAGGTTTAGAAAGTGCTTATGCAGCAATTATATTTTCTGGTGTGTTAATGGCTATTTTAGGGTTTTTAAGATTGGGGAAATTATCCGATTTTTTTCCATCATCTGCTATTCAAGGCATGTTGGCTGCTATTGGTCTTATTATTTTAGGAAAACAATTTCATATTATGTTAGCGCATAGGATAGAAAGAGCAGATACTATTGATTATTTATTAGAAATACCATTCACCATTAACGATGCGCTACATTATGAAAAAGAAGGACTTATTTTAGCAGCTCTTGCGGGCTTAATTAGCTTCATAATCATGGTGTTTTATCCTAAAATAAGAAATAAATATTTACAGCTTATTCCTGCCCCAATGTGGATTGTAATCCTTTCTATTGCTTTTAGTTATTATTTTGAGCTATTTGCACATGAAGCTAATCCAATTGCAAAAAATTATATGATTTCTGGAATACCAGAATTTAAAGAAATTATAGCGCAATTACCAACCGTTAACTTTGGAAAAATAGGGCAATTCTCCTTTTGGTCTAGTGTACTGGCTTTGACACTTATTGCTAGTATAGAATCTTTATTAAGTATAAAAGCTGTAGATAAATTAGATCCTGAAAAAAGACGCTCTAACGTAAACAGAGATCTTAAAGCATTAGGTCTAGCGACAATTGGTAGTGGGTTTTTAGGAGGTTTAAATGTGGTTACTGTTATAGCAAGAAGCTCGGTTAATGTTAACAACAATGGAAGTAATCGGTCAGCTAATTTTTTTCATGCTATTTTTCTAATCATATTTATTGTGTTGTTTAGTTCGCAATTAACAAGAATTCCATTACCTGCTTTAATGGCTATTTTAGTGTTTACTGGTTACAAATTAGCATCTCCCGAATCCATTAAAAAAATATTTTCAATAGGCAAAGAACAGGTTATTATATTCCTAGTAACGCTTTTTGTTACTTTAAAAGTCGGTTTAATTTCTGGGATTTTATCTGGAGTTCTAATCACTATTATAATCCATATAATTATAAATAAAAGCCTTGGCTTATTTGCAAGAAACATACTCAAGCCAAATGTTTTAATGTATCAAGAAACAGATGCTGATGGAAATTATTACATAAGCGTGAAACACTTTTGTAGTTTTTTAAATTATTATAAACTAAAAAATAAATTAGATGCTGTTCAAGAAAATCAAGATGTTATCGTTGATTTTTCTTTATGTGAATTTGTAGATCATACTGTTATGGAAAACCTTAATAGTTATAGAGATCTTTTCTTAAAACGAGGTGGACATTTGGAAGTTATAGGTCTAGACATGCATGATACAGATTCTAAACATCCTTTTGCATTAAGACGATTACTTCCAGTGCCAAATATTATAAAAAACAATTTAACAAGGCGCCAGACAAGCATTGAAGAACTTGCTGAAAATTACAATTTAAAATATCTCCATAAAAAACAAAAAGAGACGCTCTTCTTAAATGATTTTATCTTTTTTAGAACAAAAAATATTAATCATATAAACAATCAGTTATTTACTAAAAATGACGTGATAAACATTTTTGATATCGAATTTTCAGAAGGTGAGTTTATTGCTAAGGAAGTGGTTAGAACCACTATGCTGCATATTTCATTAAATAAAACAATCCCTGAATTCACCTTAGATAGAGAGGGATTTTTAGAAAAGATATATGCATTTGCAGGTTTTAAAGACGTGCCAATTCAAAATCAAGTAGATTTTTCTAATCGTTTTTATCTGTTAGGTGAAGACGAAGAAGCTATCACAAGATTCTTTAACGAGGATCTCGTTCATTTTTTTGAAAGCAATCCATATTACCATGTTGAATCCAATGGAAATGGGATACTTGTCTTTGGTAAAGAACGATTAGCAAGTATTAAAGAAATTAAAGTTTTATTTGATTTTGGTAAACGCTTAAAGCAAGTAGTTACTTCATAAAAGGAAGTCTTTTAACTTAAATCAAAATAACTAGCAGATTACTTTGTCTCATTTAAATGTTAAAAAATAGCTAATATCACGACATTATTTTCGCTAATATTACCTGTTTTAGTAATTTGCATTCCTTATGAATTTATATCCTATTGAATCTGGAAATTTTAAGCTAGATGGAGGTGCCATGTTTGGCGTTGTCCCTAAGTCTTTATGGCAAAAAACAAATCCAGCAGATAACAATAACATGATAGATATTGCTGCTCGATGTTTATTGATTGAAGATGGAAATAGACTTATTATAGTAGATACTGGAATGGGCAACAAACAAAACGATAAGTTTTATGGCTACTATTATCTTTGGGGAAACAACTCTATTGATAAGTCATTGAAACAATTTGGGTTTCATAGAGACGACATTACAGATGTCTTTATGACGCATTTGCATTTCGACCATTGTGGTGGTTCTGTTCAATGGAATAAAGATAAAACAGGCTATGAGCCAGCGTTTAAAAACGCTCATTTTTGGAGTAATCAAGATCATTGGAATTGGGCTACAAAACCTAATAAGCGTGAAAAAGCTTCATTTCTAAAAGAAAATATTTTACCAATGGAAGAAAGTGGTCAATTAAAATTCACGTCACTTCCAGAAGTAGATTTATTAAAGAATTCAGAATTAGGCTTTGATATTTTCTTTGCAAATGGACATACAGATAAACAAATGGTTCCTATGATTAACTACAAAGGAAAAACCATTTGTTTTATGGCAGATTTATTACCAACTGCTGGTCATTTACCTATTCCATTTGTAATGGGTTACGACACAAGACCATTATTAACTTTAGATGAAAAAGAAAAATTCCTGAATTTAGCAGCAGATAATAATTATTACTTATTTTTGGAACACGATGCACATAACGAGATTATTACAGTAAAGCATACTGAAAAAGGCGTGCGACTAAATAATGTTTTTACTTGTAATGATATTTTTAACTAACACTTAATATTAAAATGAAATTACTTAAACCTTTCTTTCTTTCAATTCTTGTAGCTACAACTTTATCTAGTTGTGGTGGTGGGGCTGATATTGTATCAACTCCTATTGAAAACATAGATTCTGTTCCTTTAAAAGTGTCAGAATTAACTGAAAACGAAAAACACACTTGGGGACATTTAGATCTTGTAAAAGATACGATTCCAGGAATGAGTGTTGAAAAAGCTTATGCTGAAATAATAAAATCTAAAAAAGGGCAAACTGTTATTGTAGCAGTTATTGATTCTGGTATTGATATTGAACATGAAGATTTAAATGATGTTGCTTGGGTAAATGAAGACGAAATAGCAGGTAATGGTATTGATGACGATAAGAATGGTTATGTAGACGATATTCATGGTTGGAATTATCTAGGAGATGCTTACGATGAACAATTAGAATATGTAAGAATTCTTGCTAGTGGAGATTCAACGCATACAGAATATGCAAGAGCTCAAGCAGAATAC
>DFBO01000170.1:0-3206 GCA_002366675.1 Flavobacteriaceae bacterium UBA3078
GTGGGATTGGAGGTTGCTCGTAATCTTTAATTTCACCATGAACACTTTCAAATTTATTTACGTTATCGCCTAAAGCTTTAAGTAATCTCTTAGCATGTTGTGGTGTTAATATAATTCTAGATTTCACCTTACTTTTAGGTGTTCCTGGCATGATACTTACAAAATCGACAACAAATTCAGAAACCGAATGATTAATAATAGCTAAGTTAGAATACGTTCCTTCAGCTATTTTTTCATCTAGTTCAATATTGATTTGTCCTGGCTTTTTTTTGTTTTTTTCGTCTGACATAATATGCACATTTTAAACAAAGAATCCTGCAATAGCAGGATTCTTTTAATTATTTAATATTGAATAAACACTCGCTGCATTAGTTATAATTAACTTCTTGCTTTGCTTGCATCATTTCATCGAATTCTTCTTTAGAACCAACAATAATGTTTTCGTATGTTCTCAAACCAGTACCAGCTGGAATCCTATGACCTACAATAACATTTTCTTTAAGTCCTTCAAGAGTATCCACTTTACCATTTACAGCTGCTTCGTTAAGAACCTTAGTAGTTTCTTGGAATGATGCTGCCGAAATAAACGATTTAGTTTGTAACGATGCTCTTGTAATACCTTGTAGAATAGGAGTTGCTGTTGCTGGCTGAGCTTCTCTTGCTTCAACTAGTTTCTTATCCTCTCTACGTAATATAGAATTTTCGTCTCTTAATTCACGAGGTGTAACAATTTGTCCTGGTTTAAAAGTTTCAGATTCTCCTGCATCTTCAATTACTTTCATTCCAAATACTTCATCATTTTCTTCAATGAAATCAGATTTATGAACTAATTGATCTTCTAAGAATGTTGTATCTCCAGAATCTATGATTCTAACTTTACGCATCATTTGTCTTACAACAACTTCGAAATGCTTATCGTTAATTTTTACACCTTGTAAACGATATACCTCTTGAACTTCATTCACTAAATATTGTTGTACAGCTGAAGGGCCTTTAATATTTAAGATATCGTTTGGTGTTATAGAACCATCTGATAATGGCATACCAGCTTTAACAAAATCATTTTCTTGTACAAGAATCTGATTCGATAATTTTACTAAGTATTTCTTGACATCACCTAATTTAGATTCTACAATAATCTCACGATTACCTCTCTTTATTTTTCCAAAAGAAACTACACCATCAATAGCACTAACTACAGCTGGATTAGAAGGATTACGTGCTTCGAATAATTCAGTAACACGTGGTAAACCACCTGTAATATCACCAGATTTTGCTGATTTACGAGGTATTTTAACTAAAATTTTACCAACTTTAATTTTATCTCCATCGTCAATCATTAAGTGAGCACCAACCGGTAAGTTGTAAGAACGAATAGTCTCTCCTTTAGAATCATCAATATGAAGCGTTGGGATTAACTTTTTATTTCTAGATTCAGAAATTACTTTTTCTTGGAAACCAGTTTGCTCATCAATCTCAACTTGGTAAGTAATACCTTGTTCAATATTTTCGTAACGAACTTTTCCAGCAAATTCTGAAATAATTACACCATTATATGGATCCCAAGAACAAACAACATCTCCTTTTTTAAGTGCATCACCATTTTTAACATAAATAGTAGATCCATAAGGAATGTTATTCGTACTTAAAACAATACCTGTTTTCTTATCTGTAAGTTTCAATTCAGATGTACGAGAAATAACAATATTAATTGCTTTTCCATCGCTATCTTCACCTTTAACTGTTTTAAGTTCATCTATCTCAGCAATACCATCAAACTTAACTTCTAATTTATTCTTTTCTGAAATGTTCCCAGCAATACCTCCTACGTGGAATGTACGTAATGTTAACTGTGTTCCAGGTTCACCAATTGATTGTGCAGCAACTACACCAACAGCTTCGCCACGTTGCACCATTTTATTGGTAGCAAGATTACGTCCATAACATTTAGAACAAATACCTTTTTTCGCTTCACATGTTAATGGAGAACGAACTTCCACAGCATCAATTGGTGAATTTTCAATTGCTTTAGCAACATCTTCATCAATTAAATCTCCAGAAGCAACAAATAATTCATCTGATAAAGGATTGTAAACATCATTTAAAGAAATTCTACCTACAATTCTATCTTGTAAAGACTCAACTATTTCATCATTCTTCTTTAAAGGATTTACTTCAACACCTCTTAATGTACCACAATCAACACTATTTACAATAACGTCTTGAGAAACATCTACTAGACGACGTGTTAAATAACCAGCATCTGCAGTTTTAAGTGCTGTATCGGCAAGACCTTTACGTGCACCGTGAGTAGAGATAAAGTATTCTAAAATTGAAAGTCCTTCTTTAAAGTTCGAAAGGATTGGGTTTTCAATAATAGATCCTCCTCCTGCAGTAGATTTTTTAGGTTTAGCCATTAATCCACGCATTCCTGTTAACTGACGTATCTGTTCTTTAGATCCACGAGCTCCAGAATCAAGCATCATATACACCGAGTTAAATCCTTGCTGGTCTTCACGAATACGTTTCATAGACAACTCTGTCAATTCAGCATTTGTAGAAGTCCAGATATCAATAACTTGGTTATAACGTTCATTATTAGTTATAAGTCCCATATTATAGTTACCCATAATACCATCAACTAAGCCGTTGGCTTTATCAATCATAGACTGCTTTTCTGGCGGTATAATAATATCTCCTAAACTAAATGATAATCCACCTTTAAAGGCGAAATTATATCCTAAGCTTTTAATTTCATCAAGAAAATTAGCTGTTTCAGGAACTGAAGTTACTTTTAAGATATCGCCAATAATATTTCTTAATGATTTTTTTGTAAGTACTTCATTTATATAACCAGCTGCATGAGGTACATTTTTATTAAAAAGTACACGTCCTACAGTCGTTGGAATAATTTGTAATGTTAATTCTCCAGCTTCATCAAAGTCATAAGTTCTAACTTTAATTGATGCGTTTAATTCAACTTGCTTTTCGTTATAAGCAATAACAACCTCTTCTGGTGAGTAGAAAGTTAATCCTTCACCTTTAATTGGTACATCCTTAGTAGACTTACGCTCTTTAGTCATATAATAAAGACCAAGAACCATATCTTGAGATGGTACTGCAACTGGCGATCCATTTGCAGGATTTAAGATATTATGAGAAGCCAACATTAATAATTGACATTCTAATATAGCTTCTGGCCCTAA
>DFBO01000170.1:3344-4811 GCA_002366675.1 Flavobacteriaceae bacterium UBA3078
ACAACAGGTTCTCTTCTATCTATAATTTTCTTTGCAGATTTAACTGTTTTTACAATACCTCTTTCAATTAATTTTCTAATGACGAATGGTTTGTATAACTCAGCTGCCATATTTTTAGGCAATCCACATTCAAATAATTTCAATTCTGGTCCAACAACAATTACAGAACGAGCTGAATAATCAACACGCTTTCCTAATAAGTTTTGACGGAAACGTCCTTGTTTACCTTTTAATGAATCTGATAAAGATTTTAAAGGTCTATTAGAATCTGTTTTTACTGCTGAAGATTTACGTGTGTTATCGAATAACGAATCTACAGATTCCTGTAACATACGTTTTTCGTTACGTAAAATAACCTCAGGTGCTTTTATTTCAACAAGTCTCTTAAGACGATTGTTTCTTATAATAACACGACGATATAAATCATTTAAATCTGAAGTAGCAAAACGCCCTCCATCAAGTGGTACTAATGGACGTAATTCTGGTGGAATAATTGGAACAACTTTCATAATCATCCATTCTGGACGATTTTCTCTGTTCTCATTAGACTCACGTAAAGATTCTACAACTTGTAAACGTTTTAAAGCTTCCGTTTTACGTTGTTTAGACGTTTCTGTATTTGCTTTATGACGTAATTCGAATGATAACGCATCTAAATCTATTCTAGCTAATAAATCGATTAAACACTCAGCTCCCATTTTAGCTATAAACTTATTTGGGTCTGTATCATCTAAATATTGGTTTTCTTTAGGAAGCGTTTCTAGAATATTTAAATATTCTTCTTCAGTTAAGAAATCCATTTTTTGAATTGGCTCACCTTCTGCATTATTTGCAATACCTGGTTGAATTACTACGTAACGTTCGTAGTAAATAATCATATCTAATTTCTTAGATGGTAATCCTAAAAGGTAACCTATTTTATTTGGTAACGAACGGAAATACCAGATATGAGCAACAGGTACTACTAAATTAATATGCCCTACTCTGTCTCTACGTACTTTCTTTTCTGTTACTTCGACACCACAACGGTCACAAATAATACCTTTGTAGCGAATTCTTTTATATTTTCCACAGGCACATTCATAATCCTTAACAGGACCAAAAATACGCTCACAGAATAAACCATCACGTTCTGGTTTATGAGTTCGATAATTGATAGTTTCTGGTTTTAAAACTTCACCTCTAGATTCTGCTAAAATAGATTCTGGTGATGCTAAACCAATTGAGATTTTATTAAATCTCTGTACTGTGTTCTTATCTTGTTTTCTTGCCATAATAAATGGTTGAAATGAATTTATTAATTAACTACTCTTCTAATCTAATGTCTAGTCCTAAACCTTTCAATTCGTGCATAAGTACGTTGAATGATTCTGGTAATCCAGGTTCTGGCATTGGTTCTCCTTTAACTATACTCTCGTAAGTTTTGGCTCTACCAATAACATCATCAGATTTAACTGTCAATATTTC
>DFBO01000135.1:0-2219 GCA_002366675.1 Flavobacteriaceae bacterium UBA3078
AGAAGAAAAAGGTATTTGGAAAAACCTATATCAGTTTCCTCTTATTGAAACCGAAAAAGAATCGAGCTTAAATAAGTTTCATATTAAATTAAAAAACTATACTTTGATAAAGGATTTAAAGTATGAAGTATCATTATATAATGATGCAGATATTATTCATAAGCTATCCCATCAACATCTTCATACCAAGTTTTGGATTATAAACCTAAAAAAGACACCTGTTCAAGGAATACCTATAAATAAGATTAGAGACTATGCTGTACCAGTTTTAATTGAAAAATTTATAGAAGATTTTAATTTTTAAGGCATAATTAATTTCGCATATAATTTTTTATTAAATTTAAGGAAATGAAAAGCAATTACGTAATTTTGCTGATTATTAACTTATAGGAATATTATGTCAGGAACATTAAATAAAGTCATGCTAATTGGACATTTGGGAGATGAAGTAAAAATGCACTATTTTGATGGTGGAAATTGTATTGGTCGTTTTCCATTGGCTACAAACGAAACTTATACAAACAAACAGACTAACGAGCGTGTAACTAATACAGAATGGCATAATGTGGTTGTAAGAAATAAAGCAGCTGAAATTTGTGAAAAATATTTATCTAAAGGAGATAAGGTATATATAGAAGGAAGATTGAAAACAAGAAAATGGCAGGACGACAGTGGTAACGATAGATATTCTACCGAAATACATTGTACAGATTTCACTTTCCTAACTACTAAAAATGAAAGTGGAAGCAATCAGAAAGCAAGCCAAGAAACTAAAAAACCTGAGGCTCAAAATCAACCAAGCAATCAAATAGAAGATGGAAATGACGATCTTCCATTTTAACTTAATAGTGTTTAATTAAAACCACAATAATTGGATCCTGAACCCATAAGATTTTATGCCTTAATGCTAGCAATTGATGTTTCAATTGTTTTTGGTTTTATATTGCTAGTCATACTTCTTTTGTGTTCTGCACTAATTTCTGGAGCAGAAGTAGCTTTGTTTTCATTAACCAGAACAGATTTAGAAGAAGGCATAGAGGCTAATCCAAGTACTTTTAAAATTATCTCAACCCTTTTAGAGCGACCAAAAAAAATATTAGCAACCATATTAGTAGCAAATAATTTTATCAATATCGCAATCGTTATTTTGTTTGCCTATTTAGGAGATTTTTTATTTACAAGCATTACCCAACCTATTATCCGATTTATAGTTGAAGTAGTGGTTATTACTTTTTTAATCCTACTTTTTGGAGAAATATTACCTAAAATTTATGCTAGTAGAAATAAGATTAAGTTCTCTAATTTTATGGCTTATCCATTACGTGTTTTAGATGTTATCTTCTCACCTATAAGTTTACCAATGCGAAGTATTACATTAGGTATACACAGTAAACTTGGCAAACAGAAATCTAACTTAAGTATCGATCAACTCTCTCAGGCTTTGGAGCTAACTAGTGAACACGATACAACCAAAGAAGAACAAAAAATTCTTCAAGGCATTGTGTCTTTTGGTAATACAGATACGAAGCAGGTTATGCGTCCAAGAATAGATATTTTTGCTTTAAATATCAATCAAAAATATTTAGAAATTATACCAGAAATAATTAGCCATGGTTATTCCAGAATTCCAGTTTTTGAAGATAATATAGATACTATAAAAGGCATTCTTTATGTTAAAGACTTGTTACCTTATATAGATAGAAAACAATTCGATTGGACTACTTTATTAAGAGAACCATTTTTTGTTCCTGAAAACAAAAAACTAGACGATTTAATGGCAGAGTTTCAAGAAAAGAAAGTCCATTTAGCAGTGGTAGTAGACGAATATGGAGGGACTTCTGGATTGATATCTTTAGAAGATATTATCGAAGAAATAGTTGGTGATATTAGTGATGAGTATGACGATGAAGACTTAGTTTTTTCTAAGTTAGATGATAAAAACTTTGTGTTTGAAGGTAAAACAGCTTTAAAAGATTTCTACAAAATAATAAAGATTGAAACCGATACTATTTTTGAAGATAAAAAAGGTGAAGCAGAAACCATAGCAGGATTTGTTTTAGAAATTTCGAAAGGGTTTCCAAAAATAGGTGCTAAAATAAATTTCGAAAATTTCGTTTTCACTATAGAAGCTTTAGATAAAAAACGCATTAAACGTATTAAAGTAACTTTACCATAAACTGCATGAAACATCCTCTTTTAGTTTTAAGTATTCTATTTGT
>DFBO01000135.1:2316-2573 GCA_002366675.1 Flavobacteriaceae bacterium UBA3078
CCTTTTACAATAGACAAAAACTTGTTAGCAACTAAAGTTGAAGCAAAACCTCTTAAAGGGAATACAGAAAGTTATGGGCTAACCCTAGAGTACCCAAGTTTAAAAGGGTCTATATATCTTACTTATAAAAGTGTTGATAGTAGCAAGAATAATTTAATGGACTTTTTAAGCGATGCGCAAAAATTTACTCAAGAGCATACTAAAAAAGCCGATGAAATTGTAGATCAACTTTATGAAAATAAAGAACGACGTGTTTA
>DFBO01000231.1 GCA_002366675.1 Flavobacteriaceae bacterium UBA3078
AATAGACAATCCATAAACCACCACACTAAACAAACTCCAGTCTGTTTTATCTGAATTAAAAACTACAAGTAAGACTAAAGCTGCAATACCCAACAAAGCTCCAATGCCATGAGTAACCGCATTTAATCGTTCTTCAAATAAAGATTGGGTTTGGATGTTTTTTATTTTAGCCATTTTTCACTCAGCTCTAAGAAATCAAATTTTATAGCAGAATCTTGTCTTTCTAAAACGCCACTTTGAAAGTTTCTTTGTAGAATATCTTCAATTAAATAATCTTCTTTAACAGTTTCTGGATCGTAAACTTCTTTCAAAGAAATATTAAACAAGTTTGCCGTACTATTAAACCAAAATGCTCGCCAGCCACTTCGTAATCTTTTAATTAAATCAAAAGTGGTTTCACCAGTTTGTCTGTAAATAAGTTTTACTAAAATTTGTCCTTCGGTTCTGGTTAACTGCTTTAATTCTTCAGCAAATTCGTCTTCAATATAACTTTGAATAATCTTGGCGTATTTTTTCTGCTCACTTTTCTTTTTTATAAGGTCTATTCTTTCATTTAAAGACTCTAAGCGTTCTGCAGCTAATTTAGCATAAGGATATACTTTAATAGTCTTTCGTCGTAAAATTAAATAGCGTCTTCTATCCTCTTTACTATCAAATTCTAATTTATGAAGAAGTAATACTTCATCCAAGTTGATAGCTGTATGTGGAATAGAATCCCCTTCAATAATAATATATTCAACATCTGTTGAATCTGTCTCAAGAGAGTCAATCTGACCCTGAACAATAAAGGGAAGTATAAAAAGTAAGTAAACTAATTTTTTCATAATCATTCTCCACAAAGTAGAAATAGGTTTATTCTAAATTCATTAAATCTAAAATCGTTCCAAAACGTTGGTAAAATTAATAATTTACCTAAGCATAAACCTTAAAATAGTATTAATATTATTATTTTAGTGCAAAATATTTAAACATGGCAAAAAAGAGCATTTTAAACAAAAAGTCAATCGATTTTTTAGAATCATATTTAAACAATGCATCACCAACTGGATACGAATGGGAAGGACAAAAAATTTGGATGAACTATCTAAAACCTTATGTAGATGAGTTTATTACAGATACCTATGGATCTGCTGTAGGTGTAATTAATCCAAAAGCAAAATACAAAGTCGTTATAGAAGGTCATGCCGATGAGATTTCTTGGTATGTAAACTATATAAGCGATAATGGGTTAATTTATGTAATTAGAAATGGTGGAAGCGACCACCAAATTGCTCCAAGTAAAATTGTAAATATCCACACTAAAAAAGGCATTGTTAAAGGTGTTTTTGGTTGGCCAGCAATACATACTAGAAGTAAAGCTAAAGAAGAAGCACCAAAACCTGATAATATTACTATTGATGTTGGAGCAAAAGATAAAGCTGAAGTTGAGAAAATGGGAGTTCATGTAGGTTGTGTTATTACCTATCCAGATGAATTTCACGTTCTAAACAAAGACAAATTTGTTTGTCGTGCTCTAGATAACAGAATGGGTGGATTTATGATTGCTGAAGTGGCACGCTTATTAAAAGAAAACAAAAAAACATTACCATTTGGTTTATACATCACAAATTCTGTTCAAGAAGAAATTGGTTTACGTGGAGCCGAAATGATTACTCAAACCATTAAACCAAATGTTGCGATTGTTACAGATGTAACACATGACACAACAACACCAATGATCGAAAGAAAAAAAGAAGGTCATTTAGAACTAGGTCTAGGTCCAGTAATAGCCTATGCTCCTGCTGTACAACAAAAACTTAGAGATTTAATTACAGATACTGCTGAAGAAAAAAAGATTCCTTTTCAAAGATCTGCACTTTCTAGAGCAACAGGAACTGATACTGATGCCTTTGCTTATAGTAATGGTGGTGTTGCTTCTGCGTTGATATCTCTACCACTTCGCTACATGCACACAACTGTTGAAATGGTTCATAGAGATGATGTGGAAAACGTGATTAAACTTATCTACGAAACGCTTTTAAAGATTGAAGAAGGCGAAACTTTTTCGTATTTTAAATAAGTAACTAAGCTACATTTGATTAAAAAATATTGAGGTTATCTAGAGAATATATTTTTCGTCAAACTGAAACAAGTTCAGTTTCCCATAGTCCTAAAACAATTAGGGTGAGATTCTGAAATTAATTCAGAATGACGACAGTTTAAGCTTTTTAGATAACCTCTTTTTAATATGACGGAAGAACTCATAGGCATTATAACCAAAGACGGCAAACCAACTGGTAAAACTGTCTTAAAGTCTGTAATCCATTCCAAAGGCTTTTACCACAACACAGCTCATGTTTGGTTTTATACAGATGAAGGACAGATTCTATTAGCCCAACGATCTGCCACAAAAACAATCTGTCCATTACTTTGGGATGTATCTGTTGCTGGACATGTAGATGCTGGTGAAACTACAGAACAAGCTGCTATTAGAGAAGCTCAAGAAGAACTAGGATTAACCATTTCTGAATCCGATATACAGAAAATTGGTGTATTTCCATGTTTTCAATCTTATGAGAATGGTATTATTGATAATGAATTTCATCATACGTTTATTGCCGAATTAAAAATTGAAATCAATAAACTAACACCACAAGAAGGTGAGGTTGAAAATTTAAAACTCGTCACTATTTCAGAATTTGAAGATTTATTAAAGTTTAAAAAGGAACATCATTTGGTAGCTTCAAATAAAACATATTACCATATAGTTTTAAAACACATTCTAGAACAAATATAATTTTGTTACTTTCATCTTATGAATCTACTTTTCGCAGCCATTGCTCCTGTTTTTGTTATTATCCTTTATATTTATTGCAAGGACGAATACGAGAAAGAACCACGAATATTATTGTTATACAATTTCCTGTTAGGCGCTATAATTAGTGTTCTAATTACTACAACCTTATATCTTGGTGCTGACAGTTTTTTTCCATTAAATGATGAATATAGTATTATTCAACAATTTTTCAAGGCCTTTCTAATAGTTGCTGTCATTGAAGAGTTTAGCAAATACATCATCGTCCGTTATTTTGCACAACCACACAAAGAATTCAACGAACCATTCGATGGCATTATGTATGCAGTGATGGTTTCTATGGGTTTTGCAGCTACCGAAAACATAATCTATGCTATAGAAGGTGGCTATCAAGTGGCTTTAATGAGAGCCTTTACAGCAGTTCCAGCTCATGCTACCTTTGCTGTACTTATGGGTTATTTTATGGGAAAAGCTAAGTTTGCTAAAAACAGTTACAAATACAACTTGCTAGGGCTTTTTCTGGCTGTCTTATTTCATGGAGCATACGATTTCTTCTTGTTTATTGATTTTATTCCTGGAATTTGGATTGGTGCATTTGTATCTTTATTTATTGGATTGTTTCTGTCTTCAAGAGCCATTAAAACACATCAAAAAAATTCCCATTTCAAAGTTTAAGCACAAGTTATGAGCTTAAGTGAATTTTTGGGATTTTGTTTTTGGAATTTGGAATTTCATCAATCTAATTAATCCTTATATTTACATCTTTAAATCGATAATTTATGAGTCAGACTTACAAAGTGAATGTTAATAATACATTCGATATTGATATTTCTTCACAACAAATTTCTAACCTAGATGCCATTAAAGATTCTCATTCAGAATTTCATGTTTTACAAGATAATAAATCTTATAAATGTCAGATTATTGAATCGAATTTTAATTCAAAATCATATAAAGTAAAGGTTAACAATAGCACATATAATATAAACATTTTTAATGAATTAGATTCGCTAATTAAAGAAATGGGATTTGAGATTGGTGCTTCAAAAAAAGTGAACGATATTAAAGCTCCAATGCCTGGATTAATTTTAGACATAAATGTCGTTATTGGTCAAGAAGTTAAAGAAGATGATGCGCTTTTAATTTTAGAAGCTATGAAAATGGAAAATGTAATAATCTCTCCTAGAAATGGTATTATTAAATCTATTTCAGTTAACAAAGGTGCTGCTGTAGATAAAAATCAACTTTTAATAGAATTTGAATAACATGAAGAAAATACTAGTAGCAAACAGAGGAGAAATTGCCATTCGTGTCATGCGAACAGCAAAAAAAATGGGAATAAAAACAGTTGCCGTTTATTCAACTGTAGATAGACATGCTCCTCATGTTAAATATGCAGATGAAGCTGTTTTAATTGGCGAAGCACCTTCAAGTCAATCGTATTTATTAGGTGATAAAATTATTGAAGTCGCTAAAAAATTAGATGTGGATGCCATTCATCCTGGATATGGTTTTTTAAGTGAGAATGCTCATTTTGCAGAATTATGTGAACAAAATAACATCACTTTTATTGGACCTAAATCTAAGGCTATTAAAATTATGGGTTCAAAATTAGCAGCAAAAGATGCTGTTAAGACTTATAACATTCCTATGGTTCCTGGTACAGACGAAGCCATTACAGATATATCTGAAGCAAAGAATATAGCTAAAGACATTGGTTTTCCTATACTAATAAAAGCTTCAGCTGGTGGTGGTGGAAAAGGGATGCGTGTTGTAGAAAAAGAATCTGATTTCGAATCTCAAATGGAAAGAGCCATAAGCGAGGCTATAAATGCTTTTGGAGATGGTTCAGTTTTTATTGAAAAATATGTAACCTCTCCTCGACATATCGAGATTCAAGTCATGGCAGATGCACACGGAAATATTATCCACTTATTTGAACGTGAATGTAGTATTCAACGTCGTCACCAAAAAGTAGTTGAAGAAGCTCCATCATCTGTATTAACACCAGAATTGAGAAAACAAATGGGAGAAGCTGCTGTTAAAGTGGCAAAATCTTGCGATTATCTTGGCGCAGGAACTGTTGAGTTTCTATTAGATGAAAATCACAATTTCTATTTCTTAGAAATGAATACGCGTTTACAAGTAGAACATCCAGTTTCTGAATGGATTACAGGAACCGATTTGGTTGAATTACAAATTCGCGTTGCTAGAGGAGAAACACTTCCTATAAAACAAGAAGATTTAAAAATAAAAGGTCATGCTTTGGAATTACGCGTTTATGCTGAAGATCCTTTAAAC
>DFBO01000213.1 GCA_002366675.1 Flavobacteriaceae bacterium UBA3078
ATAACCACTCCCTTTCTTTTTTTTATTGTAAATTTTTTGAAATATTCATCTTCTATAAATTTTACATATTTATCAACCTCCTTATCTTTGTACTTTCTTCTTATGCTAAACAAAAATGGTGTTTGGTAATAATATATTATTACTACAATACTACATATGTTTTCAAAACCCTTCTTTTTCAATAAAATATTTTTTATTTTTTTAAATCATTCTACTCCTTTATTTTCACCTTGCATAACGAGATATCAAATATTTATTTGTTCTAAAATTACATTTATTTAATCTTAAAAGTAATAAAGTTTAAAAACAATTTTAAGTTTGTATAGTATTTATTAAATCTTTTTCTATTTTTATAAAAAATCTATAATTATTTTATCTTATCTGAAAAGTTATAATAAAATGCAACTCAATAATTTCTGCTTAAATTTCTTTACCTCTGCTAATTACACCTACTTTGATGTCTCTATTGGGGGTTTAAGGTCCTTTGGAAGAGGAGAAATATATTTCTTTCCATCTGTTACTTTTTTAAATTCATCCTGAGCGGCTTTTAATATATTCGGTTTAGTTAAGAGATCTAAAGCAGTAAGGGCTAATGTTTTAGCTGCTAATATCATACCTTTGAAAGCAATAGATGTACTATGAGAGGCTGTACTTTGCCAACTATGCCCCGGAACGCAAACAGGCATACCTACTGTCATAAACTGTGCTGTGGGAGCAATATACGATACATCACCTACATCGGTTGAACCTGGAAGTATTTTTTCTTTAGAAAAAAACCCTCCTTTTTCAATTATTTTATCGCAGAGAGCACCCCCTATTTCCTCTCGAGTTAAACCATAAGATCTTAGTGTATTTTCTATAGAAGTAGCAGGGAGGGTTGATTCCAGTTCCTGAGCAAATTTTTTCTCCTGTTCAGTAAATTGAGGAGCACCTATTTCTCTTAATTTTTCCTTCATTACTTCTCCAATTATACTATTAGGAATATATTCATAACACCCTGTTATAAACTCTACATCATAAGTCGTCCCACTCATTAATGCTGCACCTTTAGCTATATCAAGAATTCTTGAATAAATATCTTCAACTTGATTCCTATGTGGAGCTCGAATAAAATACCATACTTGAGCATAGTCAGGTACAACATTTGGTGCCAATCCTCCATTAGTTATTACACAATGGATACGAGCTTCCTGTACTATATGTTCACGTAAATAATTTACCCCCACATCAGTTAAAACTACACCATCTAATGCACTGCGTCCCATTTGTGGCATAGCTGCAGCGTGTGCTGAAACCCCATGAAAATTAAGTTTAAATGAATTCATAGCCAGACAAGAACTTTCCCATACCATATTTAGATTCATTGGATGCCAGGTAATAACTGCATCTAAATCATTAAAAATTCCTTCTCTCGCCATAAATATTTTTCCAATAAGCATTTCTTCGGCAGGACAACCAAAATATTTAATTGTACCTTTAATTCCACTATTTTTCATTGCCTCTTTAACTGCTAAAGCTGCTCCTAAACTACCAACTCCAAGAAGATTATGGCCACAGCCATGTCCAGGATCTCCTACCTTTATTGGTTCTTTTTTAATAGATGTTTTTTGAGAAAGTCCGGGTAAAGCATCATATTCTCCTAAAATTCCAATAGTAGGTTTACCTTCTCCCCATGATGCTATAAAAGCTGTTGGCATTTGTCCAACATTTTCTTCAATAACAAATCCAGCTTCTTTAAGTTTTTCAATAATTGATTTAGAGGCATAAGTTTCTTGTAAACCAAGTTCTGGATGACTCCAAATATCTTTAGCTAATGTTGAAAGTAACTTTTCTTTACCATCTAAATAAGTTAAAACGTTTTTATTTTTATTCATTTTTTTCTCCTTTTTAATGAATTTTTCCTTTCTCCCATAAAATTCGAGCAATTCCTATGGTGCCAAATACCAAAATTAACAAAATACCCCAACCGGGAATTATTTTAATTGCAGTTAGAACCAAACCTAAGGTCAAAGCAATCGCTCCAAGTGTATAACTTCTTATTAGAAACTGGCCAAATATGGCACCAAATATAGCTGGTAAAATAAAATCAAAAGCATGAAGAATAGAGGGAGGTAGATTTCCAAATGCAGCAGATAGACCTACCACCCCAAGTAGTAAAATAACCGTATTTACAATTATCGAAGTAGATATGGCTATAGTAGAAATTATACTTCCTTCTTTTGTACCTTCTTTTACTCCAGCGGCCTCTTGAGCAACTGCTGAACAAGGTAATCTTAGATTAGAAATATTTCCTGAAAGAAAAGACAAATATGTTCCTGGAATTCCTAACACAGGGAAGTATGAAATCGGCTCAACAAAATAGATTGCCCACAATATTGCAACAACATAACCAACACCTGCTAAAATTTGACTCCATGTAGGTAGTATGCTATGAAACCACCACAAGTAAAAAGCTGGAGCAAAACTAAATACTATTCCTAAGCTTAAAGTTAAAATTCCCCATCTTATAATAGAGGGTATAAATTCCTCATCGTAATATTTATCTTGAGACATTATTTTTTTCTCCTTTCTTAAATTTATTTTTTAAAATAGTGATCCTACAAACATACCGATTAACATTGCAAAACCCAAAGACCACTCTTTAAGCCATTTAGCATGTGATTTATCGGAAAGTTTTATGAAAAATACCATTGATAGCATACCTATTATAAGCGAAATTGCATTCCCATGACCTGCAAGTAGCTTAGGTGCACACATATAGGCAAATGCACCCAACATTGCAGCGGCAGTCATGATTGGTAAAAATTTTATTTTTCCACCAGCAATCTTTGTTCTGACTAATTCTAACTTATGCGTAAAGAGCAAACATACAACTAACCAACCTAAAGCTCCTATTGTTTGTACCCAGACTGCATTAGAAAACGCAAGTTTACCAAATTCAGGTGCTCCCAATTTTGTACCTACAGCCATTGCCCCAAAATTTGCAGCCATTAATTCATACATAACTGAACCAATATATGATAATCTCATCCAAGAAAATGGGGCGCCCATATTCACCATTAAAGCCATCATTCCAATAAGTATGGCACAAGATGGTCCAATTGAAGAAATTAATCCCGTTCTTAATCCTGTCATTAGAGTTTCTTTTTTCATACCCATTTTTTGGCCGGTTTTAAATGCCATATTCATAAATTTTAAAGCTTGAAACCAAAGCACAACTATTGGTATAATACATGCAATCCACATTGCTGGACTATTTGCAATTTTTAAATAATCCATATTGTTTTTCTCCTTTTAAAAATATTTAATAGTTTTTCACAATTTCTTATTCTTATTGATTAGATATTAGTTCATTAGCGCCTCCTTTTTTTATTATTTAGTGCGTTTCAGAAAACTCTTGTCTTGTAAGATTTTTAGAGTACCTTCATTTTATTTTTCACCTCCACCCTTGAAACCGTTAAATAATAAGGATCTTGGGGGGGCTTTTAAGTTAAAATTAGCTTGTAAGTGTCAAAGTCGAAAGGACTTCAGACTGTTTCTAATCATTATGCTATTGCCCACATTACTGTTCCTCTTATAGCCTTGATTGTTACCAAGATAGATAACAAAGATGAGATTCGCTTTGTGAAATTTCTCTTTCCTAATATTTAATTATAATGAGTGAGCTTTCTGAAAGCCTATTTTGTTCATATTGAAAGTTGCAAATAGTGTATAAACTCGTTTTACATAACTTTCAATATTTTTAAGCAATTAAGTTTAAGATGGCTTAAATATATATAGCCTTTTTAAAAATTTTTTTTGATTTTATTTGAATGCTCCTGAATTTTTTATTATTTTATTTTAAAATAAAAAAAGACAGAACGGAAATATTCAAAAAATATTTCTGCTCTGTCTTTTTACCTGAAAGATTCTTCCTAAGAAATTAGGAAATAATTCTTTTAGCAAACTCTGTATGGGTTTTCTTAAAAATTAGAAATTGCCCCTTCGGTGCT
>DFBO01000143.1 GCA_002366675.1 Flavobacteriaceae bacterium UBA3078
CGTTTGTTGGACAAGCCCGGTGGTAAGTGAACGATAAATCTAAACAGGTAGAACTGAATTTGATCAGGCTGAAGGGGGGGCGTGACTTTCTGGCATAAATGATGCAATTAGAAAATATCTTAATTGCTGATATTTCAGCATGTTAAAGAAGGTGGGAAAGGTGAAAAACAAAGGCTTTTTGTCAGAATATTCCATTTGTACAAATTATTTTTGTTGATATGTGTGCTCGCTGTTTTTCCTCAATTCACAATAGTAAATGCTACCTCTAAAGCCAAAATATGTCAAACGCTAATTGTCTGCCGCATAGCGGCTTCGTCCAACAAATCACTTCACCTGACCGCCAACAGCTCGGCGGTTTTTGAAATGCTCTGCCCCGCATCAAGGCAGGTGGTTATTCAAGGTTCAGTGTCCCGCAGTGTTGGCGGCAGGTGAGTTCGGTCGGTTGGGCGTACCATCATGATGAATGGATTTCTATTTAGTGTAGTTTCCTCAAGATAACATTATTTGGTAGAATTATGCTAATTTTAATGAGACATGGTCGGTCATTGCTTAATGATAAAAAGAAATTATGCGGTGAATCCGATCCTAAACTAACAACATTAGGGATAACTCAAGGGATAATAGTTGGTAATTGGCTTAAACAATTTGAAATAAAGAAGATATTCACCAGTTCTACATATAGATCGACTGAAACTGCTAAATTAATAAATCAAACGTTAAACATTGGATTTACAGTTTGTGATGAGTTAAGAGAAAGAAACTATGGTCGGTTTGAAATGATGCCTATCGATAAGCTAATAGAAGAAAGGCAAAATTTAAATCATTATTTTGCCGACTCTACTCAAGACTGGCATGATATTAAAGATGTAGAATCTGATTTAAGTATTTATAAACGTGTATCTAAATTAATCAAAAAAGAATATCCCAATAACCTAAATGGAAGCATTTTATTAGTTACTCATGCAGGGACAATAAAATCCTATCTCTATGGATGTCTTAATATATCGCCCAATAGAACCAATTGTATAAAAGTGAGAAATGCTTCTTTAATAGTCTTAGATTACCACACTTCCAATCAACTACAATTAAAAGGACTGTATGATTTCGATTTTCTAAATAAATTATTTAGTACTTAATAGATAGATACATCTAAAACCAAAAAGAATAGGAGAGAACTATGAGTGACAACAACTATTGTGCTTACCAGTAAAGGCTATAAAAGAAGGTTCGACTGTTGGCATTTTCAGTCCTTCCGAACCTGTTGTTGAGAGTAGAATTGAAAAGTTCAATTCTGGAATATCAATACTTGAACGAAATGGATATAAAATAAAATTATCAAACAATGTTTTCAAGCATACTTTTTATTCAGCAGGAGATATAGAGACTAGGGTTAATGATATTCATGCCCTTATAATAGATGACAAAGAAGTGAATATCTTATTGTCATCCTGGGGGGGGGAAGGACTGTAATAAGTTATTACTACATTTGGATTACGAGAAAATCAAAGCAGCTAAAAAGCCAATCTTGGGTTTTAGTGATCCTTGCGTTTTAACAAACTATATCAATGCAAAAACAAATATAGTTACTTTTTATGGTCCTAATGTAGTTGGGAAATTAACTCAGACAGAGCATTCAGATTTAAACATTCTTAAATCTACCTTACCTAATAACTTCAATATATTGGGTAAAGTAGAAAACGTTGAAAGCAAAGTGCTAAAATCTGGAAAACGAACAGGTCGATTATTCGGCGGCAAAATTTGAGTACTTTTGTCTTGGGTGCTGTATGCTCAGATATTCCACATTCATTTTTCAAAAATGGAATATTTTTCTGGGAAGAACTTAGCATGCCAATTCAAATAATTGACCAATACATGACTGCGTTAAAAAATCTTGGAATTATAAAACAATTGTCAGGAATGGTAATAGGTCATTTTTTATGTGATGAAAAAAAGAATGGAAAAGAATTGACGAATTCGATGCAATTAATGCCATCTTTTCGGATTATGACTTTCCAATTATTTATTGCCCAACTTTCGGTCATATTCCATTAGAGAATCCGATTTTTCCCATTGGTGCTTTGTGTGAATTAGATTCAGACAGCAAAACACTTATATTGAAGCAACAAATAGTGAGGTAGCAAATGAATGCAAAAGACGGAGTTTCTGTTCCAAATGTTTTTTACGATTTGATCGTTTTTGTATCCCCGAGTGTTTTGTTGATTGTCGGGTTAATTATTGGTTTTAATGGGTGGCCAATTACACATATATTATAGAAAATAAAATTAATGTCGGCACAATAAACTTTTTATTTGTTTTACTTTTTTTTATTTTCATTGGTTATGAATATGGCAGACTTATAGAAACTCTTTCCTCCCCTTTAGTTTCTAACCCTTTAAAATTCCTTCATAAGCACAGAATATTTTTAAAGGACCCTGATTTCAAAATGGATTTATCAAAAGAAGTAGAATCCTTAAACTTAGGACCTGTTGAAGGTTGTTCAAAAAGTGGTGGCAAATGGGCAATATATTTTCACGCTACTTTAGTTTGCCCACACATAGGACTTGATTTGTTAAAACGTTACGCATGGGAGAAATTGTCAAGGAGTAGTGCCTTGACCTTTCTTATCTTATTGATACTGTCATTGCTTTTTCATTTTTACAAACCTTCTGGGATTAAACAATTAATTCCATCTGAATGGTTAATTGCTAGCTGGAAGTACACGGCTGTTATGGCAACACTTTGTATCGCAGCATATTATGAACATTATCAGAGGAATTCATGGAATAATGATCTCTTGGCTAGAATACTACCTGTATTGATTCTTGCTGAGAAAATAAAATTGACTGAAAATATTTGTCCTGTCAATAACCAGAGTTGATAATTAGTTAACATATCTTGATAGAGTATTAGATCTATGCAGTTAAGAAGAATTTTAATAGAACCTACTGAATCATTGATCTATCTTGAACGATTTGTTAATGATGGGTCTCCAAGTGGTTTCACTCATAAATACACCACTACAAAAGAATATGACCCGTTTAAAGGCGTTGCATGTTTTCGGTTGCCGTTAGTCCATATACCGTATTCACAAATTAAGTTATATGGGAAAGTTCCTTCAGATTATGAGGCAGTGTTTTTTGACTTAGAAGGGAACATAACCTTCCCTTTTCATCCTGATTGTTTTAAGAACAATTACGAAGTATTGCGAAACTATCAAATTAGCGAATCATTGTTTTATGTTTGCCCCACATCAAGTGGCAGGACTGTTTGTGTTAAACAAGAAGAAAGACTGTTTTTTTAAAACTGCATTATGATCGAATTTTATGTAGAGCGAAAAGAAACTTACCATTTAGAAAGGCAGTTGCTGGAGTTGAAATATCTGATATTTTGAAAGAATATATCAAAGACGGTTTTTTTCAAGATAGCTTTTCTATTTTTCTTGAATCCTTTTCTATTAATGCTTTTTTAAATAAATTAGACTTTGGTTTTGTTTTTAGAGAAGGAAATCCATTTCAATATAAAACAGGCTTTTTACCAATAATCCCTTTTTTCTCATTGACTGGAAACGATATAAAAAACCCTTCGGATGATTTATTATTAATTCAAATTTTATTGAATTTTAATAATAAAAAGGAGGTCTTATTTGAAAGGATAATCTATCCAATTTTATCTTTCTACATTGTTATGATAAAAAAACTAGGTTTGATCCCTGAATTAAACGCTCAGAACATACTGCTAGAATTGAATGAAAATGCTGAGCCATCAAGAGTGATAATTAGAGACCATATGCGGACAGAGAAAGATATAACTTTAAGAAAAGAGTTGGGACTGTCAACAAACTTTGTTGCCCATGATTATAAAATAGTTGATCGGAATATTAATGAGAAGCTATATTTTATTAGACATAGTTTCCATTATGATTTTAAGTTGTGTAAGTATGTTATAGAGCCACTTTTGAAAGTATATTCAAATGCATTTGATGAAGACTTAGAAAAGTTAATTGAATTGACTAAAGAAAGATTTGTATCGGAAATGGGAGATCTTAGATTTAACTACTTCAAACCTTATGAAAAATGGTTTAGTCATCCGAAGATTCAATTTGAAGGCGAGAGACCTTACATTGCACATTCAAAACCAAAATATAGATAGTAGACTCTAAATGGTAAACAATTATTGTGATATTTGCAAAAATCCCAAAAGAATTGGTATTGATCAATTTGTTTTTAGTGATGAATATGGAGTACTTGTAATAAATAGGCGATCTATTCTAAAAGTAAATAACTGCATCTATAGTACCAAAAAAAGATTTAGTTTCGCTATCCATGAACATATGAAGATCAATCCCCAATAGTTTAGAAGAAACAATAAAATGCAATTTATCAACATATTTAGAAAAACAATATAGAATTTCTATAAAAGACTATGATTTTGTTTTAACTATGAATACGTGCCCAGATCATTGGCATATCCATATTTGTTTATTTCCTATAACGTTAATAAAGAAGTTAGATGTATAATGTAAGTTGAACGGCAAAAGATGCCGAACCAAGCGCTCAACCGGACAAGATTTTCTTCCGCTTCGCTCCAGAAAACCTTGCCGGTTAGCTTATCGTTATGTGTAAGAAATAAAATGCAAGACAAGGAATGATATGAGATTTGAACTAGAAGAGTATCATCGGAATACGCCATCGGAAGAATTGATAGCTCATATAAAAAATGTTGCTAAAAAGCTAAATAAAAAAAGTGTAACAATGGCTGAATATGAAAAGCATGGAAAATATCATCCTTCTACATTACAAAGAAGATTCGGTTCATAGTTTAAAGTATTAGAAAATGCCAATCTTGAAGATAGCAGAAGCAGACTAAATATACCCGAGGAGAATTTATTTAAAAACATTGAAACAATATGGATAAAATTAGGAAGACAACCAAAATATAATGAAATAAAAAAGCCTTTTTCACAATTCTCCGCAGGTACATATGATAAACGCTTTGGTTCATGGAGAAAGGCACTTGAGAAATTTGTAACATATATAAATTCAGACATAGTGGATGAAGAGCAAATTGACAACAACCTTACTGAGGGTAATGACACAATTAAATCAACAGAAAAAACTATAAGACATAAAACTAAGAGGGAAATCTCAGATAGATTAAGGTTTAGAATATTAATGAGAGATGGATTTACATGCAAAAAATGTGGACGTAGCCCAATGAATGAAATGGGTGGGATTGAATTACATGTTGACCATATTCTTCCATGGTCAAAAGGTGGTGAAACTGTTCAAAATAACTTAGAAACTAAATGTAAAAAATGTAATTTAGGGAAAGGGAATGCCTTTAATGCATAACGATCGTAGCAAAAAGCACATAACAAATCACTGCGCTGGATTTTTACTCCGCTGCGCTACATAAAAACCAGTGAGTTCAAGCGCTCATGAAGGATAAAAAATAGTAAAAATGCCAGATTTAAATGAAAAAGCAATTAACGCTATTAAAAATTTTCAAAATAAAATAGACTCTATGGGCCTTCCTTTTGTTCTCCTTCGTAAATTGAATGGTATCCGCAATGCCATTGAAATGCATGTTGAAGATTATATGGTATTTCCTGAGGTTTTTGAATGTTTATGCAAAGCATATATTGAACAAGCCAAAATATTTAAAGAGCCTTATCGAAATGAAATTATAAGTGCATTTCGAAAGTGTGAAAAAGAAATAAGAAAGTCGTTAATAAAAAAAGCCGAACAAGTCAGTGCAGGTGACAGCCAGGGCTGAGCCACTTTGTAAAGATGTTGGGAAATTTAAAAATTTCAGAGATCATAGGAAATGAGCCTTTATGGACGTAAATACTTGAAAGTACAAGCAAAAGGTTTCTCATAATAAAGAATCCACCCCCAGAGGGCTATAATAACGAAATCCAGATGATTTTATCAATCGGCTGATTATGTTAAACAGCCCAATATCTATAACCTTGCTAAATAATTGGATCTTTCATTATGGTATAGTATAAATTAACTTTCACCAAAATAATTAATACTA
>DFBO01000112.1 GCA_002366675.1 Flavobacteriaceae bacterium UBA3078
ATTAATTGAATTAAACTCAAATTATGAAGATAATTATTGGGAACGTTTACCTATTGAGCCTTTAAAAGTAGACGTTTTAGCATTGCCCGGTATGGCAAGTGATATAGACAGTTCGCCTAAAGAATTTGAAAAAGCAGAAGAAAAAGCTGTAAAAGCTGTTCAAAAGCATTCCATGTTAATTGCAAGGCAAGAGCGTAACAATCAAATTGATAATGCATATTTGTTATTAGGAAAATCACGTTATTACTCAAAACGTTTTGTTCCCGCTTTAGAAGCTTTTAATTTTGTAATATTAAACTACTCAAATGCCGATTTAATTGATGAAACAAGAATATGGCAAGCAAAAACGCTTATTCGTTTGCAAAACGAAGAGCAAGCTATAATTAATCTAAAAAAATTATTAAAAAATAAAGAGTTAAAGAAAGAAATTAAAGAGAGCGCACATACAGCCATTGCAATGGCTTACCTTAATTTAGATAGTTTGCAACAAGTAACAAACCATTTAAATAAAGCAGTTTTAATAACTGATAATTTTGAGCAAACTGCAAGAAATTTATTTGTTCTTGGTCAAATTTATAGAGAACAAAAACTAAAAGATTCTTCTAATATTACATTTCAAAAAGTAATAGATTTAAAAAAAGCACCTTTTAAATATAAAATTCATGCACACATTGAAAAAGCTAAAAATGTTTCAACTAAAGAAGAAGTTTTAGCGACTATTGAAGTGCTAAACAAATTGTTAAAAGATAGAGATAATAGACCTTATTTAGACCAATTAAATTATCATTTAGGCATACTTGTAAAGGAAGATGATGAAGAAAAAGCAATCACCTATTTTAAACAATCATTGAGTCACAGTCGCAAAAACGATTTTCAGAAAGAGTTAACCTATGAAGCTCTTGGAAACTCATTTTTTGATAAAACATCATTTTTAAAAGCAGGTGCTTATTACGATAGTATTTTACAAATAACACAATCTGGTAACACAAAACGTGTTAGAAGTATTAAGAGAAAGCGTGACAAATTAAGCGATGTTATTTTATATGAAAATATTTCAAAAAGAAATGATAGTATATTAAAGTTGGTTGCTATGAGTGAAGAAGAAAGAGAAACTTTTTTCTCAGATTATATTGTAACTCTTAGAGCTAAAGACAAAGCAAAAAAAGCAAAAATAAGTGCAGATTTAAAACGAGCAAAACAATCACAAAAAAAATTAGTGAAATTAGATAATACTGGCAAATGGTATTTTTATAACATACATACAGTAACTTTTGGTGTTGAAGAATTTAAAGCACTTTGGGGAAATAGATTGTTAGAAGATAATTGGCGTTTAACAAATAAAACCATTGTTAATGTTAATAATGAATTAACAGTAGAAAACTTGCAAGAAGTTGAAGTAGGAAGTGTAAAAAGATATGAAGTTTGGCATTATACAGATCAAATACCAACAGTACAATCTCAAATTGATAGTATTAAAGCCGAAAGAAATATTGCTTATTTTAAGTTAGGTGTAATTTATAAAGAGCAATTTAAAGAGCTCGATTTATCAGCTTATAAATTAGATAAATTACTTACTTTTAATCCTATATCAACACTGTTACTTCCTGCAAAATATCATTTATATAAAATTTACGATAGCCAAAACAATAAGAAAGCCAACTCGCTGAAAGAAGAAATTATTAGAGATTTTTCCACTTCGAAATACGCTAAAATTATTTTAAACCCCAATAAAGGTTTAAGTGATACTAATGAAATTACCCCTGAAGATGAGTATGCACTAGTTTTTTACGAATATAAAGATGAACTTTATAAAAGTGTAATTGAAAAATCTACAAATGCAATTAATAAATATGAAGGTGAAAAAATAGTTCCTAAATTTGAATTATTAAAAGCTTATGCAATAGGTAAAAAAGATGGCTTAATTGCCTTTAAAGAAGCATTGGATTTTGTAGCTATGAACTATCCAAATACTGAAGAAGGGAAAAAAGCCTTAGAAGTAATTAATACTATAAAAGCAAAAATATAAACTCCAAATAAAATCATAGCACCATGTTCTCAGAAAAAAAGGAAAAACAACCACAAGTATCAGAAAGAAATATTATTGGTAAAAACACCTCATTTGTAGGCGATGTTATCTCTGAAGGAGATTTTAGAATTGAAGGGAAAGTTGAAGGAACTATAAAAACAACTGGCCGTGTAATTTTAGGAAAATCAGGAAGTATTAGCGGTAAGGTAGAATGTGATAACGCTGATATTGAAGGAAAATTTTCAGGAGAATTAAATGTAAATAACTTACTTACCTTAAAATCAACTGCAACAATTTCAGGAGAAGTTGTTATTAGTAAATTATCTGTTGAACCTGGAGCTGAATTTAATGCAACTTGTGCAATGAAAGGTTCGGTTAAGGAATTGAATAATGAAAAAACCAAAAAAGAAAAAACAGCTTAATCGCTACATACAATTAACCGGTGTTGCTTTTCAAATGGGTATTACCATTTATTTAGGCGCTTATTTTGGGAAATGGTTGGATGAAAAATATGTAGTTAAAAATTCTATTTTCACTATAATTT
>DFBO01000264.1:0-8758 GCA_002366675.1 Flavobacteriaceae bacterium UBA3078
CTGCTTTCTTATTGATGTTTCTAAATCGCTATATAAGTCGCCTTTTAAACCCTTTTGAAGAAACACTTTCTCAATAGTTTCTCCAGAATTAATGGCTTCAATGATGGCTCTTAATCCAAATATTTGTGTGCTATTTTCCATTGAGGCAAATGTATAAAAAAAACCATCTCGAAAGAGATGGTTTTTAGTATTATAATAATTTGTTAGAATTATAGACCAGTTAAAGTATAATTATAACCACCAGATACTTCTAATATAGCAACACCTGTTATAAAAGAAAAATCTGTTGCTCCTGGCATATCCAAAGTTTGAGAGGCATTAGAAATCACTCCACTAGTAGGGAAATAATCCTGACTATACTCTAAAGTTATAGGAATTGCGTCTGTAAACCCATAATCAACTAAAGGATTATCATATAAATCTGCTAAAAGATAATATGTACCATCAGCTAAACCTGACAAAGAGCCATGTTCAGGACAAGCAGAAGTTCCTGCTATATATCCTAAAAGATTCCCACCATCATCAGCTAAAAGTAAATCGTAATCAATATCGCAAAGTGAAGTTATAGTAACATCACCATTTACAACCTCAGCGTCCCATGACAAAGTCAAATCTAAAACATCGTTTATATAATCATTTGTAATTGTAACTGTATGTGAAAAAGGTGTAAGAGAATGATATCCATCTCTAGAAGCAGCTTCAAATACTAAAGTTTCATCACCTTCAATATCACCAGTTTGGTAAACTTCAACAGAAATACTACCACTAGTAGAACCAGCTGGAATAATAATATAATCATCACCAGCGAAATGATAATCGTTAGTATCTGCAGTACCACCACTTTGCCAAACATCTACAACCGCATCTTGAGTTACAGCTGCAGGAATAGAAGCTGAAAAAGTAACCATATATGTACTAGAATCATCTGCATCGATTGCAGACTCATCAATTGTACTTGTTAATGCACTTAAGGTAATATTAGTAGGCGAACTAGTTGTCATTGCATCACCAGTATTATCATCTTCATTACATGCTGTAAGAAGTATTCCAGATAACGCTAGTAATCCAATTTGTTTTATATATTTTTTCATTTTATATATTTTTAAATTGATTTAAATTAAAGCCTAGTATAAGTTGATTCATATGCAGCATCAGCCCAAGTAAAGAAATCATTTGTATGTGAAAGTGATAATACACCAGCATCTTGATCCCAACTTCCACCTGTGATACAACCAATACCATAACCATCACAATAAGTAACATCAAGAGAAGGCAAAATTTCACCACAAACTACAGTAATGTTTCCTGTATTAACTAGTGAACTGTTTGAAGAACAAAATTGTAACAAACCACCATCAACTGTACTTAAGTTATAAGAACCATCAGGATTTTGAGTAATTTCTACTACTTCAGAACTTGCACAAACAGTATTAGTCATTGTATACATACCAACTAAGTCTGAAGAACAGTTTACGGTCACGTTAAAACTTTGTGTTGAATAAGCATATACATCACCATCATTTTGGTGAACCTTCACAGTATATTTAAATACGTCACCAATACGTAAAGTACTAGATGTAGCCGGTGTACCTGCAGTAAAGGCGTCAAATGTATCATACATTAATGTATAAGGAAATTCTGTAAAAGTAGCTTCAGAAACCTCTTCTCCATTGTTGAATTGTTTCACTATTTCAAAGTGGTCAACATTAGAAAGATCTCCACTTACCATAGAAACATTTATTTCTAATTCATTATCAGAAATAGCAACTTCAGAATTAGGTAAATCACTTGGATCAGCAGGTGCTCCTAAAAGCTTAGCAGAACCTGAAAGATTTAAAATTGCACCAGCAGTGTCACGGTCTTGTAATATTTCAGACTCATCGTCAGTGTCACAAGAAAATATAGACACTACTAAAGCCAAAAATAAGATTTTTGTAAAATATTTAGTTTTCATTTTTTTCATTTTTTTTTTATTAATTTCTGTCCCAATCAACTTTTGTAGTCAATTCGTCAGGACCTTGATTTGCAATTGCTGCAGCTAAATTAGCAGCATTTAAAGATTGCTCACTAGAAGGGTACGTATATCTAGTAGGTATTGAATTTACACCTGGAGCTGGATCAACAGCTAAAGTTAAAGTAGGAATATCAGATCTTCTCCATTCATTCCATGGCTCTAAACCTTGCATATATGTAGAAACCCATAATTGTTCAGCAATTGCTTGATAACCTGTGTATGGTGGAGTAAATGATCCTGCACTTAAACCATTTTGAATTAAAGAAGCATCAACACCTGCATAAAAGTAATTAGATGCATTCCCACCTATATACATTTTGTCTGCAGCTTCAGCTAATAATAAGTTGATTTGTGCAGCAGTTAATACCCAGACAGGTGCATCTGAAGCCATATAAGCATCTCCAATTTCAGAAACTGTACCAGGTGCAAAACCAGATAATCCTGGATTAATGTATCCTGCAGGTTTTCCTCTATAGCCATTACCACTACCATTACCACCTACTTCATTAGCATATACACCTAATCTAGGATCATTAGTTGAAAGCATATGGTTTACTAAAGCATCACCAACACACCATTCCCCAGTTCTACCACCTTGAACAATCCCATAATATGGGTTTGAATTAGGAGCATTTTCAGTTGTATAAGAAATATATGCGTTATCAGCACTATTCACTATTAAGTTACCAGAATTTACTAAAGATTGTAATTCAGCTGCATTAAACTGTGGCGTATCTGAAATTCTCATCATAGCTCTAAATTTAACTGATGTAGCTAATTTTTTCCATTTAGAAATATCTCCAGAATATATTAAATCTTGACCAGATGTTATTGTTCCAGAACCATCTAATAATGTAATTGCAGATGTAAGCATACTTAAAATTTGCCCATAAGCAGATGCTTGTGTATCATAAGCTGGAAAAGGGTTTTCACCACCTTGGTTTGCCTCAGATACAGGAATATCTCCATATACATCAGCTAAAGTTTGAAAAGCAATCGCTTGTAGAGTTAAAGCAACACCTTGAACAGCATTATTTTCTGCAGCTTCAGCTAGCTCTTGCATATCTTGAGCTTCATTTATTACCTGTGTATAGGTGTTAATCCAAAGATTATCAATTGAACCTATTCTTGGGAAATATCTGTCAGCATCATTATATACTGGTTTAGAAAGGTGTTGTACCCAAGCATGTGCTGCTTCTCCAGTTAAAAAGTAATCATTTACTCTATTAACTAAAGTTCTTTCAATAAACCCTAATTCTAAATCTACTAGAATTGAAGTTGGGTTATCAGGATCTGTATTAATCTCATCGAAATCTTTATCACAACTTGTAAGACCTAATAATAGGAATAAAGACAACAATAAAGATATTTTATTATATTTTTTCATCTTTTTTTTAAATTAAAATTTAACATTAACGCTAAAGCCTATTGTTCTAGCAGATGGAGTTTGAGCGTACTCTAAACCTTGTTGACCTGTACCAGTTCCAAATGCAGTTTCAGGATCAATATGTGGAGCCTCTTTATAAAGAATAGCAAGGTTTCTTACATTAACACCTAAATCAATTGATTGAATTGGAATGTTGTTAAACAATCTAGAAGGAATTGAATAGCCTAAAGAAAGTTCTCTCCATTTTACAAAAGAAGCGTCATAAACCGAAGATTCAGCTATGTTTTGACTATAAGCTGTTGAATAATAAGATTGTGCAGTTTGAACTACATTATTAGGTACATAACCACCATTACCATCAGACATTACACCAACTCCAATAACTCCAGTTTCTCTTCCTGGAAGAGTTTCTTCAAGTACACCAGATAGCATACCCCAAGTATTGGTTTGAGAATAAACTTCACCACCACTTTTTACGTCAAATAAAGTTCTAAAGCTAAATCCTTTGTAAGATGCATTCACAGCTAAACCACCAGTCCAATCTGCTTGAGAGTTTCCTAGTACTTTATATTCGCTATCTTGAACAGGTAAACCATTGTCATAAATAATTTCACCACTGTCAGTACGTGCAAAAGCTGGACCATAAATAACACCTATTGGATAACCATTTCTAGCTTGTGTATTTACATTCCATAAACGACCAGCTGATAAATTAACAGCATCTCCATCAATATCGCTAACCATGTTATCATTTTTACCAAAGTTAACATCTATTCCAAAGTTAAATCCACCAGCTTCTTGACTTCTAATAATATCTGCTCCAACAATTAACTCAATTCCTTCATTTGTAATTGTAGCTGCATTGTCCCAAACACTTGCGAATCCAGAAGCAGCAGAAACATCAACAGGTAATATTACGTCAACAGCTTCTTTATTGTAATAAGAGAAATCAATACGTAGTCTGTTTGAAAGGAATCTTCCATCAAAACCAACTTCGAATTCTGTTTCCTCTTGTGGACTAATAGTTTCATTCCATAAAGTTGTTCCAATAAAAGCAGTTGGGTCACTTCCATTTAAAGGAAAAGCACTCAAGCTATAAGATGGCGCAACACTGTAAGCAGTTAAAGGACCTGCACTACCAGTTTTAGCCCAAGAACCTCTTATTTTTAAGAAAGAAACAATGTCTTTATCAATCTCGAACATATCACTAGCAACAACACTTAAAGAAACTGCAGGATAAAAGAAACTATTGTTCTCTAAAGGCAATACAGTAGCCCAGTCATTTCTTCCGCTAAAATCTAAATAGATATAGTTTTTATAACTAATTTGACCTGTACCGAATACACTATTAATACCACTTTCAGCACTATCATCAGTAAGTAGAGGAGGTGCAGTAGCGTTTGATAAATTAAATAATTTATCAAGTACTAATTGTTCAGCAATACCTTGGAATAATCTAGTTTTCCTTTTCATGATATTACCACCAAGACTTAAGTTTAAACCAAAATCTTCATTTGCTCCAATTTTAGTATCATAAGATATTATAGCTTGTGTATTTACTTCGTAACTATTTCTATTAGTTAAGCTATAGTATCCATTACGGAAATCTACAGTACCAAAAGAACGTTGAACTTCTCTAGTATCATCAAAATAATCAATACCAGATTGAACAGCTATATTTAAATTATCATTTATCTCATAACCTAAATTTACAGAACCTACCCATCTATTTCTTTCCCATGGGTGAAGGTTGTTTTCAAGTGCCCAAAATGGGTTGTTGTTAAAACTTAAATTCCAGTTTAATGGTGTGTAAATCCCAGCATTATTAGTTTCAATTAAAGGAAGGTTTTCCCAATCTCTTAATAAAGACCAGTCTACTTGTCTAGCTCCCCATACTAATTGCCCAATTTGATTATCTACATCTCCATAACCTACTGCATTTCTATTATCAGATTCGCTTTTAATATACATGGCTGTAATTCCAGCACTCCATTTTTCGCTTAAATCGAAATTAACATTACCAGAAATATTGTACTTTCTTAAATCTGTATTATGAATAATACCTTCTGAATCTGTTAAACCTAAAGATAATCTATAACTTGCATTATCTGAAGAACCATTCAATGATAGTGTATTAGAAGTAGATAATCCGGTATTGTAAAAATCATCTTTTACACTGTCAGGATTTGAAACCCATGGTTGAGCTTGAGGATTATTAGGATTATCAATTAATGATTGAAATTGTATGAATTCGAATCCTTTATCTAAAGCAGGTCCCCAACTCTCATCAACACCACCATCACCAGTTGCAGCACCACCATCATAACCAAAACCATCTTGATATTCAAAATAACTCGCTGAGTGACCTTGACCATAAGAGTTTTGGTAGTTAGGAAATATATAAGTATTTGAAAAACTCACATTACTTGATAAAGTAATACCTAAAGATTCATTTTTAGAACCAGACTTCGTAGTAATTACAATAACACCATTGGTACCTCTCATACCATAAAGTGAAGTTGCAGCACCACCTTTAAGAACATTTAAACTTTCAATGTCTTCAGGGTTAATATCTGCAAGACCATTAGGTAAGTCTGTTCCAGAGTTTGATTCTGCGAATGTAGAGTTATTCATTACTACACCATCAACAACTATTAAAGGTTGTGAATTTCCATAGATAGTAGAAATACCTCTAATTGTAATACGTGTAGAAGCCCCTACATCTCCGGAAGATTTTGTAATGTTAACCCCAGCTACTTTACCTGATAATGCATCAACTACATTGGTAACAGGAACTTTGGTTAAATCGTCAGATTTTAGGTTTTGAGCAGAATACCCAATACTTCTTTCTTCTTTCTTTATACCAAGTGCTGTAACAACAACCTCATCGATTGCTTGAACATCTGGAGCCATACTAAAGCTAATGTTGCTGGAAGCTCCAACAGTCATTTCATTACTAGTATAACCTACGAAAGAGTAAGATAAGACATCGCCAGCACTTGCAGATATGGCGTAATTACCATCAAAATCTGTTTGTGTACCATTTGTCGTACCTTTTACAATAATATTAACTCCAGGAAGGGGTAACCCGTTTTCATCGGACACAGTTCCTGAAATTGTTTTTTCTTGTGCAAACGTAAATTGCACAACAAACGCTAGGAATAGCGTTAAAATTCCACTAAACTTTGTTTTCATTTTATATTTTATTTGAATTAGTCTATGCCAAAAATCATAATAAAAAGTTAATTAAACAATATTTAAGGGTTAAAATTTCATTTTTTTTTAAAAATAGTCTCATTTTTAGTTAATAATCCCCTTAAAAAAATGCTGTTAAACTTAAATGGACTTGAGAATTTGAAAATTTAAACGATTGATTCTCTGTTTTTCCATTAGCAAAATTGAATTTTAACAAACCAGCTTTGGTTATTAGTCCAAAACCAAAGCCAAAACCATATAGTTTTTCTTTTTGATCTGTAATTTTATTTTCAAAATATGCTGCGTCTATAATTGTATGAACATAGATACTATTGTTAAACATATATCTGTACTCAGAATTTATAAGCCCGTAAAGAGTTCCTGAAAGACTATTCTCTTCAAAACCTCTAATTGAATTAATACCGCCAAAGCGAATTAATTCATTTTCAAGATAGGTGTCTGAAAATAATCCAAAACTATTTACTCTTAAATAGATGCTGTTCTTAAGATTTAAATTAAATATTTGAAACGCATCAATATAATATTGATACTGTGTTGTTGAAGTGTTGTCGTAGTCTCGAGAACCTGTCTCAACTTGGAAATCTAATAACGAGGTTGTGTTAAATAAAACACTTTCTTTTTGTCGTTTTTTATATTGATACCTTACATTATAAAATAATGTTTTATAATCTTTAATTAAAGGGTCTATGTATATAGAATCAAGAAGGTTGTTAGATTGAATGGATTTTATACCTGCAAATATTTTGTTTTTTGGATTTAGTTGGTAAAATAGTTTAACATTCTGATTTACTGTTGAAAAGGAGGAATCTCTTTTTAATAAGCCTAATTCTAACTCTGTTCCTAAAGGAGAACCAAATAAATAAGGTAGATTTAAATTTACATTGAATGTTTTTTGTTCGTTTTCATCACTCTTATATATTAATCTGAATGATTCTCCAAAATTTAGATTATTTATTAATTCGAGATTTAAATAGCCACTAAATTCTATGTTATTGGTTTCTTCATTTGTTCCAAAACCAATAAATCCATCAAAATTGTTGCTTTTGTTTTTTTCTACGAATAAATATAATGTTGTAGAGTCTTTACTAAATAATATTTCAGGTTCTTTTATCTGATTTGCAAATGGGAGCTCAGTTAATGCATTAGCTTGCTTTTTTATTTCTGATAATTTAAAAATATTGTCCTCTTTAATTCTTAAATAATATTTTAAAAACGATTTTGGAAATTTTTCATAGCCCTTAACAATAATTTTATTTATCCGTCTAGTTATTCCTTTATCAAATAAAATTAAATCAGCATTAATTTCTGTATCATTTTTTACTGAAACATTGGAAAGTCTTAAAGTGCTAAATGGGTCGCCTAATTCTGAGAGTTTTAAGTTAATTGTATTGAGGGCTTTTTCTGTGTCTTGAATTGAGATGGAGAAATAATTGTCAAATATTTTATTTGAAACTAATTGAATTATTTTTCTTGGAACCAGACTATCGACATAGAATATGTTTATAGCTTTAAATTTCCTATTAAGATTTATATTTACTTGTAAAGACGAATCGTTTAATCTATTTATAGGAGAAATGGCGCTTTCAATATAACCATAAGTGTTTAGTTTGGTCTTAAAAATAGTAACCTCTTTTGTTACAGATTCATAATCCTTATGATTCTTTACATATTTAATAGAATCTATAATTTTATTTTCAATACTATCCTTTCCGTTTATTTTTAAGTTTAGAGTTTGACTAGTAACTTCTATTGAAAATAGACTATATATAATAAGGAGTATAATGGGCGATTTGTGCACGTCTGGTTCTGGCTATTAGAATTGTAAAACTAACGTAAAAAGCAGACTTATTATATGCTCAAATCTTTAATTTTCAAATTCTATTAAAAATTAATCAATTAACGTTTGAAAAATTGAAAATAATTTCTACCTTTGCAGCCCTCTAATAAGAGGTATTTGTAAAATATTATAGAAAATATATGCCAACAATTTCACAATTAGTACGAAAAGGAAGAGCCAAAATAACCAAGAAGAGTAAATCGGCTGCTTTAGATTCGTGTCCACAAAGACGTGGGGTGTGTACTCGTGTTTATACCACAACACCTAAGAAACCTAACTCTGCAATGCGTAAAGTAGCAAGGGT
>DFBO01000264.1:8816-10030 GCA_002366675.1 Flavobacteriaceae bacterium UBA3078
CAAGAGCACTCGATAGTATTGGTTAGAGGTGGAAGGGTAAAAGATTTGCCAGGAGTTAGATATCACATCGTTCGTGGTGCCTTAGACACAGCAGGTGTTGCAGGTAGAACACAACGTCGATCTAAGTATGGTGCAAAACGCCCTAAAAAGTAATTAAAAAACTTTAAGAAGAAGACATGAGAAAAAGACAAGCGAAAAAAAGACCGCTTTTACCAGATCCACGTTTTAACGACCAGTTAGTAACTCGTTTTGTTAACATGATGATGTGGGACGGTAAAAAGTCTGTAGCTTTTAAAGTGTTTTACGATGCCATTGACATTGTAGAAACAAAGAAAACAGACGAGGAGAAAACAGCTTTAGAATTATGGAAAGATGCTTTATCTAACGTTATGCCTCACGTAGAAGTACGTAGTCGTAGAGTTGGTGGTGCTACCTTTCAAATTCCAATGCAAATACGTCCAGATAGAAAAGTTTCTACTGCAATGAAATGGCTTATTAGCTATTCTCGTAAAAGAAACGAAAAATCTATGGCGTTACGATTAGCGTCAGAAATTTTAGCAGCAGCTAAAGAAGAAGGAGCAGCAGTTAAAAAACGTGTAGACACACATAAAATGGCTGAAGCAAACAAAGCATTCTCTCACTTTAGATTTTAATAAGAAATGGCAAGAGATTTAAAATTCACAAGAAATATAGGTATTGCTGCACATATTGATGCAGGGAAAACTACGACAACAGAACGTATTCTTTATTATACAGGTGTTTCTCATAAAATTGGTGAAGTACATGATGGTGCTGCAACAATGGACTGGATGGAACAGGAGCAAGAAAGAGGTATTACAATTACTTCGGCTGCTACAACTTGTACATGGGATTTCCCAATTGAAAATGGTGAAAAAACTCCAGATACTAAAGGATATCACTTTAATATTATTGATACACCTGGTCACGTAGATTTTACGGTTGAAGTAAACCGATCATTACGTGTGTTAGATGGTTTAGTATTCTTGTTTAGTGCAGTTGATGGTGTTGAGCCACAATCTGAAACTAACTGGAGACTTGCAGATAATTATAAAGTGCCTAGAATTGGTTTCGTTAATAAAATGGACCGTCAAGGATCAAACTTTTTAGCTGTTTGTCAACAAGTTAAAGACATGTTGAAGTCTAACGCTGTGCCAATTGTTTTAAACATTGGAGACGAGGAAAACTTCAAAGGA
>DFBO01000264.1:10112-10723 GCA_002366675.1 Flavobacteriaceae bacterium UBA3078
GAATTAAAAGCAGAAGCAAGAAAATACAGAGCTTTATTAATTGAAGAAGTAGCTAGTTACGATGAGAATTTGTTAGAGAAATTCATGGAAGATGAAGATTCTATTACTGAAGTTGAAGTGCATGCTGCACTTAGAGCTGCTGTAATGGATATGGCTATCATTCCTATGATATGTGGTTCTGCTTTCAAAAATAAAGGTGTTCAGTTCTTATTAGATGCTGTATGTCGTTACTTGCCTTCTCCAACGGATAAGGAAGGAATCGTTGGAATGAACCCAGATACTGATCAAGAAGAATTACGTAAGCCAGATGTAAAGGAGCCTTTTGCTGCTTTAGCTTTTAAAATTGCAACAGATCCTTTTGTAGGACGTTTAGCATTTTTTAGAGCATATTCTGGTCGTTTAGATGCAGGTTCTTATGTGTTAAATAATCGTTCAGGAAAAAAAGAGCGTATTTCACGTATTTATCAAATGCATGCTAACAAACAAAATGCAATTGATTATATAGAAGCTGGAGATATTGGTGCTGCTGTTGGATTTAAATCTATTAAAACAGGAGATACTCTTTCAGATGAAAAACATCCTATTGTTTTAGAATCTATGGACTTCCCGGA
>DFBO01000264.1:10849-12222 GCA_002366675.1 Flavobacteriaceae bacterium UBA3078
GATCGTTTAAGACGTGAGTTCAAAGTTGAAGTGAATCAAGGTCAACCTCAAGTTGAGTATAAAGAAGCTATTACACAATCAGCTGATCATAGAGAAGTTTACAAGAAACAATCTGGTGGTCGTGGAAAATTTGCAGATATCGTATTTACGGTTGAGCCAGCAGATGAAGGTGTAGTAGGTCTTCAATTTGAATCTGTTATTAAAGGTGGTAACGTTCCTAAGGAATTTATCCCTTCAATAGAAAAAGGATTCAAAATGGCAATGATAAACGGGCCATTAGCAGGTTATGAAATCGATTCAATGAAAGTGACATTGAAAGATGGATCTTATCATGATGTGGATTCAGATCAGTTATCTTTCGAATTAGCTGCTAAGTTAGGATTTAAAAACTGTGCTAAAGCTGCAAAAGCAGTAATCATGGAGCCTATCATGAAACTTGAAGTTATTACTCCTGAAGAAAACATGGGAGATATTGTAGGTGACTTAAACCGTCGTCGTGGTCAAGTTAGTGATATGGGAGATAGAGCTGGTGCAAAAACTGTAAAAGCTACTGTTCCATTATCTGAAATGTTCGGTTACGTTACAACATTAAGAACATTGTCATCAGGTCGTGCGACATCAACAATGGAATTTTCACATTATGCTGAAACTCCAAAAAATATTTCAGAAGAAGTAATAGCAGCAGCAAAAGGCGTAGAAGCTTAAAACTAAAAGAAAATGAGTCAGAAAATTAGAATAAAATTAAAGTCTTACGATCACAATTTAGTTGATAAGTCTGCTGATAAGATTGTAAAAACAGTAAAAAGTACAGGTGCAGTAGTAACGGGACCAATTCCATTACCTACACATAAAAAGATTTTCACTGTATTGCGTTCACCTCACGTGAATAAGAAGTCAAGAGAACAATTTCAATTAAGCTCTTATAAGAGATTATTGGATATTTACTCTTCATCTTCTAAAACAATTGATGCTTTAATGAAACTTGAATTGCCAAGTGGAGTTGAAGTTGAAATTAAGGTGTAAGTAAAAGTGAAACATGTCCTTATCGATGGTTAAGGAAAAACGGTAAAAATACAATTCAAGGCTGAAACGTATTTTCGGCCTTGAATTTTAATAAATAGTAACAATAAATAAATAATAATTATGTCTGGGTTAATAGGAAAAAAAATCGGTATGACCAGCATCTTCGATGAAAATGGTAAAAATATGCCATGTACAGTAATCGAAGCTGGACCATGTATCGTTACCCAAGTCAGAACTGAAGAAGTTGATGGTTATAATGCCATTCAGCTTGGTTTCGATGACGCGACAGAAAAAAGTGCTACTAAAGCTGACTTAGGTCATGCTAAAAAAGCAGGAACTTCTGTAAAACG
>DFBO01000264.1:12267-13111 GCA_002366675.1 Flavobacteriaceae bacterium UBA3078
GCAGAAGGTGAATTTGTAGATGTTGCTGGAACTTCAAAAGGAAAAGGATTTCAAGGAGTTGTTAAACGTCATGGTTTTCGTGGTGTAGGTCAAGCTACTCACGGACAACACAATCGTTTAAGAGCGCCAGGATCTATTGGAGCTGCTTCATATCCTGCAAGAGTATTCAAAGGAATGCGTATGGCAGGTAGAATGGGTGGAGATACAATAAAAGTTCAAAATTTAAGAGTTTTAAAAGTAGTTGCTGAAAAGAATCTACTTGTGGTTAAAGGATGTGTTCCTGGTCATAAAAACGCTTATGTAATTATTCAAAAATAATGAAAGTAGCAGTTTTAGATATAAACGGAAAAGAAACTGGAAGAAAGGCAGACCTTTCTGATGCAGTTTTTGCTATAGAGCCTAATAATCATGCTGTGTATTTGGATGTTAAACAATATTTAGCAAACCAAAGACAAGGAACTCACAAGTCGAAAGAAAGAGCTGAGATTTCTGGTAGTACACGTAAGATTAAAAAGCAAAAAGGAACAGGTACAGCTAGAGCTGGATCTATTAAGTCTGGTGTTTTTAGAGGTGGTGGACGTATGTTCGGACCAAGTCCTAGAAATTACAGCTTTAAATTAAATAAAAACCTAAAGCGTTTGGCACGTAAATCTGCCTTAAGTATTAAGGCAAGTGAAAAATCTATTGTAGTATTAGAAGACTTTAATTTTGATGCTCCAAAGACTAAAAATTTCACAGCTGTTTTAAAGGCTTTAGACTTAGAAAATAAAAAATCTCTCTTTGTGTTGGGTGCTTCAAATAATAATGTATATTTGTCGTCACGCAATTTGAAAGGCTCTGAAGT
>DFBO01000020.1 GCA_002366675.1 Flavobacteriaceae bacterium UBA3078
GGCATAACTAGCAGCAATTTCTGCCTGTTCTGAACAACAGGGTTCAGTCAAAAACATAAAATTCCATACCCCTCCACTGTGAGTAGTAGCCCTTTCATCCATAAAATCACCAATCACCGGAACCTTTTTTCTTTCAGCAATTGGAGCTAAAGGTATGCCGACATTACTAGTTGGCGGGCCCAGGACAGCAACAACTTTATCTAAATCAACCAACCTGTTATATGCATTTATTGCTTCGGTTGGATCACCCTTTGTATCATAAGTAATTACCCTAATTTTTTTACCTAATATCCCTCCCCGAGCATTAATCTCTTCTGCTGCTAATAAAATACCATTTGTATCGTTCTGGCCCCAAATAGCAGTACCAGCGCTCATATCCTGAATATTTCCTACTAATATTTCTCCTTCACTCGCTCCCCATGAATAACTAAACAAACTAAACGATAGAAAAAGCATTGTCATTAGAATTACTATTACTTTTAACTTATTCATTTTTTTCCTCCTTATTTTTATTTAGAAAAAATACTAACTCTTTTTTTTACTTATTATAAATCACCTCCTTTGAAACAAAATTCTTGTTGGTCACTCTCTTTTCTTTTTTTTGTTCCCCTTTAAGGAAAAAAATCTATTAAGTTGCCCTAACTATCTCAATATTGGAATTAGGACAACATTGTGCGCATAAACTACAACCAATACACTTATCTTTGTCTATTTTAACTCTGTTATCCTCAAAGCTAATAGCAAAAGCCGGGCAAATTTTTTCGCAAATACTACAGCCGATGCCACAACCGCAGTTAAGACACCTTCTGACCTCTCTGAGGGCTTCCTCCTCTGTAAGTGTTTTAGTGTACTCATTAAAATTCTTTTTACGCTCACTTGGGGATATCAATTGAATTTCAGTTCTTCTTCCTCGAGGAGAATTACCTTTTCTCTTAAACACTTTCTCCTTATCTACCATTGTCGGAGTCGAATCATATTCCAGAAAAGCATTTTCTCCACTAATAAATTTATCGATGGATACAGCTGCTCTTTTACCCTCGGCAATAGCACTAATAACATTACTGGGGCCCATGGCTGCATCACCTCCGATAAAGACACTATCAATATTTGTAGCACCTGTATCCTCATTAAATTCAATTGTTCCCAATGGCGTAGTCTTAATATTCATATCCTGACAATTAAGCTGAACGCCTTCTCCAATGGCGGAGATGACGGTATTAACTTTTAAAATAAACTCCGTTCCCTCAACCTCAACTGGCCTTCTTCTGTTGGAAACATCCTTCTGGCCCAAAATATAGTTAACCATTCTAATACCGGTTACCTTGCCCTCCTTGGTGATAATCTTCTTGGGTGAGACGAGATACATAACCTTTATCCCTTCTTCCTCTGCTTCTACAACATCTTCTGGTATAACTGGCATCTCATCCTTCGTTCTTCTATAAAGAATAAACACCTCTTTCGCTCCCAGCCGAATGGCCGCTCTGGCTGAATCAACAGCAGTGAATCCGCCTCCAATGACAGCAACTCTTTTGCCAATTTCAGGACTTTCCCCCATGGAGGCACCTTTAAGAAAACCAAGAGCAGTTAAGCTACCTTTAGCCTCTTCCCCAGAAATATTCAATTTTAACCCTTTTTGGGCTCCAATGCCAATAAAGATGGCTTTGAAACCATCCTCCTTCAATCCATCTATAGTAATATCCTTGCCAAAGGTAACCTCTGTCCTGATATTTATCCCCAAACTCTTAATTGTTTCAATCGCTTCCTTGAGCAAACCCCGAGGCAATCTGAACTCAGGTATAGCAAGTCTTGGCATACCGCCGAGTACCTTCTCTCTCTCAAAAATAGTCACGCGATAACCAGCCCTGGCAAGATCATAGGCAGCAGAGAGACCAGCTGGACCAGAGCCAATAACAGCGACTTTTTCCTTTTTTTTCGAGGCCAAGGTAATTTCAGGCTTCCATCCTTTTCTCCTACCATATTCGAGAACAAACCTTTCAATCTCCCTGTTTAAGATTTGCTCATCTATCCCACCCCGGGTACACTCAGTTTCACAAGGATGCGGACAAATTAGACTGCATACACACTGAAGTGGACTTTTAGATGTTATTTGTTTAAAGGCCCCCTCAAAGTTACCCTCACTAACCATTTTTATACAAGCCTGAATAGGCACATGCGCTGGGCAATTATATGTACAAGGAGCAAAAAGATTTCTATCCTTTATTTGAGCAAAACCTTTGTATATGGTAAGCTCAGAGGAAGGAGTGATACTCTCAACTAAAATATCACGAACATCTTTGAGCGAGCTATAGCCCATCTCGTTTAAGTATTTTTTCAACTCCTTCATAAGTTCCTCTAAAAATCCAAAACCATTAACTAATATACCTGTACAGATGGCAATAAGGTCAGCACCAGCCATAGCCATCTCCACTGCATCTTGAAACGTACTTATACCGCCTGATCCCTCAATTACAGGCTCCGATCCAACCAGTTTTCTGATCTCATAGACATCCCTTAATGCTAATGGTTTTATCCAGGGACCTGAAAAACAAGACATACTTGGTTCTTTCTGAAGATTATAAACCGATTGTTTTGGGTTGCGGATATTAATGGGAGGAATTCCCAACCTGTTGGCTACACTAACAACGGCATCAGCACCCGCTTCAAAAGAGGCCTTAGCCACTTGAGCAATTCGACCGCCCTCCGGGGTTAACTTAACGAAAACTGGTATAGAAACAGCTTTTTTTACCTTTTTAATAATGGTACTTACTGATTTCTCATCCTCGCCAAGACTCGCCCCAGAAAGTGGCTCGCCTTCCGCAACTTCTCCACTAATTTCTACATTAAAAGACATATTTGGACAACACATATTTAATTCAATAATATGAGCACCTGCAGATTCAAACCTTTTAGCCATATTTGCCCAACCCTCAAGCCCCTTATTGCCAGAATAAGTAATGTTAGCTAACAGGGCAAAGTTTTTTGTTTGTTTTCTACCCTCCTCTATTAACTTTAAACCCTCTTCGATATTAATTCTTTTTTCGGCAGAAAAGGAAAGATAACCCAAATCCTGAAACCACCCATATCTGGGCTCTAGATTGATATAAGGAGCGGGGTCAAATGTCAACTTAATACTAGCCCCTCCCCAACCGCATTCCTGTGCTCTTACGAGTTGTTCGACTGATTTTGAAGCTGGGCCCGAACTAACACAAAATGGATTACGAAACTTTATTCCTGCAAATTCAACTGGCATCAGAATATTTTCTTCATTTATATTCACTTTGTAAACCTCCATGCTATTGTATAGCTATTAACTTATTTTCCTTTATTGCCCTCCCTTTTTTTACTGATTCATATATATCTATTACAATTTAGGGAGCAGTCCGAACATCTTTTATTACTTTTTAGTATCCAATCGGGCTATATACTAAAATAAGGGAACCGTAAGTTAAGTTAATTTTAATATTTATCTTGGCTCCATAAATTTCAACTCGATAATCAATGCCACCAAAAGTAACATAGTTTCCCTCGATAAATGCAAAAGCATTATCCTTAAGAGTTAAAATTCCCGTTGCCCAGTCTTCACCTTATCTTCAGAAGAGTGGGGCATAATAACCACTACTCACCATCCTTTAACTAATTTCCTTGCAATACCAAAATCAATCCCCTTAGTTCTAACGGTGATAATAGCAACTTTCTGAGAAATCATTTTATCTCTAACTTTTCACTGTTTCTAATCGTTATTTCAATCTAACTTATTGATAATCATTGCTATAACTAATTTAAATGGGTTTTAATTTGTTCTAATTGCTTTTCAACACCCTCTTCTTCTGGTAAAATCCGCCGAACACCAAAAATGGGGACATTTTCAATCGCTTCCTCTTTTATCAATTTCATTAATTCTTCTATGAAGACACCTGGGCCTTCTTTTTCTGATGTATCCCGATCGATCCCCAAAATTATTCCTTTGCCTTTAGTAATTTCAACACCACAGGAAGGACTGAGATTCATACCGATAATGCTTAAAATACTAAATTCGAATTCAAGGTAGTCTTTTACTTGTTTAATGACTTCTTGCGCCTTTTCTCTAAAGCATTTTCTCATTTCATCCGGGTTCATTTCGCCATATTTATATTTTTCCAATCCCAAGCAAAGATATTCAGGACAGGGCATCTGAATAATTCCCACACCGCAATCAAGGATAGCTCTAATCAAATGTGTTGTAGCACCTTCATAGGCACATCCTCCCGGAAACCGTGTATTGGTATTTAAAAAACAATGAGCAAGAAAAACAACTTTTCGTTTTCTTTTATCATTGAGAAAAATTTATCCTAAGCGATAAGCATCAGCAAAGGAACCCTGAAATTGAATATCACCAGTTGCCCAAATAGAAATAAAGAAAGGCAGCTTCTTTTCTGCTATTTAATTTAAAACACTTTTAGAGGTTTCCAAAACAATATTCAGTTAACTGGACTCAGTAAAATAAAAACCATTTTCTGAAGTTTCACAAAAATAACTTTAACCATCAATAACCCATTGTATGTTTCTTTCCCAATCATGGAAATGTACCTTTAGCAAACTAGATTTATTAGCTTGTTCGATTAATTTCTCTAAATCTTTCTTAATACTCGTCCGACCGAATAACTCCTTTTTTTTATAATTATCAATTGTATCGAGTATATTATTTTATTTTACCTCCTCAAAGTCAAGCAAAATTTCAGAACAAAAGCCAGATTTTTTACATAGTTTTAGAACAAAAAAATTAAAGCCTGCTTTCTCCTTCTTTATAGATATTCTTTGACCTGATAAGTGCGGGAGCAAATATCCAATCCTCGGCATATATACATAAATTTAACTTTATTATCATTACAAATCTCAATCATTTCATCGCTATCTTTGAAAATAGTAGCTAAAGGCTCTTTACATACTACATGCTTATTGGTATTAGCAAGTAATCACGACTTCTTTATGAAGATAATTTGGAATACAAACACTTACCATTTGTATATCTTCTTTTTTAAGCATTTCTTGGTAACTACTATAAGTTTTAGGAATTTTATATTGTTTACAGAACTTTTCGAGATTATCTATTGCAGTTACAGCAACAATTTTAAATTAACTTATCTAAAAATTTTACAACTAAATCTTAAACCTTCTTAAGCAATTTAGCAGAAGCTTCATCAAGAAATAAAAACACTCTCTCATGATTTTTTAATATCGAAGCAGGATATTCAGGTGAAATATTTTGATCTCCAAAACAATCTTTTACTGCTTGTGCTTTACGACTATCTGGAACAGTACAAATTATATTTTTTGACTCCATAATCTGATTAATGGACATTGAAATTGCTTTTTTAGGGACATCATCAAAGCTTT
>DFBO01000140.1 GCA_002366675.1 Flavobacteriaceae bacterium UBA3078
TTATGAGAAGATTGAACTATATTCCAATCGATAGGAGTTGAGCCATCAACACCTATTCTGTTAGGCGCATTCCAAACAGAATTTCCTAAAGTCCAAGGAGTAGCTGCAGAGGTATCACTCCACATACCATCTCTAATGGTAGTGTAAGGAAGTGGAGCAGTTTGTAACTGTAATGTTGTAATGTTTTTTGGTGAGCCGTCAATATTGTTACTTGAATAATCCAAAGGTTTATCATCAGTCATAGGATAATATCCTTCAAGATCAGACCAAAGAAGTCCACCAGATATATCAAGCGGAATAACTTTTCCTTTAACTAAAGTGCCAGAGCCTAAATCGGTAATACTTTCTTGAATTTCTTGATTCATCATTTGATGTATTTGAGTCTTAGAAAGAGCTACGTCCCAAACACGTACTTCGTCTATATAACCATTAAAATAATTTTTAGGAACTGTAGGCGTATTACTATCATACATGGCACCAACAATAAATTTTTCTGTTCCATTTACTGGAGCAGATAATGGTGTTCCACTTATAACCATAATACCGTCAATAAATAATTTAGCTGTTGTACCATCGTAAGTAGCAGCTATATGATGCCATTTATTGTTGGTTATTGCATACGGAGAGTTAAGTGTAATTTGAGCAATTCCTGAGTTGTTAAACCATTTTAGTTGAGGAAAATTATTATTAATTACTAATTGATATCCTCTCTTATTTCCAGCACCACTTTTATTATCTCCTTTTGAGATTATCATACCACTGGCCACAGTAGTTTCTTGAAGTACCCAAGCTTCGAGAGAGAAAGCACTAGTAAAATCATGATTATCTCCATAGTCTAAATGGTCATTTATACCATCAAAATCTAAGGCTAATTGAGATGATCTCCAGTCACGATCTGAACCACCATCAATTATTGGATGAGATGTAGCTTGTAAGCTAGAGTTTGTAGCATCAAAAGTAGCATCGTCATTATCATAACCATTATCTAATCCATCGTTATCTGCATCAGTCCCTGTAAAAAGTCCTGTATCAGCAAAGATGACGTCACTTCCATTTACAATGCCGTCTCCATTGGAGTCATGCCCTTCAATACGATCGCTTTCTTCGCTATTATCAGAGTCAGAATCTAAATAATCTGGGGTACCATCTGCGTCAGTATCTACAGGAGCTAAACCAGCTCCACCAAAACTTCCAGAAGCATCAAATACGTTAGCTAAACCATCATTATCTGTATCTGTAGTACCATAAGTGACATAAGAACCTGTTTCTTGAGCCTCTGTATTATCTGTAATACCATCATCATCTGAATCTAAATCCATAAAATTTGGAAAACCATTACTATCTGGATTTTTGTTTGGATAAGAATTAGGAATTCCATCATTATCTGTATCTGTTCCAGTGATTAATTGACTACCAGCACCATCAAAACTATCATGATAACCATCTTTATTACTGTCTGTAAAACCATCAATCATACCATTATTATCAGTATCTAATTGTCCAACTTCTCGTAAATCTACAATACCATCGCTATCACTATCAAGATCTATTCTATTCTCTTGGTTATCACCATCTGTATCATAATCTGGAATGGTTGAGCCATTTGAGCCAGCTTCATTAAAATGCACTGTTACATCACCTAAACAAGAAGGTTCGCATGAATTAGCCCATCCATCTCTATTTACAGCTGAAGTAGGAACGAATCTAAAAGATACTGTTCCATCCGCACTTGCGGTATTCCATTCTGCTGCAGAGATTGGAGGAGCCTCTTTCATATATGCAACTTCAACGCAATCTACTCCAAATTTGAGTTTAGTTTCAATATTAACCCATCCACCAGCGCCATCATCTATTTGATAGGTCAGGGTTTCTTGACTACTTGGACTGCCTGAGTTTTTATCGTAATCTCCAGTAATATAGAAAGATAAACCTACTGAGTTAGTAACTACCTTACTTGTAGTAAAACTAATTAGGTGTGGTGTAGCATTTGTTCCAGAACAATCTCCTGTTTCTGTCATAGAGGAACCATAAGCATCAAAAGCGTCTACTAATCCATCTTTATCTGTATCAGTACCACTTAATATTCCATTACCATTGTCATCTGTTCCACCAGCTTCAACTAAATCTGGAATGGCATCATTATCACTATCTGAATCTTTATCATCAGTTTGTCCATCACCATCTGTGTCTGTTTGACAAAATTGTTCACCAATAAAACGCATAGCACCATTTGTTGGGTGAGATATATCAATAACTATTTGGGATACTTTTTTTGTAGGGAAATAGAAATATGCAGCGTTAAGACTTTCAAATCTGCTATCATTTGATGGGTTGGGACCAGTTCCTGAACTACTGTCATGGAAGGTTTGTCCTGCTAACAATTCTACCTGTTCTCCCATCATATATAATCCGTTGGTAGTGTTTCCAGTTGTTAAAGGAATATCGTTTCCTAATTCATCATAAACATGTACAGTCCAGCTTTCATCTTGATCAAAATCAACTAATTTGAAGAATAGGTTATCAACAGCAGGACCTAAATCTATTGTAAAATTTCCTGAAGCCGAGCCTACATCTTCTCTAATTTTTATGCCATAGCCTTGAGTTGGTGATAATAATTCAGTTTCCACTTTTTCAAAATCAGAAAGTGTATGAGTATATCTTACTGTGGTTCCAGTTAAAGCATAAGAACTACCACTAACTAACGTTGTTCCATCTGGACCAATTGTTGTTTCAGTTTCAAAGCCACTACAACCTTCTACAGTATCAATAATACCATCTTGATCATCATCTATATCTTGATAATCTAATATTGAATCTCCATCAAAATCTGGAGAATTTGAATTAGTATAGCTAGGAGTGTATTGAGCTACAATAGGTATTGAAATTAAAAAAACCAATACTACCAATAAGTATTTTTTATTGATAAAGCTTTTTTGAACTGAGGTTAAGTCATTTTTTTTCATAATATATGTTTTATATTAATGAGTGATAGTATTATTATTTTCTTACTATAATAGTTTTTGAGTATATATTATAGTTAGTTTGAATTTCTAGAAAATAGATTCCAGAATTTAATTCGCTAACATCTAAATTTGGGGTTTCTACGTTAGTTGATTTTACTAGTTTTCCTAAAGAATTATATAAATATATGTGCGTTATTTGTTCTGAATTATTCAGTTTAATATTTATATTATTTTGTGCTGGGTTAGGATACACTTTAATATTATTTTCACTTAAAGTATTTGTCTGAATATTTAGTGTTGGATTATTAATTTCAAATACGAATAAATTTTGACCAGCATCACTAACAGCATAAAGTATTTGGTTGTTATAATCAATAGCAATCCCTTCAAGTTTATCAATGGGAGCTCCTCCAGATTGTGTAACAGGAAAAGTTTGAATAATAGTACCATTGGTATTACATTTATATATAGTTGAAGTTTGATCGCTAGCTAACCAAAGTTCTCCAGTTTCTTTAACATAAGCAGAACCAGAATAGTCACCACCATGGGCTAAAGGGTCAGGGTATTCATTAATAACATTAAAACTCCCATCGGCTTTAATTAGAGCACCAGGGTTTTTTTCATTTAAAAAGTATATTTCATTGTTTGCATCATCGTAAGTAACACCTTCAATGCGACTATTGTCACCGCCAGTGCTAAGGTCTGTGTTGGTATAGTTCATTACATGTGATGTAAAAGAGGCACCATTATCAACAACATAGTCATATTCAATTAATTCTCTGCTACCTTCCACAGCAATAAGGATTTTATTGGTAGTGTACATAGACACGCCTTCAAGGTCACTACCAGCATAGTTTAAGGTTTGTAGTGTAGTACCAGTTGTAGATATTTTATAAACAAATCCAGTATTATCACTAACGGTAAACAATTCGTTAGTAGCAGCATTAAAAGCTAAACCAGAAGGTTCATGAACAGTTAAAGGATACGTGTTTAATAAATTTAGAGATGTTAAAGTAGCATCTCCATAACCAGATAGGTTAAAGATATAAGGGTTTTCATCAGGATCATTACTTACAATACTTAAAGAGGCAGATCTATTACCAGAAACAGTAGGTGTAAAAGTTATAGTAAAAGAAA
>DFBO01000141.1:0-3297 GCA_002366675.1 Flavobacteriaceae bacterium UBA3078
CGTTATTCAAGCTGTAGATAACTTTGGCCAAAGTAAAGTTTTGCCTCTTGGGCTGATTATAAATCAAGAAGGTATCGCAACTATTAAAGTTGAAGAGTTAGTTAATGTTCCGAAAGGGTTTCAAATATTTATTCATGACACAAAAACAAATAGATTTCATAATATTAAAATGGAAGATTTTGAAATATATTTGCCTGAAGGAGAATACTTAAATCGTTTTAAAATTGTGTTTAGTGGTCAAGCTGCATCACAAAGAAAAACTGTATTCGAAGATCAATCTAAATTAAAACTACATTTCATAAACGATTCTAATCAAATCATAATTAATAATCCAAATCGCAAAGAAATTAAAAGCATCGAATTATTTAACGTGTTAGGTCAATCTATTTTTAAAACTACAAATATAAAACCTAACAACAATACTAAAATAAAAGTAATCCCATTAAAACCAGGGTCTTATATCTTAACTTCAGATACTATAAATGGAAAAACAACTAAAAAGATTTTAGTAAACTAATAACTAATTAAAAAATATCATATAAGGTTAATTTAAGCGGTTAACCTTGGGGCTGCACCTCTTTTTTTGTTAGAATGAGGTGTTTTTATTTACAATATATTCTTGAAAAACTACTTCTTATCAGTAAATAAATAAGAATGTAATTATTATTTCTTAATTTAGTTTAAACAAATAAATAAAATATCATGAAGCAGATTATTATATTAGTCTTTCTATCTTTTCAATTAGGGTTAGCACAAAATCAAGACATTAATTTAATTGGAAACGGAAATGACATTTATAATGGAGGCACTAATTCTCCTGACATAAATAATAATACCAATTTTGGAGATATCGTACTGTTATCCGCCTCCGAAATAACCTTTACATTAGAAAACACTCATTCCGGTGGCAGCCCTAGAAATAATAAGTTATCCGTAAGTGATATAATTCTTTCTGGATCAAATGCAAGTGAGTTTGTTGTTTCAGGCATTTCACTTCCAAAATCTATTAACAGAAACAGTTCATCAACATTTAAAATAACGTTTACACCAACAACTCTTGGCTCTAAAACAGCTTTAATTTCTATATTAAGTGATGACCCAGACGAAAACCCTTATACTTTTAACATTAAAGGAACTGGCGTTGATGTAGGTAACGAACCATCTCTAACTTTATTAAACACACATCCATTAACAGTATTAGAACCTTCAGGTTTAGCTTTTAATAGGGCAACCAACGAATTGTTTACCGTTAGTGATAATACTGGATTTGTTTATAGAATATCAAACACTGGTACTACACTACAAACCTTAAATTATGTTGGTAGCGACCTTGAAGGTGTTTCCATGTACACTACCAATAAAATCCTTATCGCTGTAGAAGGTAGTAGAGAATTAATAGAATATGATTATGTCGTTGATAATAGCGCCTCTTTCACATCGCATGTAATGAACTATACTAATACTGATCTAAGTGCTACTGGCGACAATAGCCGTATTGAAGGTGTTACTTATGATGATGCAAACAATGAAATATACTTTTTAAATGAAAAAAACCCTGGTGCGCTAATTAAAGCCGATGGGAGTTTTAATGTTATTAATGAATACCCTGACCCTTTAGCCCATGGTGGTGACTATTCTGGTTCTGCTTATGTTAAAGAAACTGGAGAACTTTGGTTAGCTAGTGATCAAAATTCAACTATATATAAATGTAATACCAATGGTACTATCATACAGTCTTTTCCTGTAACAACTTCTGGTGGTAATCCAATCAATAAGCTTGAAGGTATTGCCATTGATTACAACAATCAATTACTTTATGCTGTAAGTGATGGTGGGCAAGAACTATACATATTTAAAATTAATGATCCTGGAGGCTCTACAGACACAGAAGCTCCAACTACACCAACAAATTTAAGTGCATCTAATACTACATATAATAGCACAGACTTATTGTGGGATGCTTCAACTGATAATATTGGAGTTACAGGTTACGATGTATATCAAGATGGAGCCTTTGTTACTAACGTATTAGGAGCAGCATACCAAGCAACAGGATTAAGCTCAAACACTACTTATGCATTTTATGTAATTGCTCGAGATGCTGCTGGAAACTCATCATCTGTGAGTAATACTGTAAATGTGACTACTGATATTTTTATAGATATAGAAGCACCTACCGCACCAACAGGATTATTAGCATCTAATACAACAGATTCTTCAACAGATTTAAGCTGGAATGCTTCTTCAGATAATATTGGAGTTACAGGTTATGATGTATATCAAGATGGAGCCTTTGTAATGAATGTTTCAGGTACTTCTTATCAAGTTTCTGATTTAAGTGAAAGTACTACATATGCTTTTTATGTTATAGCACGAGATGCTGCAGGTAATTTGTCATCTTTAAGTAGTACAATAAATGAAACAACAACAGCAACGCCTACTTGTAGCGATGGCATACAGAATGGAGATGAAACAGGGGTAGATTGTGGAGGCTCAACTTGCGAGCCTTGTCCACCTGGTAATGTTGTATTACATCAAGGCTATTTTGAAACAGGCTGGGACAATTGGGCAGACGGAGGGAGTGATTGTGCTTTATATTCAGGTTCACGTTCATATGAAGGAAGTTATTCAATTCGTTTAAGAGATAATTCCGGAACAGCTTCTGCAATGACACTATCTAATATAGACGTATCACCATACTCACAAGTTGAAGTTGATTTCTATTTTTATGTTTATAGTATGGAAAATAATGAAGACTTTTGGTTACGTTATTATAATGGTACATCTTGGACAACAGTATCTAGCTATACAAGTGGAATAGATATGAATAATAATACATTTTATAATGCAACAGTTACTTTAGATTCTAACCAATATAGTTTTGTTTCTAATGCAGGTTTTAGATTTCAAAATGATGCATCTGCAAAAAACGATTATATTTATGTAGATCAAGTTACTATTACTGGAATAAATGGTGCAGCAGCAAGAAATCAAGGAGATAAATTAACGATTGTTGGTAAATTATACCCGGTTTTAAGTAATATAAAACTTTTCCCAAACCCTGTAAATGGTAACATACTTAATATAGAATTATTGGAAGAAAAATTATTTACTTATAAAGTATTTAATGTTGCTGGTCAAATTATTTTAAAAGGAAATTCAAAAGGAAGTATAAATGTTCAAGAATTAAATTCTGGAATGTATTATATTGAAATAAATACTTTAGATGAAGTAATAACTAAAAAATTCATAAAACAATAATAAAATTAATCATTATAAAAAAAGGGTCTAAATATT
>DFBO01000141.1:3333-4014 GCA_002366675.1 Flavobacteriaceae bacterium UBA3078
TTTTATCATACCGTTTGCTCAAAACGCTCTAAGTCAGCGAATAAATCATTTACAAACACAGGCAATTATTAGCTCTCCCAAAGATTATCAAAAAACAATTTTGTATTTCGTCGATATTTTTTACTTTTTATCGATGTTTTTAAAAATAATTACTATATTGCACCAAATTAAGAAATTAAGAAATTAAGTAATGATAAAATTAGCCCCAAATTTTAGAATTATTGTAGCTATTCTTTGTTTAATAGCTATTAATAATTTGTCTTTCTCACAAAATCAAGACATAAATATTCCAGAAAGTGGAAACTTTGGCAATGTTGCAATTGATGCTCCAAGTGCCTCTACCTTTACAATTGAAAATACACATTCAGGCGGTAACCCAAGTAACAACCAACTTACTGTTACCAGTATTAGTGTAACTGGCGTAAATGCTAGTGAGTTTGTAGCTTCTGGTATTTCTCTTCCTGTTACAATTAATAGAGGAAATTCTGTTTCTTTTACTATAACTTTTACACCTACTGTTTCTGGTAATAGATCTGCCTCTTTAAGTATTGTAAGTAATGATCCTGATGAAAACCCTTATATCTTTAACCTATCTGGTTATGGAGATGCTACTTTAACATCTCTAAATTTATTAAACACGTATCCTTTAACTGTTCTTGAACCTTCTGGTTTAGCTTTTAA
>DFBO01000142.1:0-1351 GCA_002366675.1 Flavobacteriaceae bacterium UBA3078
ATCGCTATCATCTAAATACATTTCACCTTTTTTAAAAACCATTGGAGCAGTTCCATCACAACAGCCACCACTTTGGTGAAAAATGAGGGCTCCGTGTTTTTCTTTTATTTGGTTTAATATTTCTATTGCTTTGTCTGTAATTTCTAACCTTTTGTATTTCATGATATTAAATATTGTTATTCAAATAGACCTCTTTAATTTCATCAATTATAGCAACATCATCAATGGTAGAAGGGATTTTGAAATCTGCCTTGTCTGCTATGTTACGTAATAATTTTCTTAAAATTTTGCCTGAGCGTGTTTTAGGTAATCTTTGAACAATAATAACAGTTTTTAATGAAGCAACTGCTCCAATTTTTGCTCTTACATCTGCTACAATTTCTGCTTGAATGGTTTCTTGGTCAATAGTTTCATTAGATTTTAATACAATAAGAGCCAATGGTATTTGACCTTTCAATTGATTTTCAATTCCAAAAACAGCACATTCAGCAACAGAAGAATGGGAAGATACAATTTCTTCCATATCAGACGTAGAAAGTCTGTGCCCTGCCACATTAATAACATCATCTACTCGTCCTGTTATAAATATGTAATTGTCTTTATCTTTATATGCTCCATCTCCAGAGGCGTAATACCCTTTAAATTGTGAGAGATAACTTTTTTCAAAACCTTCTTTATTATTCCATAAAGTAAGTAATGCTCCTGGAGGTAAGGGAAGTTTTGCAACTAAATACCCTTCTTCATTTGGAGCACATTCTTTCCCTTCCTTATTCAAAATTCTCATATCATATCCACAAACAGGTAAACAGGAAGAGCCATATTTCACTTTTTGTAATTCTACACCAACCATATTAGCTATCATTGGCCAGCCAGATTCTGTTTGCCACCAATGATCAATTACTGGAACTTTTAGTTTTTCTTCTAACCAAGTAAGAGTTGTTTTGTCGCATCTTTCTCCTGCCACAAATTGATATTTAAAATGAGATAAATCAAATTGTTTTAACAACTTTCCTTCTGGATCCTCTTTTATTATTGCTCTTATAGCTGTAGGAGCTGTAAACATAACTTTTACCTTATGTTCACTTATTACTCTCCAAAAAGTAGATGCATCAGGAGTTTTTATCGGCTTGCCTTCAAATAAAATAGTTGTATTTCTATTCAAAAGTGGGCCATAAACAATGTAACTATGACCAACAGCCCAACCTAAATCGCTTGCTGCCCAATAAACATCTCCTTCCTCAACACCATATACATTTTTCATTGAAAATTTTAATGCGGTAGCGTGTCCTCCCGAATCTCTTACAACTCCTTTTGGTTTTCCTGTTGTACCAGATGTATATAAAATGTAATT
>DFBO01000142.1:1435-2792 GCA_002366675.1 Flavobacteriaceae bacterium UBA3078
CAGAGGTTTATAATTGATTATTTTTGAAATTTCTATTCCATGTGAAGCGGTTAGGATTACTTTTGGTTTGCAATCATCTATTCTAATGGATAATTCGTTTGGGGCAAACCCTCCAAAAACAACAGAATGTGTAACTCCAATTCTTGCACAAGCCAACATAGAAAATATTGCTTGTGGTATCATAGGCATATAAACGATAGCTGTATCTCCTTTTTGTAAGCCAAGTTCCTTTAAGCCACCTGCAAGTTTTGACACTTCTTGGTATAATTGGTTGAAAGTTATTTTTTGAATAGTATTAGTAACTGGTGAATCATAGATGATTGCTATTTGTTCTCCAAATCCATCTTTGATATGTTTGTCAATACATAGGTAACTTAAATTAAGCTCTCCATCTTCAAACCATTGTGTGTAACCGTTTTGATTTGTTGAAATAATCGGTTTTGGTTTTTTAATCCATTCTAGTTGTTCGGCTTGTACTTCCCAAAATTTTTCTGGGTTATCTTTGCTTTCCTGATAAAACTCTTTATATTCCTTTAGCATAAATATTATTTTAATTTTCCTTCTGAATACAACTTTCTTATTTCCTTTTTATTAAACTTACCCACACTGGTTTTAGGCACTTCTGATATATATACATACTCAGTTGGTATTTGATATTTGGCAAAATTATTTTCTGATAGGAAATCCATTAATTCTTCTTTAGATACTTTACAACCCTCTGCTACAACTACAGTTGCCAAAGGACGTTCTATCCATCTTTCATCTGGAATTGCTATTACGGCAGCTTCTTTTATTTTTTGAGTTTTTAACATTGAATATTAAAAAAGGCTGACCCAAAAGCCAGCCTTTAATTTTAATTAATTTTCTCCTAAAAGAAACCTAATTTGTTCTTATCGTAAGAAATAAGCATATTCTTATTTTGACGGTAATGATCTAACATCATTAAATGTGTTTCACGTCCAAAACCAGATTTTTTATAACCTCCAAATGGAGCATGTGCAGGATATGCATGATAGCAATTTACCCAAACTCTACCAGCTTTTATAGCTCTTGGGATTTGATATTGTTGATGTGCATCTCTTGTCCAAACTCCAGCTCCTAAGCCATAAGGTGTATCGTTTGCAATTTCTATTGCTTCTGCTTCATCTTTAAATTTAGTTACAGAAAGTACAGGCCCAAAAATTTCTTCTTGAAATACCCTCATTTTATTATGCCCTTCTAAAATTGTTGGCTGCACGTAAAATCCATTGGCAAACTCACCATCTAATTTACAAGCTTCACCACCAGTTAATACTTTTGCTCCTTCTTCTTTACCTATTTTTATATAAGAAATAATTTTTTCGTACTGATCGATTGA
>DFBO01000191.1:0-846 GCA_002366675.1 Flavobacteriaceae bacterium UBA3078
ATTACTGTTAATATTTATACTGCAAGTTCAGATGATTTATCAACAGCTACTTTAACTCTTGTTGAAACGGCAACACATACATCTAGTTCAGCAGATGATTTATCATTAATTTCTGTGCCAATTTCTGCAACAATCCCAGCAGGTTCAACTATTGCTTTCGAGGTATTGGCAGGAGATAGTGGAACTAATACTGGTGAAACTTTCTTTCCTGGAATTAATGCAGGAGGTGAGAATGATGATAGTTATATAAAATCTGAAGGATGTAGTATAAATGTACCATCAACTACAAGCTCTATTGGCTTTGGAGACAATCAATATGTAATGAATGTTGTTGGAGATGTACTTGGAATTGAAGAATATAGTTTAGATAGCATTTCAGTTTACCCGAATCCTGTATTAAACGATCTTCATATCAATTTACATAATTCTATTCAGGTTGAAACGGCTAAAATCTATTCAATTACTGGACAAGTTGTTTTACAAGTTCAGAATAGAAAAGACATCGATGTTTCAAGTTTAAATCCTGGTGTTTATTTATTAAGAATTGAAACGACTCAAGGCACTATAACAAGAAAAATAGTAAAATCGTAAATACCCTTTTAGTATTTAAGTATAAAAAAGAGCGCTTTAACTGGTTAAAGCGCTCTTTTTCATTTAATTTTGCAACCGTTTTATAAGTGAAGAGATGACAAGTAATAAAAAAGTCGCATTTTATACCTTAGGTTGTAAACTCAATTTTTCTGAAACATCAACAATAGCTAGGAGTCTTCAAGATGAAGGATTTGATCGTGTTGATTTTAAAGAAGTAGCAGACATTTATGTAATCAATACATGTTCTGTTACTGA
>DFBO01000191.1:949-1742 GCA_002366675.1 Flavobacteriaceae bacterium UBA3078
GATGGCGTAGATTTAGTTTTAGGAGCTACTGAAAAATTTAAAATTACCGACTATTTAAATGATTTAACTAAGAATGATTTAGGAGAAGTACATTCTTGCGAAATCCAAGAAGCCGATTTTTATGTTGGCAGTTATTCATTTGGAGATAGAACAAGAGCTTTTTTAAAAGTACAAGATGGTTGCGATTACAAATGCACCTATTGTACTATTCCTCTTGCAAGAGGAATTTCTAGAAGTGATACTGTAGAAAATGTCGTTGCTAATGCTAAAAAAATTGCAGCTAAAAACATTAAAGAAATTGTATTAACTGGTGTTAATATTGGTGATTACGGTAAAGGTGAATTTGGTAATAAACGTCATGAACACACATTTCTAGATTTGGTAAATGAATTAGATAAAGTTGAGGGAATCGAACGCTTGCGTATTTCTTCAATTGAACCAAACTTGTTAAAAAATGAAACCATAGAACTAGTTGCCAAATCTAATAGTTTTGTTCCTCATTTTCATGTACCATTACAAAGTGGAAGTAATGATATTCTTAAATTAATGAAACGCCGTTACTTACGTGAATTATATGTTGATAGAGTCCAGAAGATAAAAGAAGTGATGCCAAATGCATGTATTGGTGTAGACGTTATTGTTGGGTTTCCGGGAGAAACTGAAGAGTATTTTTTAGAAACATATAATTTCTTAAACGAATTAGATATTTCGTATTTACATGTTTTCACCTATTCCGAGAGAGATGATACTGAGGCTTCAAAAATGACTAGCGTTGTCCCTAAAAATGTACGTT
>DFBO01000191.1:1814-32970 GCA_002366675.1 Flavobacteriaceae bacterium UBA3078
GGTACAAGGCGAAAAGTATTATTTGAAAGTGAGAATAAAGAAGGATACATTCATGGATTTACTGAAAATTATGTAAAAGTAAAATCGCCATGGAACCCAGAGTTAGTGAATACGATTCAAGATGTGGAGCTTTCCAAAATTGATGAAGATGGTACTGTAAGACTAGAGTTTATTAAAGAATTAGCTAGATAAAAAAAAACGAAGTTTTAACTTCGTTTTGTATTTTTTTAAATCCTCACACCCACAGGCAACATACGTTTATACTTTCTGTTTTTTCGAACAAATTTTGCAATCTCAGGACTAGTAGGAACAACACTTAAATTGCGATCTTCAATATTTTTAAAAACCACTACTAAAAATTCTTTTTCAAATTCTTCAGAATTAATCTCTTCTGGAATAATAAGTTTCGTTAAAAATATTTTTCGTTCTTGTAACGAATATTCAATTTTAGCTAAATGATCTTCAATCTTTAGTTCATACTGACGTAAAAATTCGTTATCCACAAGTTCAGATGCTTCAATCATAATAAGAATATTTTTTATTTAAAAGGAAATTTAGAAGTCGGTACTATTTTTTCAATAGTTTTGCATTGCAAATTTAAGAAAAATAATTATTAAAATAAACTATTTAATAGCTTATGATTCAAGATTTAATCCATGTTTATTTTGTTCCTGGAATGGCTGCAAACCCATTAATTTTTGAAAACATAAAATTGCCTGAAAATCAATTTAAAATGCATTGGTTGGAATGGTTAATTCCTGTTGAAAATGAGAGCATCAGTGATTACTCTAAGAGAATGGTAGAAAAGATTGAGCACGATAATGTGGTTTTAATAGGCGTTTCTTTTGGCGGAATAGTGGCTCAGGAAATGAGTAAACATCTTACGTTAAGAAAACTGTTTGTTGTTTCTAGTGTTAAAACAAAACATGAATTACCAAAAAGAATGAAACTTGCCAGGTTAACTAAAGCATATAAGTTTTTGCCTACAAGTTTAATTGAAAATATTGATAGCCTTGCGAAATACACCTTTGGAAAATCTATTAAAAAGCGTGTATCTCTTTACAGAAAATACTTGTCAATTAGGGATAAAACATATTTAGATTGGGCAATTAAACAAATAGTTTGTTGGGAACAAGACAAGCCGATTCCTGAAGCTATACATATTCATGGTGAGAAAGATGCTGTTTTTCCTCATAAATACTTAGGGGATTGCATTACTGTTAAAGGTGGGAGACATATAATGATTATTAATAAGTATAAATGGTTTAATGAAAATTTACCTAGGTTGATATTAGATGAAAAATTGGCTTAAAAATTGCTGTATATTTTATAAATTTATAAAAACTTTTTAAGATGAAATGGGTTAAAAATTTGTTTGCTTTTGTTGGACTTTTAAGTTTAACAATGTTGTTTGTGTATGCTCTTCAAGATGCTCCAACTGATGAAAATTTTGAAAAAAAATTAATAAACGATTATAATGTGTATGCATTACAAATCCCTGATCATTTAGATTTTGCAGGAGAAGCTTTACCATTAGATAATCCGGATATTTATGAACGAATGGATAGAGAGCTTTTAGTGAATACCTATTGGCAATCTAATGGCTTATTAATGTTTAAAAGAGCTCATAAATATTTTCCAATAATAGAGCCTATTCTTAAGAAAAATGGCGTTCCAGACGATTTTAAATATTTAGCTGTTATTGAAAGTGGTTTGATAAATGTTGTTTCTCCTGCAGGAGCAAGAGGTGTTTGGCAAATTATGCCCAAAACTGGTCGCGAGTTTGGATTAGAAATAAATGATAATGTAGATGAGAGATACCATTTAGAAAGATCTACTGAAGTTGCTTGTCAATATTTAATAAAATCTAAAGAACTATTAGGGTCTTGGACATTAGCAGCAGCAGCATATAATGCTGGTAATTCGGGAGTTTCAAGAAGATTAAATGATCAAGAAGTAAAAGATTATTATGATTTGTTGTTAGGTGAAGAGACTGGAAGATACTTATTTCGAATCGTGGCTTTAAAAGAGATTTTAAACCATCCTGATAAGTATGGCTTTAATTTTAGAGTAAAAGATTTATACACTGTAGTTCCTACATATAAAGTTGAAGTGGATACTGTAGTTGCAGATTTTGCTGCATTTGCTAAAGGGTTTGATATAAATTATAAGATATTGAAAATCCATAATCCTTGGCTAAGAGAGCCTAAATTAAATAATAAATCTAATAAGATGTATTATATCGATATTCCTAAAGAAGGCTATTATAAAGCTAACTAATAAAAAAAGCCTTGATTTATTTCAAGGCTTTTTTTATTACTAATTTTAATTTCTAACGACGTTTACCAGCACGTTGTTGTTTATGTCCACCAAAATGTTGATTAGGCATTTGTGCCTTTTTCATATTGTCTTTCATCATTTTTATTTGTTCTGTAAGCATGTCTCTTTTATCCAAAGCTTGAGCCTCTTTAAGTAATATGTTGGCTTCGTTTTTTCTTCTTTTACTAAAAGCAATACCAGCCAAATTTAATTTAGCCATCGCCATGTCGTGATCCATAGTTAAGCCTAATCTAACAGCATTTTTAAAGTATCGCTCAGCTTCATTCATATTATCTTGAGAAATCATTATCCCATGAAGGAAATTAAAGTAGCCTTGTTGTTTTTTTACTAGAGCAGTTTCAGGATTTTTAATTTTATCAAGCCATTTCTTTGCACCTATAAAATCTTGCTTTCTTAAACGCATGAATGCTAGTAAAATAATTTCGTTCTTAAAATATAAGAAAATAAAAATTGTAGATAAAAGAAGGAACATAATACCATTACCAATAAGCCCTTCAGTAAATTGATAGATTGCGTAAGCAATTATTAGTCCTGCAATTATTAATTTAAATACTTTATTGTACATGTTTTTTAATTTTATATGTTGTTATAGATTTTATTGTTGTTGGTATTTCTACATCATTCATTTGCTTCATGGCAGTTATACCTTCAGCACTTGAAACGACATTAATAAGCTCTGCAAAACCAGTTTCTTTATCTGCAGTTATGTTTGTGTCTTGTATTCCTGATAAAGTCATTATATGAGTGTCTTCTTCAGTAATCATGGTAATATTACTTTTTGCTGATAATTCAATTGTATCACTCAATCCGTCTAAGGTCCAAATGTTTTCAGCATTTAAGTCTCCAGAATAGATGTTTGACCAATGGTCTCCAACTGTTACATTTTTGGTAGGATAGAAATATGTCATTTGTTCAAAACTTCTTGCAAGACTTTCATTTCCAAACTCTTTTTTCATGGCTTCAATCATGATTTCTTTAGTGAATTCATCTAATATTCCTGCATCAGTAATCATTTTGCTAATCATGGCATCTGTTCCAGAAACCGTTTTGATTTTACCATTTTTCAACATTTCCATTTTTAAAACAGATTTTGTTAGTCCGGAAAATATTTTCGCCTCTAAATTGTCTTCTTTTATGTCATTATTTGTGTCAATATTTATCAATTCACCATAAATATTTGAGTTAGTTATTAATTTAAACCTATTAAATTTAAAATTTATAACGTAAGAACTATCAGTAATTGTCTTTACAACAAAGGTAAATTCACCCAATAAAATATTACTCATTTCATGTTTTGAACCATCCATATCCTGAATGATGTTTTGAGCAGAAGATTGGCTAACTATCAAGCTGTCACTGACATTAAGATTGTATTCCAGAGTGTTCTGACTACAAATAACACTAGGAAAAAGTAAAAAAAAAGCAATATATTTTGACACCAGATGGCTCATTAAAATAAGTTTGATTTTGGAGTACAAAGAAACTAAATTTTTATTGAAAAAATATTTTTAAAATAAGGTTTGTCAAATAAAAAAGGGTTTGTATATTTGCGCTCAGTTTTAGACAAAGAGATAAAACAGATTTTTTAGATATAATATAGAAGATTTTAAAAACATAAGACAATGCCAAAAAGAACATTTCAGCCATCAAAGAGAAAGAGAAAGAATAAGCATGGCTTTAGAGAAAGAATGGCTTCTGCCAATGGTAGAAAAGTACTTGCTCGTAGAAGAGCTAAAGGAAGAAAGAAAATATCTGTATCTTCTGAAGCTAGACATAAAAGATAATGATTAACAATTGTTGATATATAAAAGGTGTTACTTAACGGTAGCGCCTTTTTTTATATCTAGTATTTATTAATTTTGCAAACACATCAATAACAATATAATACTTTATAATGCCTAAAAATTCAAACCTTAAATCTATTTTAATTATTGGTTCTGGTCCAATAGTCATTGGTCAAGCATGCGAATTTGATTATTCAGGAACTCAAGCACTAAGATCATTAAGAGAAGATGGAATTGAAACTATTTTAATTAATTCAAATCCTGCAACTATAATGACAGATCCTTCGATGGCTGATCATGTTTATTTGTTGCCTTTAACAACAAAATCTATTGTTCAAATTTTAAAAGAGCATCCACAAATTGATGCTGTTTTACCAACAATGGGAGGGCAAACGGCTTTGAATTTATGTATTGAAGCAGATGAAAAAGGCATTTGGAAAGATTTTGGTGTTGAAATAATTGGTGTTGATATTGATGCTATAAACATTACTGAAGATAGAGAGCAGTTTAGAGAGTTGATGCTTAAAATTGGAGTTCCAATGGCACCACAAGCTACTGCCAATTCTTATTTAAAAGGGAAAGAAATAGCTCAAGAATTTGGATTTCCTTTAATAATTAGAGCTTCATTTACTTTGGGTGGAGCAGGAGCTTCATTTGTTTATAAAGAAGAAGATTTTGATGAATTATTAACTCGTGGTTTAGAAGTATCTCCAATTCACGAAGTTATGATTGATAAAGCCTTAATTGGTTGGAAAGAGTATGAATTAGAACTACTTAGAGATTCAAATGATAATGTAGTAATTATCTGTTCTATAGAAAATATGGATCCAATTGGAATCCATACAGGAGACTCTATTACTGTAGCTCCAGCTATGACTTTAAGTGATAGAACATATCAAAAAATGCGTGATATGGCAATTCATATGATGCGAAGTATAGGTGATTTTGCAGGTGGTTGTAATGTGCAATTTGCTGTTAGTCCTGATGAAAATGAAGATATAATTGCTATCGAGATTAACCCTCGTGTTTCTCGTTCTTCTGCTTTGGCTAGTAAAGCTACAGGTTATCCAATTGCAAAAATTGCAGCTAAATTAGCAATAGGTTATCATTTAGATGAATTAGAAAATCAGATTACTAAATCTACTTCGGCTTTGTTTGAGCCAACATTAGATTATGTGATTGTAAAAATACCACGTTGGAATTTCGATAAATTTGAAGGGTCAGATAGAACTTTAGGTTTACAAATGAAATCTGTTGGTGAAGTTATGGGAATTGGACGCTCGTTTCAAGAAGCATTACATAAAGCAACGCAATCACTTGAAATTAAAAGAAACGGTTTAGGAGCAGATGGAAAAGGTTATAAGGATTACGACCAAATTATAAGTAAACTAACACATGCTAGTTGGGATCGTGTATTTGTGATTTATGATGCCATTCAAATGGGTATTCCATTAAGTAGAATTCATGATATTACTAAAATTGACATGTGGTTCTTAAAGCAGTATGAGGAATTATACTTGCTAGAAAAAGAAATCTCGACTTTTAAAATTGATACTATTCAGAAGGATTTATTACTTGAAGCGAAGCAAAAAGGTTATGGAGATAGACAAATTGCTCACATGCTTCAATGTCTAGAAAGTCAAGTTTATAAAAAACGAGAAGAATTAGGTGTTAATCGTGTTTACAAATTGGTTGATACCTGTGCAGCAGAGTTTAAAGCACAAACACCTTATTATTATTCAACGTTTGAAAGCGATTTAGAAACTACAGATGGAAAAAGATTTGCTGAAAATGAAAGTATCGTTTCAGATAAAAAGAAAATCATAGTTCTTGGTTCAGGTCCAAATAGAATAGGTCAAGGAATTGAGTTCGATTATTGTTGTGTTCATGGTGTTTTAGCAGCTGCAGAATGTGATTATGAAACAATCATGATTAACTGTAATCCTGAAACGGTTTCTACCGATTTTGATACTGCAGATAAATTGTATTTCGAACCAGTTTTTTGGGAACATATCTACGATATTATTAAACATGAAAAACCTGAAGGTGTAATTGTGCAACTTGGAGGTCAAACAGCTTTAAAGCTTGCTGAAAAGCTGGATAGATATGGAATCAAAATTCTTGGAACTACGTATCAATCGCTTGATTTAGCTGAAGATAGAGGATTGTTTTCAAATTTACTTAAAGAGAATAATATTCCTTATCCACAATTTGATATCGCTACAACAGCTGATGAAGCTGCTGCAATTGCAGATGTTTTAGATTTTCCAATATTAGTAAGACCTTCTTATGTTTTAGGTGGTCAAGGAATGAAAATTGTAATTAATAAGCAGGAATTAGAAGAACATGTTGTCGATTTATTAAGACAGATGCCTGGAAATCAATTGCTATTAGATCATTATCTGGATGGAGCAATAGAAGCAGAAGCTGATGCTATTTGCGATGGCGAGAATGTGTATATCATTGGTATTATGGAACATATCGAGCCATGTGGTATTCATTCAGGGGATAGTAATGCTACTTTGCCTCCTTTCAATTTAGGTGAATTTGTAATGCAGCAAATTAAAGACCACACGAATAAGATTGCTCTTGCATTGAATACTGTTGGTTTAATTAATATCCAGTTTGCTATAAAAGATGATATAGTTTATATTATTGAAGCCAATCCTAGAGCCTCTAGAACGGTTCCATTTATTTCTAAAGCCTATGGCGAACCTTATGTAAACTATGCAACTAAAGTAATGTTAGGAGAGAAGAAAGTAACCGATTTTAATTTTAATCCGCAACTTAACGGTTATGCTATTAAGCAACCAGTTTTCTCTTTTAATAAGTTTCATAATGTGAATAAAAAGTTAGGACCAGAAATGAAAAGTACTGGAGAAAGTATCTTGTTTATAGATAGTTTAAAGGATGACGAATTTTATAATTTGTACTCAAGACGTAAGATGTATCTGAGTAAATAATCTATTTATTCGATAAAAGGTAACTTGTATTATATTAATAATTATTAATTTAGCTTAAAACATGCTATGATGAAAAAACTACTTTTACTATTAATATTATCTTCATCTATAACTTGGTCTCAAGTTGCAGTTAATCAAATTGATGATTTTGAAGATGGGACTATTATGGATTGGTCTATTGGAGTAACACCTCAACCGACTAATATTCCAGATGGCGGTCCTTTAGGGAATGGGGACAATTATTTGCAATATACTACAAGTGGTAGCCCAGGAGGTCCAGGAAGTAAAGTTATTATATATAACAGAGATCAATGGACAGGAGATTACACTAATCAAGGAATCATTGCAATTAAGCTAGATGTTAAAGTAGAAGGAAGTAATGACTTAAATATCAGATTAGCTTTTAGCGATGAAACAGGACAAGGAACAGGTACTCAAACTCAAATTTGTACAACTAATCCCATTCTTGTTAGAGCTGGTACTGGTTGGCAGGCTTTAACTTTCTCTGTTTCTTCAAGTGATTTTACAGTTGTAGGTGGATCTGGTACAGTTTCTAGTGTTTTAACTAATGTAGCTGAAGCAAGAATATTGCATAATGATAATCCAAATTGGTTTGGAGCAGCTATTGGTGCAACTCTTGAAGTTGATAATATTAATGCTTCTCCAACTCTAGGTGTTGCTGAGGTTGAAGATTCTTATAATTTTTCTATTTTCCCAAATCCTGGTAAAACAAGTTTAAATATTCATTTAGCTGCTTTAAATAGCGATACAAATGTAGAGGTGTTTGATATACTTGGAAAGAAAATTTATTCTAATTCTTTAAATACGTTACGTAATACAATAAACGTTTCTAAATGGCATTCTGGTGTTTATCTAGTAAGAGTTTCGCAAGAAAATCAGGTGGTAACTAAACGTTTTGTTAAGCAATAATATTTTTGTCATTCAGAGATAGTGAAGAATTTTTAGAAATAATAGATTCTTCAGTCGTATTAGCTAATTCACTTTTATACATCTGGTTAAGTTCTAAGATTTCGTCTAGATTGGCACGTTTCATACGTTTACTAACAGCATCTTGACTTATATTAATAATTTTTGCAATTTCTTGCTGAATTTTTGTAGGATAATCTAAATGGACTTTTACTATTTCTGCAGAATTTGCTGTCCAATTATCCATACCTATTAATGCTAATTTAAAAAATGAATTTAATTCGTTATTTAAAGTATCATTATTGGTTTTAATTTTTAGGTTTGTTTTCCTTTTTCAAGAATTCTATCATTGCTCCTGAATTTTCGAATGCAGTTCCGTTTGATTCGGTTACTTTATTACCTTCAAATGTTTTATTTTCAATTCCAATAGACATGCGTACATCGAGACCTTTAATTGTTTTTAATACATGCCTTATTTATGGAACAAACAAGTATATTCCTAATTTATGGAATAATAGAGTGACTATTAAGAGTCATCATTTGGTAATTGAATTTTGATATTATATGGTTTTAAATCAGATAGATAATCTTCTATAGAGAAGTTAGCATTGTCAAATTCAATTTGACGCTCCTTTTTAGTTTCAATACGTTTAATAGTCTTTAGAAAGCGTTTGACTTCATTTTCATCGCTTAAAATAAGACCTGGAACAGATATAGAATTACCATTATCATCTTTGGCAACCATAGTGAAGTAAGATGAATTACAATGTTTTATTTTACCAGTTCTTATATTTTCAGCTTCAACATGAATGCCTACTACCATAGAGGTTTTGCCAACATAATTAATAGACGCCTTCATGGTTACAAGTTCACCAATTTCTATAGGGTTTAAAAAATCTACCGTATTTACAGATGCCGTAACACAATAGTTTTCTGAATGTTTAGAAGCGCATGCAAAAGCTATTTGATCCATTAAATTTAAAATATAACCACCATGAATCTTTCCATTGAAATTAGAATGGGAGGGTTGCATAAGCTCAGATATAGAGATTTGAGATGAATCGACTGTTTTAAATATGAGACTCATTTATAAACGTCTATTACTTCGTTCAACATCTTCTTCAACTTTGGTAATAAAATACTTGGTGTCACCTAACCAGAAAAACTTTTTATAACGTTCAAAATAGTGAAGCTTTACATATTTTCCCTGTAACCGTTGTAAATCGTTAATGACATCTTTTTTGCTGTTTTCAACTGAAAACATGAACATTTGCCCTTCGGAAACACCTTGGCTTATTTCGCCTTCCCAAGTTTTAATAATAACCCCTTTATGGCTAAATTTTACGAGTTCACCAGCACGAATACCTTCGCTATATGTAGCAAAATAGATAAATGCAAAATATCCAGCAAAAATAGCAATAAGGACAACTAAGAATTTTATTAGAATTTTTTTCATGAGATTTTTTGTTTATTCTTTTTGATCTTCAGATCTTTTAATAATGGCTTCAGGAAGCGATTTTTTAGCTTTAGCTCCCATTTTTTTAAGTTTTTCAACGCGATTAATAATATTTCCCTTTCCCTCTACAAGCTTATTCATGGCAGATGTATAATCGCTTTTAGCTGCATCAATTTTTTTGCCTACTCCTGTTAAATCGGTCACCAAGCCTTCAAATTTATCGTACAATGCACCAGCTTGTTTAGCAATTTCAATGGCATTGCGTTGTTGTTTTTCGTTATTCCACATGGTGTCAATAGTACGTAAAGTAGCCAAAAGAGTAGAAGGTGTTACAATAACAATATTTTTCTCGAAAGCTTTATTATAAAGTGAATTGTCTTCATTAATAGCAACTGCAAAAGCTGGTTCAATAGGAATAAACATCAGCACAAAATCTGGCGACTCTATATCATACAAATCCTCATATTTCTTTTCAGAAAGTTGATCCACATGCTTTTTAATGGAATTAACATGAGCTTTTAAAAACATTGGTTTTTCTTCATCTTCAGCATTTACCAAACGCTCATAATCTGTTAAAGATACTTTGCTATCAATTATCATTCGTTTATTGTCTGGAAGGTGCAATACCACATCTGGAAGTACACGAGAACCATCTTCCAGAGTAAAACTTTGCTGTACAAAATATTCTCTGTCTTTTTCTAAACCTGATTTTTCTAAAACACGTTCAAGAACTAATTCTCCCCAATTCCCTTGCATTTTACTGTCACCTTTTAGTGCTCTAGTAAGGTTTGTGGTTTCTTTAGTCATTTGTTGATTCAAGTCTTTAAGTCCAAGTAATTGTTCTTTTAAAGCTGAGTGCATACTAATACTTTCCTTTTGAGTGTCATCGACTTTCTTTTCAAACGTCTGAATTTTTTCTTGTAAAGGATTTAGTATTTGTTTGATGTTCTCTTTATTCTGAAGCGTAAATTTTTCTGACTTCTCTTCAAGGATTTTATTAGCCATCAATTCAAAATCTTTTCGAAGCTGTTCTTGTTGTTTAACTAATTCTTCGTCTCTTTTAAGATTTTGTTTCTGAAGATTTTCAAACTCTGCATTTCTTCGTGCTAATTCTGAATTTAAAAACTCTTTTTCATTCCTAATTTCATCACGTTCACCTTCAATTTTAGACATGTTATTTTTAATCTCATCAAGACTTAAATTTAATTGTTTTTGACGCTCTTCAAGCGTGCTTTGTTCGCCTTTACTTTTAAGTTTAGTAATGGTCATGCCAACATAAGTGCCAATGCCTCCAGAAATTAAAATTGAAATAATCAGGATAAGATTGTCGTTCATTTATAATAGAAATTTATCCAAAGATAGTTAATTTGTCATTCAGAGCGAAGCGAAGAATCTTAAATAATATACTAAGTTAAGATTAAAAATTAGCTTACTTTTTAACTCTAAAACTTCCACTTTTATTGTCAAAAACAATAAGATCTTTTGGAAATAGCTTTTCGAAAGTGCCATTTGAAATGAGATTACAAGGTGAATCTGTGACTACTTCATTTTCATTCATGACAATCATTTTATCGCATAACTGTATAGCTAAATCTATCTCGTGTGAAGAAAATAGGATGGTTTTATTTGTTTCTTTGACTAACTTTTGAAGCAATTTTAAAATATAAGCTTTGTGGTACATATCCAGATGTGTGGTTGGTTCATCTAGAATAATTAAATCAGTGTCTTGAGCCAAAGCACGTGCAATTAATACTTTTTGAAGTTGTCCGTCGCTTAATTCAAAACATTTTTTGTTTTTTAATAGGTCAATGTTGGTTAAGTTTAAAGCCTGATTAACCTTCTCAATATCTTTAGAAGATAAATTTCCAACCCAATTGGTATATGGATGCCTTCCTAAAGCCACCAATTCGAAAACCGATAGATTTTTTGAAGCAATTGGTTCTGTTAAAACCAGACTCATGGTTTTAGCTAGTTCTTCTGAAGTGTAATCTGAAAGTAATTGGTTATTAATTAAAATTTCACCACTTAAGCCATTTTGAACATTGGTAAGTGTGCGTAGCAACGTAGATTTGCCAATGCCATTGGCTCCAACCAAACCAATAAGTTCTCCTTTTTTAAGTTCAATATTAATGTTAGAAGCAATTACAGTACCTGCCTTTTTAGATTTGTAACCTATAGAAAGATTTTTAGTTTTTAAAATGATATGTTGATTTTTCTCTTCCATTATTAAAATATCATTTTCCGTTTTCTAACCAATAACCAAATTACAATAGGAGCTCCAATTAAGGATGTTGTAGCATTAATCGGTAAAAAATAATCACTAGTTGGTAATTGTGCAATACTATCGCAAATAAGCATGATAATAGCTCCAAATAAAAAGACAGCTGGTAATAATATTTTATGATTTGAGGTATTGAAAACCTGTCTGGTTATATGTGGAATAGCTAAGCCAATAAAGGCTATAGGTCCAGCAAAAGCAGTGATGGTTCCAGCCAATAAACTGGTTGCTATAATAATGATAAAGCGACTTTGTTTGATATTTAAACCCAAACTTTTGGCGTAATTTTCTCCTAATAATAAGGTGTTTAATCCTTTAATGGAAATGATGCTTAAGAAGATACCTAAACAATAAATTATAGAAAATATTAAAAGCTCACTCCAAGCCAAATTACCTAAACTACCAAATCCCCAAAAAATATATTGTTGTAATTGTTCAGCAGAACTAAAATAGGAGAGAACACTAACAACAGCTGCTGTTATACTGCCAAACATGAGTCCAATAATAAGAATAGCCATAGTATCTCTTACTCTTGAGGAAACGACTAAAACAGCTAATAATACTAAAAAACTCCCTAAACTTGCAGCAATAACGATAGCCCATTTTGAAATTAAAAGTGTAGCAAAAACACCACCAAAAATTCCTGAGCCTAAAATAACTAAAGCAACACCTAAACTTGCTCCAGAACTAATACCTAGAACAAATGGGCCAGCTAATGGATTTCTAAATAGTGTTTGCATTAACAATCCGGAAATGCCTAATCCAGAGCCAACTAAAATAGCAGTTAGGGCTTTTGGTAATCTATAATCTTGAATAATGTATGGCCAGGATTCATGATCCAATGTTCCTAAAAAACTTTTAAAAACAGCTTGAATTGGAATGGAAACTGAACCCAAGCTAATATTTACCAAAAAGCAAATAATCAATATGAAGATTAATGCTATAAATGAAAATGTATATGTTTCTGTTTTTGGCAATTAGTCAATAGGTTTAAAAAAGTAAGGTTTATAATTATCTAAAAGTTCTGGATGACAGATTTTAATAATGTCTTTTAGCACTAAATCTGGTCTTGCTATCCCTAATTCATAATATAAAACACCACCTGTTGCACCAGTAGTTTTGGCAAATGTATAGATGTTTTTATTTTTAAAAGCATCAAATTTTGTATAATGTTGATTTGCTTTTTCTAAGGCTTCATAAGTTGTGTAGTAAGATGGACTTATCCATATTTCGGCATTCTTAGCTTTCTCAAAAACTACTTCAAAATTAAGGGCTATACTCCCGGAAGCTTCAGTATCACTCCAAAGATAATTCACGTTAGCATCTTTTAAAATTTGCGCTTCAGTACTTTTTCCATTAGGTAAATACCAAATATCTTTATGCATGGCTCCACTTAAAATAGTTGGCTTTTTTTGAGTATTGGATGCTAAAGATTTTGCTTCTAAATAACTTTTTTTAATCGAATTAAAAATGGAATCGGCTTCTTTTTCCTTATTATAAAGGATTCCAAAAAATTTAATCCATTCTGCTTTCGCTAAAGGAGACTGTTCCATCCAGTCTCCATTATAAATTACTGGAATACCAGATTTTTTAATGGTTTCAACACTCTTGTTGTTACCATCAATTCCAAAACCAATAACCACATCTGGTTGTGTTTCTAGTAAAACTTCAGTATTTATCCCTTCATTTTTACCTAATTCCCTTATGTTTCCATTATCAATTCTTGTTCTTGTTTTTTTAGATGAAATATAATCTGTTCCAGGAAACCCAATTAATGATTTTTCAACTTCTAATAATTCTAATGCTGGAATATGTGTGGTTGAAGTAACTACCATTTTTTCAATAGGAATGGTGATAATGCCATCAAAATCATCTTTGTTTAACGTGATTTTTGAAGCCCTGTTTTTTTGAACTAAGGCATATTGATAGATTTTATCAGCTTTTGGCCAAGGACTTTTAATAGTTAAAGTGGTAAAGTTTTCATGATGCTTTATAACAAATCCTTTAGCATAAGATAAATTAACTGTTGCTACGTCTAATTTTATAGAAGGTTTGACTTCTTTGTCTTTGCAATTAAAAAGTAGAACAAAAAAACTAATAAAAAAATATCTAGAAATCATACTTTATGTAACATTTGTAACTGTCTAATTATACTTTAGGTTTTAATTTTATTAAAAATTAAAACCATGAGAGACGGTTCAAATTTAACAATATATATAGTAGGTGGAATCATAATATGTCATTTTTTAATTGGGTTTATTTATCTCATCTACAAACTCAATAAGAAAAAGTAACTTTTATATTATTATACATTTTAATTGAACTACTTTTGCATAGAATTTTGGTTCTTATCGAATTTATTTGATGGATTAAAAGGGAATCTGGTGCGATTTTTATAATCAATTCCAGAACTGTTCCCGCAACTGTAAGTTTATGCCGAACTTGTTTCGGCACCTCATTAAGAGATGTTATGACTACAATACCACTGACACATATTGTTGGGAAGGTGCATAACATAAAACAAGTCAGGAGACCTGCCATTTTCAACAAAAATAAGTCAAACTTTCGGGACAAAAGTTAGGTGTGAAATTCATGCTATTCTCGAGTAATTATTAATTTAAAATGAACAAAAAAACAGTTGTTTTTGGTGTACTTTGTAGTATGTCATTATTTTCTGTTGCACAGCAACAAACAGATTCTACTTCTGTAGAAAAATTAGATGAAGTGGTCTTAACAGATTCTAAATTTTATTTGAACCGTGAAAATTCTGGGAAGGTTATAACCCAAATTACACAAAAAGACTTGGAGCAATTACAAGGAAAGTCGATTGCTGAAATTATTAATACAACAGCTGGTATAGAAATTAATGGAGCAAATAGCAATGCTGGTCAAAATTTGAATTATTATGTAAGAGGAGGGAAAAACAGGCAAGTATTAATTTTAATTGATGGTATTGCAGTGTCTGATCCTTCACAAATTGCAAACGATTACGACTTGCGTTTATTGAATGCCAATCAAGTAGAATCCATAGAAATTTTAAAAGGAGCTTCGAGTACGCTTTATGGCTCTGGTGCAGCAACAGCTGTTATTAATATTAAATTAAAAGAGGCTTCAAAAAAGACCATTTCTGCAAACTTTAGAAGTGTTTTTGGAACCAATCAATCTCAAGACGATGATAATTATGCAATAAACGATTTTCGAAATAATGTTACAGTTAATGGAACTCTCGATAAATTCAGCTATTTAGCGAGTTTTGGAAATCAATATACAGATGGTTTGTCTGCTTTAGCTAATGGTACAGAATCTGATGCTTTTAATGCTATCAATGGTAATTTAAAATTGGGTTATAGGTTTTCTGATGCTTTTAAAATGAATATTTATGGAAGCATGGATAAGTTTAAAGCCGATTTTGATGATGGCTTTTCCGGAATCGATACCGACGATCTTTCAACTACAAAACAGCAACGTTATGGGCTTTCACCAGAATTTTCTTATACAAATGGAAGCATCTCTTTAAATGCTACTTATAACAAAGTGGAACGAGACATTGAATCTAGTTATCCAGCTTTATACAATACAGAAAGTGTTACAGCAGATTTGTTTAATAAATATACTTTTAACGACACTTTTTATACTGTTTTAGGTGTGAATTTTAAACAAGATAATATGGAGAGTTTTGCTATTCCTTTTGGTGGAATTGATTTCGAGCAAGGAATAAATCCAGATATTGCTGAATATACCAATATCGATCCTTATGCAAATGTGGTTTATGTGTCAGATTTTGGTTTACATGTTAATGCTGGAGCACGTTTGAACAATCATAGTGAGTATGGAAATCATATAGTTTACAGCCTAAATCCTTCATATACAAAAACTTTTAGCTTTGGTTATTTAAAAGGTTTAGCTAGTTATAGTACAGCTTATATTACACCTTCATTATATCAACTTTTTGATCCATTATATGGAAATAACAATTTGCAACCAGAAGAAAACACGACGTTTGAAGTTGGAGCAGAAATTCAATTAAAAGATAAGGCAACCATAAGTGTGGTTTACTTTAACAGGGAAGAGGAAAATTTTATCGATTTTATTGACTTAGGAGGTTTTGTTTATCAATATCAAAATGTAGATGAAAAATTTACAGCAAGTGGTGTTGAATTTGTTGCAGATTACAACATTACTAAAACGTTGAGGTTAGCAGCTAATGCTACTTACACTCATGTAGACGAAGATTTAAGTTTGCGAATTCCTGAACTTAAAGTGAATGGTTTGTTAGGGTATCAAGTATGTGAAAATACGTTTATGAGTGTGTCTTATCAATTTACAGACGATAGAACTGATTCGTTTTATAACAACGTAACCTATATGAATGAAGAAGTGAATTTAAAAAGTTATAATCTGTTAGATTTTTATATCAGTCATAATATTTTAGATAATAAAATGAAACTTTTTATGAATGTTACCAATATTTTTAATGAAGATTACCAAGAACTATATGGTTATGCAACAAAAGGTAGTAATGTGAATGTTGGATTTAGTTTGACTTTATAATATAATTGAATTTAGTTTGTCATTCAGAATGAGGTACGAATAAAGAATCTATCGTTTTAAAAAAAGTTTCTTCACTTCATTCTGAATGATATTTCTATTTTTCATCAACATACATCCTGTTCTTCATTAAAGTAAAATCCTTGCTATCGCCAACAATTTCCAAATTGCTAAATGGTTGCAAGGAAACCCGACCAGTATCTTCAATATGTTGCAAAGCAATTGCTAAAAGAGTTTCATCTGGATTGCCTAAAACTCCAAGATTTCCATAATTCTCTTTTACTTGAATACCTGGATTTAACCCATCATCATAATCTGTGTAACCAACAGAGTTTAACGATTTTAAAACCAATGGTTGCATGGCATATGTGTGAATTGGATTTACATCTCTACTACTAAAATCTGGTGAATCGAAAAGTGTTATTGAAGCTTGATATTTTCCAGTAGTTGTATCTCCAATTTGAACCACATTGATATATGGATTTAAACAGTTTATTACCAATTCGCTAGCTGAAGCTGTGCTTTTGGTTGTTAGAATATAAATCTTACTAAGGTTTAAGCTGTTTAAGGGAGTGCCATCATCATTATTTAAGAAACTATTTATTAATGAATTTGGGTCTAATTGCGCTTGAATATCACTATTCCATTCTTCTGTACTAAAAACCTGTCCTGTAAATTGTCCAGTAATCATACTAGACAATAAAATAGCAGTATTTACAGATCCTCCAGAATTATACCTTAAATCCAACACTAAATTCTGGATGTTTTGAGATTGAAAATAATTAAAGGTGTCATTTAATTGCGAATCAAAATCTCTGGTAAAGCCGTTATACATTAAATAACCTACATTCTGGTTAGCAACTTCTAGAACTCTTTTAATAAAAATGGGATTTTCGGTATAAGGTGTTTTTGTTAAGTTAACACTTTGGTTGGTTGGCTCAATAATGTCGTCATCAGTTTCTGGAGTGCCATTATCGTTATAAGTAGCTAAGTTTATGGTGTAATTATTTTGGCTTAATAAGGCTCTATAATTATCTATATTTAATGAAGAGCCATTTACTGCATGAAAGATTAATCCTCTTTGTAAGCCTTTGCTTTCAGCATCTGTATTTGGTAAAACATAACGTACATAACCAAAAACTTCTGAGCTCGTACTAGGAAAACGAACCAAGCCAAACTCCATTCCATTATTATAAGTTGTTCCGTTAAGTTGCTGTTGCAATTCAATATAATTATCTGTTATCCAACTAAACCTATCAATAGCTGGCCTTTGGTAGATAAGGCTTTCAAAACAGTCTTCAGGAGAAGAAAAGCTGTTCAAAAAATTGTCGTATTCAGAATCTGAAAATCTATCATTCGCTAAATCAGGCACATTATCTTTATAAACATAATACCTATTTAAGCCTTTCCAAACAAAATTATTTAAATCTCTGGTTGAAACAGGATTATCGTCTAAATCTTCAAAACAACCAATAGTAATGAAAGAAAGTGAACATAATAGAATAAATAGTTTTATAGATTTCATAGTAATTTAGCAACTTTTTCAGTTTAAAAATACTTACTTTATCTTAGATTAAAAATATTTTTGTAACAAATCAATAAATGTCTCGTCGTAATAGTAAACAGGCATAAACCAACTGTTGCAAACCAAACAAAACTATGACACAGGCAGAATTTTTAAATATTGTCATGCCATTTAAAGATAAAGTCTTTCGCTTAGCGAAACGCTTATTGGTTTCGAAAGAAGAAGCTGAAGATGCGACGCAAGAAATTTTGTTAAAACTGTGGAATAATAAAACAAAGATTGAAGAATATAAAAATGTGGAAGCATTTTCTATGACAATGACTAAGAATTTTTGTTTGGATAAATTAAAATCTAAGCATGCACAAAACTTAAAAATTGTGCATAGTAATTATCAAGATAATAACACATCTTTACAAAAGCAGATTGAGTTAAACGATAGTGTCAATTGGGTTGCAAAAATAATAGAGGATTTACCTGAACAACAAAAAATGGTTATCCAATTAAGAGATATAGAACAATACGATTTGGATGAGATTGCACAAATGTTAGATATGAACAATACAGCTGTGAGAGTGGCTTTGTCCAGAGCAAGAAAATCAATAAGAGAAAAATTAACTAATACACATAGTTATGGTACTAAATAATATAGAAAAATTACTTGAAAAGTACGAAAACGGTGAAACAACCCTAAAAGAAGAGCAGCAGTTAAAAAGCTATTTTTCTCAAGAATCTGTAGAGCCTCATTTAGAAATGTATAAGCCTATGTTTGCTTACTTTTCAGTAAACCAGAAAGAAACGTTTACTAAAGCCGTTCCATTAAAAACTAAAAAAATATTTGATTATAGATGGCTTTCGGTTGCAGCAGTAGCAGTTCTTATGTTTGGTTTCTATTTTAGTATGCCTATGTTTCAAGAAGAAGATTTAGGAACTTACGATGATCCAATGTTGGCTTATAACGAAGTGGTTAAATCTTTAGAGTTAATTTCTAGCAGTTTAAATAAAGGCACACAAAAAGTAAGTTATCTAAAAGGCTTAGATATTGGTGTTTCAAAGGTTGGTTACCTTAATGAAATGGAAAATTCAACCAAAATAATTTTTAAATAAATCAATTTTATAAAAACGAACAAAAATGAAAACAACAAATAAATTAAAAACAAGTAAAATGAAGAATAAAGCAATCCTTTTCTTAATAGCAATCATGTTATTACCATTAACATCTATGGCACAAGATATTTTCTCTAAATACAGCGAAAATCAAGATGTAACGTATGTGTCTATTAAACCTAAAATGTTTCAAATGTTAGCTAAAATGGACATCAACACAGACGATCCTGAGGCTCAAGAATATATTAATATGGTAAATAGTATTACAAGTTTTAAAGTAATTACTACAGATAACAAAGCTATTTCATCAGATGTAACAAATTGGGTTAAGTCTCGTAAAAGTTCATTAGAAGAATTAATGGTGGTTAAAGATGATGGTGTTAATATGACTTTTTATGTAAAGCAAGGTAGAGACGAAGACCATGTAAGCGAATTCTTAATGTTTGTAGATGGTTTAAGTGCCATTACTAAAGATGCAAATATTAATATGAATGGCGAAAAACGTGAGTTTGAAACAGTAGTTGTTTCTTTAACTGGAGACATCGATTTAAATCAAATCTCTAAGCTTACTCAAAAAATGAACATTCAAGGGAGTGAGCATTTAGATAAAAAAGGCAAAAAATAATTATTGCTATGAGATCATCAATCAAAAACACATTATTCAGCTTACTAGCATTAATTGTGCTAGTAAGTTGTAATAATGGCGAATCTCTACAAACTTATTTTGTAGACAATCAAGAGTCAGCAGATTTCTTGTCAGCAGATCTTCCAACGTCTATTGTTAAAATAGATGAGATGTCTTTATCTAAAGAACAAAAAGAAGCTTATAAATCGGTAAAGAGATTAAACTTCTTAGGATATAAAGCGACAGAAAGTAATAAAGAAAATTATTCGGCAGAACTTTCTAAAGTAAAATCAATATTGAAAGATAAAAAGTATAACGATCTTATTGAGTTTAACGATAAAGCAGCAAAAATAATAGTAAAATACATTGGAGATGATGATTCAGCAGATGAATTTATTGTTTTTGCAAGTTCAAAAGAAACTGGATTTGGTATTGTAAGAATTTTAGGAGACGATATGCGTCCAGAAAAAATGGCAACTCTTGTTGATGCTATGCAAAATGCAGATTTCGATGAATCTCAGCTAAATGGAATTACAGATTTTTTCAAATAATAATTTAGTTAAAGTTTAGTGTAAAAAAGGCTTCTAAAATTTAGAAGCCTTTTTTTATAGATATTCATCACTTAAAATATTTGAATTCTTTTTTTTAGATTCTATCTCAAGATCTTCTTCACTATATTCTTCTGAAGAAATCTTCATAAATAGATTAATAACTATTAATATAAAGAGAATAAGTAATACAGCAACAACAACATAGTTGTCTAGAATACCTATTATTCCTGAAATAGAGAATCCAAAAACAACAATAGCACAAAGTATTAATGATTGTTTATCTGTAAACATAAATTATATTCCAGTATAGTTACTTGGAGTTATTGTTTTTAGTTCATTTTTAATTAAATCTGAAACATCTAATGTATCAATAAAATTTGAGATAGAAGTTTGTGTAATTTTCTCGTTCGTCCTTGTTAGTCCTTTTAAAGCTTCATAAGGATTAGGATATGCTTCACGACGTAATATGGTTTGAATAGCTTCTGCTACTACAGCCCAATTATTCTCTAAATCTTTAGCAAATTTGCTTTCGTTTAAAAGTAATTTATTCAATCCTTTTAAAGTAGATTTAAATCCAATAAGTGTGTGTCCAAAAGGCACACCTACATTACGCAAAACAGTACTATCTGTTAAGTCTCTTTGCAATCTGGAAATTGGAAGTTTTGCAGATAGATGCTCAAAAATAGCATTTGCTATTCCTAAATTCCCTTCACTATTTTCAAAATCAATTGGGTTTACTTTATGTGGCATGGCAGAGCTACCAACTTCTCCTGCTTTAATCTTTTGCTTAAAGTAATCCATAGAGACATAAGTCCAGAAGTCTCTGTCCAAATCAATAATTATGGTATTTATTCTTTTTAAACAATCAAACAATGCAGCCATGTGGTCGTAATGCTCAATTTGTGTGGTTGGAAACGAATGTTGTAAGCCTAATTTTTCTTGAACAAATTTGTTACCAAAAGTTCTCCAATCAACATTTGGATAAGCTACTTTATGTGCATTAAAATTCCCTGTAGCTCCACCAAATTTTGAAGCACTAGGAATATCATTTAATAAATTAAATTGCTCTTCAAGACGAACCACAAATACTGCAATTTCTTTTCCTAATCTTGTAGGAGACGCAGGTTGTCCATGTGTTCTTGCTAACATTGGAATGTTTGCCCATTCTTCAGTTAATTCCTTCAATTTATTAAGTATAATAAAATATTCAGGAACATACACATTGTTCATAGCTTCCTTAATACTTAAAGGAATGGCTGTGTTATTAATGTCTTGAGACGTTAATCCAAAATGGATAAATTCTTTGTATTCTGAAATGTTTAAAGCATCAAATTTATCTTTTATAAAATACTCAACAGCTTTAACATCATGATTAGTCACTTTTTCAATCTCCTTAATAGCAGAAGCATCAATGGTTGTGAAATTTTTATAAATATTCCTTAAGTCTTCAAATAAATTTGAGTTAAAGGTTTTAAGTTGAGGTAAAGGTTGCTCGCAAAGCGCAATGAAATATTCAATTTCTACCTGAACGCGATATTTTATTAAAGCTTCTTCTGAAAAATATGGAGCTAATTCGCTAACTTTATTTCTATAACGACCATCAATAGGTGAAATAGCATTTAAAGATGATAAAGACATGTGTTGTGTTGTTTTTGGAAGATGCAAAGATAAGAAAATGATTAACGAAAGCCGATTTAAGAATTACGAATTTTCAAGTAATCTGTTTTAAATAATAACTACTTCTTAATCTTCTTTAAAATATGTTTTGCTCGTGCCTTAAATCCAGAACTCTGTATCTGGAAATCACGTTCTAAAATCATAACTAATTCTGGATGAATCCAATCAATATCTCTACCAAGTAAAAAAAGCGTATTCATAGAATAAGCCTTAGGCGCTATTTTCTCATCATTAATCATATAATCAAAACAGACTTCCACAATTCGTTCTTTATGAATAGGTTTTAAAGCTGTTTGAATGTTGTTTTTTTCTTTTGAGTAGTATGCTTTCACTAAATACTCACATACTTTAGCTACAGGTCTTACGGCAGAATCTAAATAAACTTTATGCATGTTTAAAGTAAAGTCGTCTAGATAAGGAATAATAGCTTCTAATTTTTCACCACACATAAACTCGAAAACCCACGCAGCTCGGCATGAAATTTTATCATCAGCCATGAATAAAATTTCTAGTAATTCAGGTATTAAATCGGGATTATTAATAACTAAATTTGCATAATGTAAACGCTTCTCACGAGAGTGATTGACATAATTTAATTCGTTATAAAGTTGGTCTTTAGTCACTATTAATTCTTATTTTTATTTTTTAAAATTAAGTAAAATGAAAATAATTAAAAAGATATTATTGTTATTACTAATTGTATTTGTTATTGCTCAGTTTTTTGGACCAGAAAAAAATGAAGGTGAATTAGCAACGGTAGATGCTTTTTTAGCTGAAACAAATCCACCAGAAAACATTAAAACAATATTAAAGGAAAGCTGTTTTGATTGTCATACAGACGTCACTAGATATCCTTGGTATGGCAATATAACACCAGTAAATTATTGGATGGCAGATCATGTAAAGCATGGAAAAAAACATTTTAATATGTCTAATTGGGAAGGGAGTTCTGTCAAGAAAAAAGATCATAAGTTTGAAGAACTTATAGAAATGGTTGAAGAAAAGGAAATGCCATTGCCTTCGTATACTTGGACACATACAGAAGCTAAGTTGTCTGATGCTCAAATTAACGACATGCTTGAATGGGCTAAGCAAGTACGTTTTAAATATAGTTTAGAGCCAAAGCCTGAATAGTTTTATGAATAAAGAGTTACTTATTATTGGTTTTGTTTGGCCAGAGCCAAAAAGTTCTGCAGCTGGTAGTCGGATGTTGCAGATAATTCAGTTATTTCAATCGGATAATTACAACGTCACATTTGCCAGTCCATGTGCTAAAAGCGACAATGCCTTTAATCTTGAATCTATTGATGTAAAGCAAGTAGCAATTGAACTTAATCATTCTAGTTTTGATGATTTTGTTAAGAATTTAAATCCAAATGTGGTTTTGTTCGATCGATTTATGATGGAAGAACAATTTGGCTGGCGAGTTGCAGAGCAATGCCCAAATGCTTTACGAATATTAGACACCGAAGATTTGCATGGCTTACGAAAAGGAAGACAATTAGCTTTAAAGGATGGGAAATCATTTGATTTAGAATGTCTGTTTAATGATACGTCTAAAAGGGAAATTGCAAGTATTTATAGATGCGATTTAAGCTTGATTATTTCTGAAGCCGAAATGGAATTTCTTAAATCAGATTTTAAAGTTCCTGATGCTCTTTTGTGTTATTTACCCTTTTTATTAGAGAAAATTTCTATTGCTGAAATTAGAAAACTTCCAGATTTTCATTCAAGAGATCATTTTATAACCATCGGAAATTTTCTTCACGAACCCAATTATAACGCTGTTTTATATTTAAAGGAAACCATTTGGCCATTGATTAGAAAAAAAACACCAAAGGCAGAATGTCATGTTTATGGTTCTTATGCATCAGAAAAAGTAAATCAGTTGCATAATAAAAAAGAGGGTTTTTTAATGAAAGGCTTTGCTGAAGAAGTTTCTAAAGTTATGCAAGAAGCTAAAGTATGTTTGGCTCCAATACGTTTTGGTGCTGGATTAAAAGGAAAATTAATTGATGCCATGCAGCATGGAACTCCTTGTGTCACTACAAGTGTTGGAGCAGAAGGAATGTTTGGTAATCTTGAGCCTAATGGTTTTGTAGAGAATGATCCACAGGAATTTGTAAATAAATGTGTTGCTCTATATGAGGATGACATACTTTGGAAAGAAAAACAGCAAAACGGCTTTGAAATTATTGACAAGCGCTTCCAAGAGGCTGAATTTAAGAGCATATTTCTTAATAGAGTAGGAGAAATAACGAAACAGTTAAGCAAGTATCGAATAAACAATTTTACAGGGCAAATGCTTCAGCATCAAAGTATGCAAAGCACTAAATATATGAGTAAATGGATTGAGGTGAAGAATAAATAAACACTTAATTCTTCCACTTAATATTACAGCCAATACTTGGTTTTTGGGTAGTTAAATTTTCCTTGTCTTCAATAATGCAATTTAATGCATAACGTAAATCTGTTCCTGTTACTGGAATATCATTTCCAGGTCTTGAATTGTCTAACTGACCTCTATAAGTTAATTTTAAACCTTGGTCAAACACATAAAAATCTGGTGTACAAGCAGCATCGTAATCTTTAGCAACTTGCTGTGTTTGGTCGTATAAATATGGAAATATAAAGCCTTGTTCTATAGCATTCGCTTTCATATTTTCTGGAGAATCTTCTGGGTAATTTTCAACATCATTACTTGAAATAGCAATAAAATTAATGCCTTTGCTTTTGTAATCTTTGGCAAGTTGGCTTAATTCGTTATTCACATGTTTAACAAAAGGACAATGATTGCAAATAAACATGATAACCGTTGCATGTAATCCTTTTAGTTTTTCTAAAGAATAGTTTTCCCTAGAAACTGTGTCTACAAGTTTAAAATAAGGAGCTTGAGTTCCTAAAGGAAGCATATTTGAAGGTGTTCTTGCCATATTTTTTTATTTTCAGTATAAATATAAATTAATAATTTAGAAGCATTAGCCCAAATCAGATTCAATTACTTGGATATACTTATATTGCAACTAATTTAATTAATCAAAGTTTTCTTTAATAATTATTTTCTTTAATTTAAATATATATCAATGAGCGACATAATACAATTCGAAGATTTTGTAAAAGTTGATTTGCGTGTAGGAACTATTCTGGAAGTAGCAGATTTTCCCGAAGCTCGAAATCCAGCATATCAATTAGTAATTGATTTTGGAGAATTAGGTATTAAAAAGACATCTGCTCAAATTACAACCTTATATAAAAAAGAAGATTTGCTACATAAACAAATTGTAGCTGTAGTAAATTTCCCGAAAAAGCAAATTGCTTCTTTTATGAGTGAATGCCTTGTTTTAGGAGCAGTAAACGGGAAAGATGTTATTCTTTTAAATCCTGAAACTAAAATTAAAAACGGTTCACCTGTTTTATAATGTATGTTAGAACTAGACGATGTAAAAATTAATTTCGATAGCCATGAACTTTGGGTTTTAAACATAGCACTTGCAGTTATTATGTTTGGTGTGGCTCTAGGAATAAAATTAGACGATTTTAAAAGACTATTTAAGCAACCCAAACTTGTTCTAATTGGAGTGTTGTTGCAATTTGTATTGTTGCCATTTGTTACTTTTTTACTTATTATAATTATAAAACCACAGCCAAGTATTGCGCTTGGAATGATGATGGTTGCAGCTTGTCCTGGAGGAAATATTTCTAATTTCATGACGCATCTTGCTAATGGAAACACAGCGTTGTCCATTAGTCTAACAGCTGTAGCCACTTTTATAGCTGTTTTTATGACACCTTTTAACTTTCAATTTTATGGGTATTTGTACGAGCCAACTTCTTTGTTATTACAGCAAGTAGAATTAAACCCGTTTGAGCTTTTAAAATTAGTAACATTAATACTAGGTATTCCATTAATTCTAGGCATGCTTTTTAGGGCTAAATACGAAAAGCTTGCTATTCTAATTTCAAAGCGATTGAAACCACTTTCCATATTGGTATTTATAGTTATAGTCATTATAGCTTTTACAAATAATTTAGAAGTTTTTAATAACTACGCTCATAATGTTATAGGTATTGCAATTCTCCATAACATAATAGCTATTTTGCTTGGTTTCACTATTGCTAGAGCCTTTAAGTTGTCTTTTGAGAACCAGAAAACTTTGGCTATTGAAACTGGAATTCAGAATTCTGGATTGGGCTTATTGCTTATCTTTACATTTTTCGAAGGGTTAGGAGGTATGGCTATTATGGCAGCATTTTGGGGTGTTTGGCATATTATTTCAGGCTTAATAATTTCTTATTATTGGTCTTATAAAGAAAATAAAATATTAGAAACTTCTTGAAAAAACTTTGGTTACATACTGTTAGAATATATTTAAAAATAGGATTGTTTTTCTATTACAAGAAAATTATTGTGGTTAAAGAGAATATAGTTCCACAAGACAAGCCAATTTTATTTCTGTCAAACCACCAAAACGCATTGATCGATGCATTGTTAATTGCCACCACATCTGGAAGATTTTCTTATTTTTTGACGCGAGCTAGTGTGTTTAAAAAGGTTTTTGTATCTAAACTGTTGCATAGTGTAAATATGCTTCCAGTTTATAGAATTAGAGATGGCTGGAGTACAATTACTAAAAATAACTTTGTGTTTAAAAAATGCACAGAAAAACTAAAACAAAATCAAGCAGTTACTCTTTTTCCTGAAGGCAATCATCATATTAATAGAACGGTTAGACCATTAAGTAAAGGGTTTACTAGAATAATTTTTGAATCGTTAAGCACGTATCCAGATTTAGATTTACAATTAATCCCAATTGGTGTTAACTATAAGTGTGGAACAGCTTTTGGTGATAGTGTGGCATTATATTATGGTAAACCAATCTCTGCTAAAAAGATGGTTACTAATTTTTCTAATGAAGAGGTTGTTGCTTTAAAACGAATTGTTCAAGAAAAAATTAAAGGCTTAACAACACACATAGATAGTGAATTATATAATGAAACTATTGCGAAATTGAATAGTTTGCAGGTCGATTTTTTAAATCCGAAAGAAGTGAATAAGTGTCTTGATTCAAACTTTCAACAATGTGAAACTAAGCAAATAGAAACTAAAAATTGGGTCAAAGAATTCTTTAAAATCCTACTGGTTGTAAGCCTGTTTTTGCCTGTTGCTATTTGGAAATATTACATAAAATCTAAAATAGAAGAAGTTGAGTTTGTGGCAACTTTTAGGTTTGCATTCGCGATTACCTTAGTGCCAGTCTGGGTATTGATTATTAGTGTCTTAGTTTCTGTTATGTTTAGTATTAATATAGGATTGATTTATTGTTTGAGTGTTTTGATTATTGCGTTATTAAGTGTCAAACTCTAAAGAATTATAATAAAAAAGCCATTACAATTTGTAATGGCTTTTTTTAAAGATTATTTATTTTTTTAAATATCGTCAAAATCTACATCTGTAAATTTTTCTGTAGAATTATCCTCAGATTTAACTTCAGTTGAGTCAGACTCATATTCTTTTTTAAAGTCCTTTTGGTGACGTTCACTAATTACTTCATCTCCTTTTTCATCGATAATGTAATCAGTCATCTCTCTTAGAATGGTATTAAATTCAGTAAAATCTTCTTTATATAAATAGATTTTATGTTTTTTATAATGAAATGAACCATCATCATTCGTAAATTTCTTACTTTCAGTAATAGTTAAATAGTAGTCTCCTGCTTTTGTAGATCTTACATCAAAGAAATATGTTCTTCTTCCTGCTCTTAATACTTTTGAAAAAATCTCTTCTTTCTCCATCATGTCATTATTATTCATAATCGTATTGTTGTTAATTATTGTTCATCAAAAATCTAAAAAAAACATTTACTAACCAACATTTTATCATATTTCTTTTAATCTATTTGTGTTTTTAAAAGATTAAAGCTTTAACACCTTCTAATAATGAACGCATTAGATATTGTAATATTAGTTGTTTGTAGTCTCACTTAATTGCTTTAAATAAAGATCTTTATAGTAACCTTCTGTGTTAATTAACACGTCATGACTACCAGATTGGACAATTCTACCTTCATCTAATACAATTATTTGATCAGTGTTTTTAACAGAAGAAACTCTATGACTTACTATAATGGTTGTTTTTCCTTCTGCTAATGTGTTTAAGTGTTTCAGTATTTTTTCTTCGGTTTCTGTATCGACTGCTGAAAGAGAATCATCAAGGAGTAATATTCTTGGATCCTTTATAATCGCTCTTGCAATAGAAATTCGTTGTTTTTGTCCACCAGAAAGTGTGATGCCTCTTTCGCCTAAAACTGTTTCATATTGGTTATTGAAATCGACAATATTTTTATGTACTTGAGCATATTTTGCAGCTTGAATAACCTCTTCATTTGTAGCATCTTCTTTTCCAAATTTAATATTGTTTTTTATGGTATCTGAAAATAAAAATGCATCCTGAGGAACATAGCCAATACTGTTTCTTAAGCTTGATAAATTCAGATTTTTTATAGCTGTGTTATCTATTAAGATGTTGCCTTTATCAATATCGTAAAGCCTACCTATTAAATCAAGGATAGTCGATTTTCCAGAGCCTGTTTTACCTATAATTGCTAAAGACTTTCCATGTTCTAATTTAAATGAAACTCCTTTTAATGCCTCAATATTGGTATCGTTATAAGTAAAGTAAACATTTTTAAATTCAATATTTCCCTTAATTTCAGAAGGCTCTGAAACAGTATTTTTAATTTCAGGAGTAATTTTTAAAAACTCATTTATTCGCTTTTGCGATGCTTCAGCTTGTTGAACAATAGAAGTTACCCAACCCACTGTAGCAACTGGCCAAGTAAGCATATTGACATAGATTATAAATTCTGCAATAGTTCCAAGACTCTCAATTTTGCCATCAATATATTGTAAACCACCTACATAAATTACAAGCAAATTACTAATTCCAATTAGTAAAATCATCATGGGAAAAAACAAAGAACTTACTCGAACTAAGCGAAGTTGTTTCTCTTTGCTAGTTTGAGATAAATCGTTAAATTTTTTAGATGTAATAGATTCTAATCCATAAGCTTTTATGATAGAAATGCCGCTAAAAGACTCTTGAGTTGAAGAGGATAAATGCGATAAATACTCCTGAACAACCGTACTTCTTTTATGTATTTCTTTACTCAATTTGTAAATAATTGCAGATAAAATTGGTAGTGGCAATACAGTATATAAGGTTAAAGTTGGAGCTTCATTAAACATATAAATTAAAGCTATAACAAAAAGAGTAACCGTATTGATGCTATACATGATGGCTGGACCTACATACATTCTTACACGACCTACATCCTCACTAATTCGGTTCATTAAATCGCCAGTCTTATTGTTTTTATAGAATTTTAATGACAGTTTTTGATAATGCTGATAGATTTCATTTTTTAAATCGAACTCTATATAACGAGATATGTTAATTAAAGTTTGACGCATAAAAAAGGTTAGAATTCCTGCAATAAGAGCTGCGCCAATAATGTAGAGGATTGCTACAGCTAGTTCCGTTTTAAAAGCTTCCTTTGTTATGGATCCATTTAAACCGTTTTCAATAGCAGTAAATATTTTTTTCACATAACGTGGAGTGAATAGTAAAAATATTCTAGCAATAATAGTAATAATAATCCCTACAATTAGTTTGTATTTGTATTTTAAAAAGTACTTATTTAGGTGCTTTAATTCTTTCATTTAAGGTATTGAAACAGATAAAGTTTTTAACAATTTCGCAATTTAACATCAATAATTTTGTGTAAACCTTATTAATGGATTAATTTTGCGCGTTGTTTTTAAAAATAGATAAAAACAACTTAACATTAAATATTTTAACAAATGGTTACAGACGTTATAAACGCAAACGAACTTCACAAAGTTGATCCAGTATTTGGACAACTTTCATTCGATAATCATGAACAGGTTGTGTTTTGCAACGACAAAGATACAGGATTAAAAGCAATAATAGGAATCCATAATACTGTATTAGGTCCAGCTCTTGGAGGTACAAGAATGTGGAACTATACGAATGAATGGGAAGCTTTAAATGATGCGCTTCGTTTATCAAGAGGAATGACTTTTAAATCTGCTATTACTGGATTAAATCTAGGTGGAGGAAAAGCCGTTATTATTGGTGATGCTAAAACTCAAAAAACACCTGAATTAATGAAAAAATTCGGAGAATTTGTTCATTCATTAAGTGGAAAATATATTACTGCAGAGGATGTTGGAATGGAAACATCAGACATGGATTTAGTAAGACAAGTAACACCTTATGTTACTGGTATTTCTGAAGAGTTAGGTGGAGCAGGAAATCCTTCTCCTATAACTGCTTATGGTGTTTTTATGGGTATGAAAGCTGCTGCTAAATATAAATTTGGATCAGACGTTTTAGAAGATAAAAATGTGTTTGTGCAAGGTATAGGAAATGTTGGCGAAGCTCTTGTAGAACATTTAGTAGATGAAGGAGCTAAAGTAACTATTTCAGACCTAAATCAAGAACGTTTAGAAGAAGTAAGAAAAAAATATGGTGTAACTATTTATGGTGGTAGCGATTTATATTCAGAAGACATGGATATTTATGCACCTTGTGCTCTTGGAGCAACTATAAACGATGATACCATTTATAAAATAAAAGCTAAGGTTATTGCAGGAGCAGCAAACAATCAATTAGCTATAGAGCAAAAACATGGTAAAATTCTTCAAGAAAGAGACATTGTTTATGCGCCAGATTTCTTAATCAATGCTGGAGGTATTATTAATGTTTATGCAGAATTAGAAGGTTACGATAAAAAAGAAATAATGCGTAAAACAGAGAATATTTATAACACAACATTAGAGATTTTAGCTAATGCTAAAACGCATAACATTACAACGAATCATGCTGCATTAAATATTGCTCAAAATAGAATTGAAACAAGAAAAAGGGAGAATAAGAGATAATTCTTTAAAATAATATTATTTTTGCGAGGCGAAAGTTAGTTCTAACTTTCGCCTCTTTAATTAAAATAGATTGTTTCTATCTAAAAAATAGAATTCAAGAATAAATTAATTTTTTAAGTTCTTTAAATATATGCTTAACAGAAGACATATTAGAATAAAAGTCATGCAAACTATTTATTCCTTCAAAGGAGGAGAGAGTGATAGTTTTGATAAAGAACAAAAGTTCTTATTGTATAGTTTAGATAATATTTACAATTTATACTTATTACTAATGTCTTTGCTTATTGAAGTGCATAAAAGAGCAGAAGATCATCAAGAAAAATCCAGCAAAAAACATTTAGCTACTAAAGAAGAGAAGAATCCTAACATGAAATTGGTTAATAACCAAGTGCTTCAAATGTTAAGAGATAATGT
>DFBO01000191.1:33015-48610 GCA_002366675.1 Flavobacteriaceae bacterium UBA3078
GAATTGAAAACTAGCGATTTGTATGCGGAATACATGCAAACAAAAACGACGACTTTTAAAGAAGATAGAAAGTTTATTACTGATGTTTTTAGCGATATAATAGCACCAAACAATAAACTCTACGAGTATCTAGAAGATAAAAATTTAACTTGGATAGACGATTTGCCAGTAGTAAATACTGCCATTTTAAAATTATTAAGGAAGGTTAAAGATCAATCTTTAGCTACTTATTTCTTACCAAAATTGTACAAAGACTCTGAAGATAAAGACTTTGCGGTAGATTTATTTAAAAAAACACTGCTAAATCAAGCAAAGTTTTTAGAAATCATACAGGATAAAACTCAAAATTGGGACACAGATCGAATAGCAAAATTAGATATCGTATTATTGAAAATGGCTATTTGTGAAATTCAAAAATTCCCTTCTATTCCTGTAAAAGTAACCATTAACGAGTATTTAGAAATAGCTAAAGAATACTCAACACCAAAAAGCAGTATTTTTATTAATGGTATTTTAGACAAGCTTGTAAAAGAATATATAGATAGCGATACTTTAAATAAATCGGGTAGAGGGTTGATGTAATAAGAAATAATTGTTACTTTTACACTCTTAATTTTAAAAATAAAATTTATTATGAAAAAAGCAATCTTAGGGTTAGCAGCTCTATGTTTAATAGCATTTACTTCTTGTAAAGAAGATGCTTCAAAGAAAATTAATGAAGAAAATGTTGCAGTAGCAGCAGAGAGAGATGCAAATTCATCAAAATTTCCAGTGTTGACTTTTGATAAATCAGCACATGATTTTGGCGAAATTGAAGCTAAACAAAATGTTGAAACTGTATTTGCATACACAAATACAGGAGATGCACCTTTAGTAATTACAGATATTAAAAGCTCTTGTGGATGTACAGTTCCTCAAGATTGGAGTAAAGAACCTTTAAATCCAGGAGATAAAGGGCAATTTACAGTAAAATTCAATGGTTCAGGAGCTAATAAAGTTTCTAAAACTGTTACAATAACTGCAAATACTGAATCTGGAAAAGAAAAAGTTAATATTACTGCTTTTGTAAAACCAGATCCTAATGCACCTGTGAAACCTGCTCAAGCAGCAGCTCCAGTAGTAAAATAATTTATGGGAGAAGGTATAAGTAGTTTTTTGCCGTTTATTTTAATGTTTGTTGTTGTGTATTTCTTTATGATTGCACCACAAATGAAACGTCAGAAAAAAGAAAAAAAATTCGCTGCCGAACTAAAGCGTGGCGATAAAGTAATTACCAAAAGTGGTATGCATGGTAAAGTTGTAGAATTAAACGATACTGATGGTAGCTGTGTTATTGAAACATTAGCTGGTAAGATTAAGTTCGATAAGTCTGCAATTTCTATGGAAATGAGTCAAAAACTCAATCCACCAAAAAAGTAATTAGCTTTAATATTATCGAAAACGCTTCAAAAAATATTTTTTTTGAAGCGTTTTTAGTTTTTTAGATTTCATTCTAGAGCGTTTTAAATAATATTATCTTCACCAAACAGCCATTTAACAATTCTTATACTTATCGTGTAAACCAACACCACTTATAATCATTGGTTTTATTTTTTCTATTCTAGATAGTTTTGTGGCTTCACGTTTAGCCGATGATACATGATGGCAATATTCACGTTGTTTTCCAGGTGTGAGAATTCTAAAAGCATCATATAAAACAGAATTAGATTTTAATTCGTTTTCTAACTCTTTAGGTATGACAACTGTTTTACCTTCTCTTTTAGGCTTTATTTCTTTTCCTAGTTTTTGNNTTTTCTATAGCCTCTTTTACATAAGCCAATACGATGGCTTTATCTATGTCATTAATTGAATCGAAACGCATTTGGCGTAGTGCTTTAGTTTTTTCTTGTGCATTGACTAAAAGTTTTTTTTCATCTTTTAGAAACACGCCATTAAAAAACCAAATACCAAAATGATGTTTAAAAGCACCAAGACCTATAACATTCTTCCCATTAATTGAATATACAGGAGCACTCCATTTAACCGTTTCATCTAATTCAGTCCTATTAATAAGTTCTCTCAAAATGGTAAGTTCCTCTCCAAAATGGGAGTTTTCTTCAATATACTTTTCAACTGAATAGACTTTTTTCATTGTGCGATATTTTGGGTTTCGTGAAGAGCTCACAAAGAACCTACTTAATATACTATAAAAAGTCAAGGTACAATTAACTATGCACTTTGTTGTATGTAGTGTATTATTTGTTATAAGATGTAAAACTTCTTCGAATTTATGGGGTCTGGTATGTCTTCAGCATTCAATTGTTGTTTAATATTAATTTCTATTATTCTAGAAATGCTTGTCATTGCAGTGTCTGTAGGCCTATTTTCAAATGGGTCTTGAATATTGAAAGCAATTTTTTCTATTAAAAAAAAAGGAATAGAAATGAAAACCATAAATGGTATTTCAACAAGACTAGGCATTTCGGTTAAAGCAAATGAAAGTGTTATCAAAAAAATATAGATAAAAAGATGTAAAGTCAATCTATATGTCTTTGGAAAAGGTGTATTTTTAATTCTTTCTACTTTTCCCATAGAGGAACATATCCTTACAAGAGTATTATCAATCTGTATTTGTTGGTAGTCATTAAGTAATTTTTCTTTGTGTAAAGTAGCTAAATCTTGTGACTGTTCATTTAATAAAGTTAAAGGAACATTAACATTATTTAGGTTTTTAATAGATTCTAATTCTTCTATAGAAATAAACTTTTCTATATTTTCATAAGCATTTTCATCCCGTAAGTTTTGAGAAAGAGAATAGCACCAAGCAATTTGTCGATATGCTATCCTGTTTATTAATTCTTTGTCATCTTTTATAGTAAATCCTTTGAGTTGAATTACTAAAGTTCTAGAATCGTTAACAATCGAACCCCAAATTTTTCTAGCTTCCCACCATCTATCATAAGAATGACTTAACTTAAAGGAAAGTAATAAGGCAATGGCAGTACCTAAAAATGCTCCAATTGAAATAGGAATGTTTAAGTTTATCAAATATTCTGAAGAAAAGTATACAACAGAAGAGAATATTGTAACTGTTATTATGTCCCATTTTATAGTATTAAACCAATAGGTAATAGGTATTCTTTTTTCTAAAATCATAATTAAATTTTGGTTGTTTAATATTATATATAATTTTATTATATGAATTCATTTTAATGATTTATATCAGCTGTTCCTGCCTGTCGTGAGACAGGAACAAAGTTCGATATTTTCTTTTAAAAAGTCATGCGTCGATTATATTCAGCTTTACTATTTTTTTTCCTTTAAAGCTGTCAATTCTGCAATCTTACAAATAACTTGGGTTGCTTTTATAATGCTTTCTACAGGAACATACTCGTAACGTCCATGAAAGTTGTGTCCACCAGCAAATATATTAGGACATGGTAAACCCATATAACTTAATTGAGAGCCATCTGTGCCACCACGAATTGCCTTTATTAATGGTTTTATATCAAGCTGTTTCATAGCTTCTTCTGCTATATCAACAATATGCATAACAGGTTCCACCTTTTCTTTCATATTAAAGTATTGATCTTTAATTTCTGTAGTAACAACTTCTCTTCCGTATTGTTGGTTAATATCATTAGTTAATTTTACCATAACCTCTTTTCTAGCTTCAAAATGCTGACGGTCGTGGTCTCTAATAATATATTCTAAAACAGTTTCTTCAACAGATCCTTTCATATTATGGAGATGAAAAAAACCTTCGTAACCCTCTGTATGCTCAGGTGTTTCCATTCTAGGTAAGGAATTAATGAATTCAGTAGCTATATACATAGAATTAATCATTTTACCTTTCGCGTAACCTGGATGAACTATTTTTCCTTTAATTTTAACTACAGCTCCAGCTGCATTAAAGTTTTCGTATTCTAATTCTCCAACTTGGCTACCATCCATAGTGTAAGCCCAATCTGCACCAAATTTTTCTACATCGAATTTATGAGCTCCACGACCAATTTCTTCGTCTGGTGTAAAACCAACTCTAATAGGTCCATGTTTAATTTCTGGATGTTGAATTAAATATTCCATGGCAGAAATAATCTCGCAAATACCAGCTTTGTCGTCTGCGCCTAATAAAGTATTGCCATCGGTTGTAATTAAAGTTTGACCTTTATAGAGTAATAAATCATCAAAATAATCTGGAGATAATACAATGTCTTCTTCAGCATTTAAAACAATGTCTTTACCATCATAATTCTCAACTATTTGAGGTTTTACATTAGCTCCAGTAAAATCTGGAGTCGTATCAAAATGAGAAATAAAACCAATAGTTGGAACGTCGTGATTAACATTACTGGGTAAAGTTGCCATAATATATGCATTGTCGTCTATAGTAACATTCTGCATGCCAATGGCTTTTAATTCCTCTACTAATTTGTTGGCTAAATCCCATTGTTTTGCAGTACTAGGTGTGGTATCGCTTTTCGGGTCTGATTCTGTATCTATAGTTACGTAACTTACAAATCGGTCTATAATGTGTTTTCTATCTATCATGGTTAGTTTGTTTATTCAAAAATAAAAATATCAATTGTCAATAATATATTTTATATCATTTATTTTTAAGGAGAATGGTTTTGTTTGCTAATAATTTACTCTATTTTTATCTACTTATTACAAAAAAATAAAAACATGCGTTACGTATTTAATATTTTTTTCATTCTCTTGTTTAATTTTGTTTGCATTGGGCAAATTAAAACCTATCAAATAGGTTACTTACTAGATAAAAGCAGTGTTGGAATAGATTCCATGATTCTTAAGTTGTCAAATGAAATTAAAGTAGTTGTTGGTGAAGATGCGATTGTAGAGTTTAATTCAATGAACAGATTAGTCAATAATTTAAATGCTACAACCGCATTAAAACAATATGAATCTCTTTTAGCTAATGAAACGGACATTATTATTGCTTTTGGAGCAGTTAACAATTTAGTTATTACCAAACAACGTGTTTTTAAAAAACCGACCATCTTATTTGGGTCAGTAAGTGAAGAATTGCTGGAAAAAATCCCTCAAAATACGGCAAGCTTAATTCCAAATTTCACATCTATCGTTACAAGACAATCTTATGAAGAAGATTTAGGTATTTTAAAGAGCTTGGTTTCACCTACAAAAGTAGGTGTGTTTGTTGAAAAAGCTTATATGAACTATCCAAATATAGAATCTAAGTTCGATCAATTTGAATCAAATCTAGGTATGGATATTAGTTTGGAATACTATGATTCAACGACAGATATAATAAAAAATTTAAAAGATTATGATGCTGTATATTTGGTGGCAGCATATTATTTTACATCAAATGAAGTTAGGAACTTGGCAGACGTTTTTATTGAAAAAGGAATTCCTTCCTTATCATCTTCTCGTTTACAGAATGTTAAAGATGGTATGTTGGCTACTAATCATGATAATTCTGAAATCGATCAGTTTTTTAGACGTATAGCCTTAAGTGTGGAATCGTATATTACAAATACTAAATTTACAGAAGTAGCTTCGGTATTAGAATTCAATAAAAACTTAACTATCAATTTTAACACAGCTAATAAATTAGGAGTGCCATTAAAATATAGTTTAATTGCAACCACAAATTTTGTAGGAGATGCAACAAGTTTTGAAGCTGAACAAAATTATTCATTAATAGATATTATGGAACGAGCTATTAGTGAAAACCTTGATTTGAAAGTAAAACGTAATGATATTTATTTAGCCGATAGTGAAGTTAAATTAGCAAAAAGCAATTATTTGCCTGATGTATTTCTTTCGGCTACAGGTGTTTATGTTGATCCTGAGTTAGCGAAAGTTTCTAACGGAGCAAGCCCGGAATGGACTACTGCTGGGAGTGTTTCTTTAAACCAGACTGTGTTTTCAGAATCTGCAAATGCTAATATTACTATACAGGAAGCTTTGCAACATGCCCAACAAGAAAATTATAATAGTGAAGAGTTGAATACAGTTTTTGATGCCTCTTCTTTATATTTTAATGCACTAATTTTAAAGGCTAATTATAGAATTCAAAGTCAAAACTTAGAATTAACTAAGCGTAATTTAGAAATATCCACTCAGAATTATGAGGCAGGGGAATCTGGTAAATCAGATGTTTTACGTTTTAGAAGTGAAATGTCTCAGAACATGCAAGTTACTATTGAATCATTAAATCAACTGAAGCAAGGTTATTTTGAGCTTAATCAAGTTTTGAACAACTCAATAGATTTAATTATTGACGTAGATGATGCCGAATTTCAAAAAGGTGTATTTAGCAATTATAATTACGAACAATTGGGTGTCTATCTTGATGATCCTCGCTTACGTAAAAAATTCGTCGAGTTTTTAGTAGAAGAGGCTAAAACTAATGCACCAGAACTAAAGTTTTTAAACTATAATTTAATGGCAACTCAACGGAGTGAACGTTTATATGGTGGTGGCAGATTTTTGCCAACTTTAGCCATACAAGGTGAATATAGCTACACCTTTAATCGAACAGGTGAAGGTAGCACTTTTCCAGTGTTTTTAGCAGTACCACCAGATGGATATTATAATGTAGGATTAAGTTTATCGGTTCCTTTGTTTAATCAAAACAAACAAAATATCAATAAACAAATAGCTCAAGTACAGCAGGATCAAATTAATAGTAATATAGAAAGTATAAATTTGACTATTGAAAAAAACATTAACGATGCGGCAATTCAACTTGTTAATCAACTTGCAAATATTGAGTTGTCTAAAGTGTTTGAAGAGACTGCTAAAGAGGCATTAGAATTAACCCAAGTATCTTATGCAAATGGAGCTGTGAATATTGTACAACTGCTGGATGCTCAAAACAATTTCTTACAAGCTAAATTATCGCGAACAAATGCCACTTATAATTATTTGTTAAGTTCCATGCAACTTGAACGTTATATAGGGAACTTCTTTTTGTTGCAAACAGAAGATGAGCGTCAAGAATTTATAACAAGATTTTTAGAATATACTCAAAATAACTAATTACGATTACAATGAAAAGATTAAAAGTAAGATTACTATATACAATTTTTATTTACTGTTTGTCCTTTGTTTTTATAGGATGTGGAGAAAAAGAAAAACCTAAAAAAGAAGTATTGAGACCAGTAAAGTATGTTGAAATCTCCTATTTAGGAGGTGATAAAACAAGACAGTTTAGTGGTACTGCAAAAACAGAAAAGGTTATTAATTTGAGTTTTAGAAGCAGTGGTATCATAACAACTTTAGATTTAAAACTGGGTCAAATTGTTAAGAAAGGTGAATTGCTTGGAGAATTAGATAATGTATCGGCACGATTGAACTATGAGTCGTCTATTGAATCTAAAAACAGTTCCGAGTCTCAAATGAATACGGCTAAATTAAGTCTTAATCGTGTTAGAAAATTATACGAGAAAGGAAGTGCATCATTAAGTGAATACGAAGATGCAAAGAATTCTTACAGAACTGCAGTAGCTAGTTTTGAATCTTCTAAAAGAAGTATAGCAATACAACAAGATCAAATTCAATTTGGTTATTTATATGCACCTGAGGATGGTGTAATAGCATCAGTATCTGCTGAAGTCGATGAAAATGTATCGCCTGGAGAAGTTGTTGCTGTGTTAAATGCTGGTACCTCAATAGAAATAGTATTAGGGTTACCAGAATCTGTTATTAATGCAGTTGAAAAAGATATGGAAGTAAAAGTGACATTCACTGCAATTACAGATGAGTTGTTTGACGCAATTATTACAGAAGTAGCACCTGCAGTTGATATTAATACATCTACATATCCAGTTACTGTTATGATAATTGATAGCGACGATCGAATTAAAAGTGGTATGGCTGCTAATGTGGAGTTTGAATTTGTAGATAAACAATTTAAAAAAACAGCTGTAGTTCCTGCCAGTGCTGTTGGAGAAGATGCGAGTGGAAGATTTGTATTGGTAGTTGAAGGAGATGATAAAAAAGCAAAAGTTATTAAGAAAACAATAGAGATTGGAGAATTAACACCAGAAGGTTTTGAAATTATATCGGGATTAAAAGTTGGGCAAAAAGTAGCGACTGCAGGTTTACAAACGTTATTGGATGGTCAAGCTGTAAAATTAAAATTGAATAAATGAATTTAGCAGAATTTTCAATAAATAGAAACCGAATTACATTTACGGTTTTAGCAACCATTCTTTTAATGGGAATTGTCATGTACCAATCTCTATCTCGAGATAGTATGCCTCCTTATACAGTGAGAGTTGCTACTGTTGTGTCATCTTTTCCGGGTTCTAGCCCAGAACGTGTTGAACAACTAGTTACTGATAAGGTTGAAAAGATAACCCAAGAATTACCAGAGTTAAAAGAAGTAACTAGCACTTCGCGGTCAGGACTTTCTGTAGTAACGGTTGAATTAAAGGATGAAGTTAAACCAGAAGATTTACAAGCCGTATGGGATAGATTAAGAAGAAAACTCGATAAAATTGAAGGACTACCAGAAGGTGTTAAACCTGATTTAGATGATGATGGAATTGGTGAGGTTTTTGGAATTGCTGTTGGTTTGGTAATTGATGGTTATTCTTATGCCGAAGCTAAAGAATATATCGATGATATTAAAGACGACTTGATAAAGCTTGATTTGGCTGCAAAAGTGGAATTAGGAGGAGTACAAGACGAACGTGTATTTGTAGAGTTTGATAATACTCGGCTTAAAGAGTATGGACTTTCGTCTTCAATTTTACAAGGTATAATATCATCTACAAATATATTAAGTTCTGGAGGTCAGGTTAATTTAGAGGATGAACGTATTATTTTGGAACCTACAGGAAATTTTAATTCTGTTGATGATATTAAACAAATGTTGGTGCCTGTAGGAGATGGTTCTCAATTGGTTTATTTAGGAGATATCACGAATGTTGTAAAGGGGTATATCGATCCGCCAAGCCAAGTAGTAAAGGTAAATGGAAAGCAAGCTATCTCGCTTCATGTGAGTTTGAAATCTGGAGCAAATATTATACAACTTGGAACTGATATTGATGAGGTCATAAATAATTATCATGAAATACTGCCAGTAGGTCTCGAATTAACAAGACTTTCATCATTAGACACCTATATTGATAATAAAATAAGTGATTTTATCGTCAATCTTATTCAATCAATTGTAATTGTACTTGTTGTAATGTTAATATTTTTAGGATTACGCACTGGTGGAATTATAGCTAGTTTAATACCTATGGTTACTATCATGACACTTATGTTGATGGGTGTAATCGATATGGGTTTAAATCAGATTACACTTGCGGCTTTAATTATGGCTTTAGGTATGATGGTGGATAATGCTATAGTAGTGGCCGAAACCATAATGGTGAAAATGGAAAAAGGTGTTGAAGCTAAAAAGGCAGCAATAGATGCCTGTGGAGAATTATTTACTCCATTGCTAATATCTACATTAACCACTTCTGCAGCCTTTTTAGCATTTTATTTAGCAGAATCTACCATGGGTGATATTGTAGGGCCAATTTTTGTAGTAATCTCTTTAGCCTTATTATCGTCATGGATTTTAGCTTTGACTGTTATTACCTTATTTTCCTTTTGGTTTCTTAAAGTAACACCTAAATCAGAAAAATCTCCAAGCTTTGTAGATCGTGCTATTGAAAGATTAAAGACTTACTATAAAGACCTTATACTTTGGGCTCTATCTTATAAGCGAATGGTAATAATTGGAATATTTTTATGTTTCATTTTGTCTTTATTTGGTTTTGGTAAAATATCATTTATTTTCTTCCCTGATAGTGACCGTAATATGGTAACGGTTGATATTAATCTGCCTCAAGGAACTAGAATTGAAGCTACTGAAGATTTAATATTAGAAATTGAAGATTATATGACGAGAGAACTGTTGGTTACCGATTCAAAACCAAATGGGATTTTAGATTGGTCTGCCTACATTGGAGAAGGACCAGAGTCTTATGATTTAGGTTATACACCAGATGAGCCTGATGCTAGCTATGCACATATGCTAATTAATACGTCTGATTTTATTTATAATAATGAAATTGTTAAAAAATTAGATCAGTATTGTTTTAATAGTTTTCCAAACGCTGATATTAAAGTTGGTCTACTAGGTTCAGGAGGTGGTGGTACACCAATAGAAGTAAAGGTGTCTGGCGAGGATCCAGATAAATTAGCTCAATTATCAGAGACAGTAAAGCAAAAATTAAGTGCAATTTCTGGTACTAAAAATGTTAAAGATGATTGGGGACCGAAAACGAAAAAATTTGTCGTAAAAATTGATCAAAATAAGGCACAAATAGCTGGTATAACAAGTGCAGATATTGCAACATCATTACAAACTGTATTAGATGGTTTTCAAACTGGTGAATATCGTGAGAACGATAAATCAATTCCTATTATGATGCGTGGTAACGAAAGTCAACAACAGACTTTGGCTTCAATTGAAACTTTAAATATATATGCTCAAAGTTCAGGTAAAAGTGTACCCTTATTGCAAGTAGCTACAATTAGCCCTCAATGGCAATATGCAAAAATCAAGAGACTGGATATTGATCGTACAATTGTAGTTTCTAGCGAATTAAACGAAGATGGGAATGCTTCGGCAATAATGAAAGAAATTAGTCCGTGGATAGAAGAAGCATCTAAAGAATGGCCGGAAGGATATACGTATAAATTTGGTGGAGATGCAGAAAACACGGCAGAAAATATGGGTGCAGTAATTGGATATCTACCGTTGTCTGGATTTATAATAATTCTATTATTAATAATTCAGTTCAATTCAGTAAGAAAAACGATTATGGTGGCTGCAACTATTCCTTTAGGAATAATAGGTGTTGTAATAGGATTACTCATTTTTCAAGAACCATTTGGTTTTATGCCATTTTTAGGTGTTATTTCATTAGCTGGGATTGTTATAAACAATGCCATTGTATTAATTGATCGAATTCAAATCGAAGAATTAGAGATAAAGAGACCTATACAAGATGCTATTATTTCTGCTTGCTTACAACGTTTCAGGCCTATTTTATTAGCAACGTTTACTACAGTATTGGGATTAATTCCATTGTATATAAGTGGAGGTGAAATGTGGGAAGGAATGGCAGTAAGTATTATGATAGGATTATTATTTGGGACTGTTATTACGCTACTTTTTATACCATCATTTTATAGTATTTTATTCAAAGTAGATTATTCAGATTATGAGTTTAATGAAGCCTTAATGGAAGATTAGACAGTATGATAGAAAGGCTTTACAAATTTAGATTCGAATTATTTTTTATCAGTTTAACATGTGTATTATTTGGTTCTTTATTTTTTCCAAAAGATTTATTTGCAAATAAAATATCACCTATTCTATTTTTATTAAATATACTTTCTGGGATGTTATTTTTTATAAAAAGAAGGAGAAAGATGTTATTTTTTATAGCATTTCTGTTCTCTGTTATATTGATTATTTTTTTCTTAAATGTTGTTACAAATAATGAAGATAATTCAGTAAGATTTTTGAGATTAACAAGCTATTTTACCTTTTATTGTTTAGTAACATTTCAAATTATCCGCCAAGTATGGAATGCTGGAACTGTAAATAGAAGTGTTATTTTTGGTCTAATGAGTGGTTATATTTCATTAGGTTTAATCGGTTTCTTTACCTTTTTCTGTATTGAGTTGGCAACTCCTGGGTCTTTTAATGGAATTTTATTTGATTTGCCAGTAGCAATTAAAATTGAAAAGCTTTTATATTTTAGTTATATAACAATTATGACAATTGGCTATGGCGATATTTCACCAGCGACGGATATGGCTCAAAAGGCTTCTATGTTATTTGGAATTATTGGTCAATTTTATATGGTAATTGTAACCGCTGTTGTTATTGAAAAGTATATTCGTTACACTCATAAATCCTAAATTATTAAAGTGTCAATTTTAAGTTAAAAAATAATTAGAATTGTATTTTTGCACTTTAATCTATTCCCATGTATAAAATTCTAATAAGACCATTGTTTTTTCTTTTCGACCCCGAAAAAATTCATCATTTCACATTTTCTATTATCAGATTTTTAAATAGAATTCCGTTAATATCCAGTGTATTTAAGCGTTTGTATTTGTTTGAAGATAAGCGTTTGGAGCGTGAATTATTTGGATTGAAATTTAAAAACCCAGTTGGATTAGCGGCAGGATTTGATAAGGATGCCAAGTTATTCAATGAATTGTCAAATTTCGGATTTGGTTTTGTTGAAATAGGCACATTAACGCCAAAGGCACAAGATGGAAACCCTAAAAGAAGACTTTTTCGATTGCAATCTGATTCGGCTATAATTAACAGAATGGGATTTAACAATGGAGGTGTAACTGAAGCTGTTGAGCGACTAAAAAACAATAAAGGTGTTTTAATTGGTGGGAATATTGGTAAAAACAAAGTTACACCAAATGAAGAAGCTGTAGAAGACTACAAGATTTGTTTTCATGCTTTGTTTGATTATGTTGATTATTTTGTAGTAAATGTTAGTTCACCAAACACACCAAATTTACGTGAGTTACAAGATAAGGAACCACTTACAAAATTATTACAAACGCTTCAAGATTTAAATACGAAAAAGGATAAACCAAAACCAATCTTATTAAAAATCGCTCCAGATTTAACAGACGAGCAATTATTAGATATCATAGTTATTGTTTCAGACACCAAAATTAATGGTGTGATTGCAACGAATACAACAATTTCTCGTGAAGGTTTACAATCTGAAAACAAAAACGAAACAGGAGGTTTAAGTGGTAAGCCATTAACAAATCGTTCAACTGAAGTCATTCGATTTTTATCAGAAAAAAGCAATAAAGCATTCCCTATAATTGGAGTAGGAGGTATTCATTCTGCTAAAGATGCTTTAGAAAAATTTGAAGCAGGTGCAGACCTCGTTCAACTTTATACAGGCTTTATTTATGAAGGTCCAAAACTTATTAAAGACATTAATAGGACTCTACTCAAGAATTAAGTTTCAAGCATTTATAATTTGAAAAAAAAAAGAGGCACTCCATTTGGAGTGCCTCTTTTTTTTTAATTTTTATATCTTCTTAAAGCTTAATAAACTTTTTAATTAGTGTAGATCCGTTAGTATTTAAAGATAAGAAGTAAGTACCAGAAGTGATATTAGAAACATCTATTTTTTCGTTTTCTAAACTTCCACTCATAATTTCTTGACCTATAATATTCAAAATTCTATATGATGCATTTGTTTGTAAAGAAGAAAGTTTCACATTTAATACATTGTTATTTACAGGGTTTGGATAGATTCTAACAGGTTCTTCAGTATAACTACTAACAGATAAAGTCCCATTGATATTAATATCATCTATAGCAACATCACTATTATAACTAGTTCCTCTAATAGCTCTAAAACGAATTCTAATGGTTTGACCTGCATAAGAAGATAAATCTACTTGTCTTTCTAAGTAGGCATCTCCATTAGTAGACTGTTGCTGTCCTACTATTTCAGCTGTTACATCGTTTACAAAACCAGAACCAGAATCAATATCAACATGAAGTTCTCCCATAGAGCTACCATACATGTGGTAGTAGAATGATAAGACAGCATCTGAGAAATTGATATTTATACATGGAGAAGTGTATTCAGCAACATCTCCAGAACTAGATCCAGAAGCTTCTGTGTAAATATATAAGCCATTTCCAGCTGGAGAATTATCTCCTGTTGGTCCAGTACTACTAGAAAGCGTTGTTCCAGCGTTTAATGTCCAAACAAATTCAGAACCTGAAGTAGATGTTGCTATCCAGCCATCTTCTTGTACATTAGTAACTGCATTAAAATCTCTATCAACTGGAAGGCTTGAAGATGCACCTACTTGTATGTATTCAGTCTCACTTTTTGTAATAGAAGATGTCGCATTATAAATAGTTAAAGTAACATCATAAAATCCTGGCGTATTATAAGTATGACTTGGGTTTTGAGTTGTATAATCTACTATATTATCTCCATCTACATCCCATTCCCAAGAAGTAGCTCCAATACTATTATCTGTAAAGTTAACAGTTAATGAGTTTGTGCAAGTTTGTGTATTATTAGCAGTAAAATCTATATTAAAACTAGCACAATTAAAGTTGTTTCTAGTAGTTTGAAACGTAGCATATAATCTAGCATATTGCTCGGGAGAAAAGTAAGTTCTACAAGGCTTTCTAGAATAAGACATTACATTGCTTGGATCTGGTACATATGTATCTCCATTTGCATCTGTTCCTGTACCAATATAAACACATGATGAGGTAACATTAGAATAAGATAATGTTGGATCTGCAGGAGTATCACATAAATAATCTCCATCAGTTGTACAATTCGATCCATCCACTAATTCAGTACCTCCATTGTGTGTATGTCTCAAACTAAAAAAGTGTCCCATTTCATGAGCTAACGTACTACCATTTAAAGCACATGAGTTAACCATAATAATGGTATCTGGTCCACCTGGATAATAGGCATAACCACAAACAGAACTTCCAGAACTAGCTCTAGTAGCACTATTTGCAAAATATATGTTTATTAATCCTGAAACATTATTTGCTCCAGTTAATGCTGCTTCATCTGAATCAACAAAATCGTAATAAGAACTATCGTCTATATAATTAATTCCGTCGCATAAATAGAAATTCATGTTTGCATTGGCATAAAATGCATTCATAACAGCCATGGCATCGTTTAATTGAGAAACTGTTAATCCTCCAGTACCACCAGATGTTCTTATAACATGTGCTTTTACTGGAATTGAAGTAACAGATTGACGCGTATTTATATTATTTAAATACTCTTGTTCAAATTCTATAATTTGTTGTTTGTTATTCTCATAAAACTCTAAAGATTCAGGAGTTTCAATAACACCACATTCAGATGTCTCTTGAGAAAACACGCTGTTTTGTAGTAGAATAAAGAAACAAATTGCAAGTGTAATTTGAGTAATTTTTTTCATGCTTGTGTGTTTGGTTGTTTATAACAAAAATAAACAAATAAAATTAAAGGTCTTTTTAATTGAATTTAAAGAGATGAATTAATTTATTTTAATTCTATTTTTACTCAAAAAATAAATATTGAATTACGACATACTCATATCGTTTATCATTGCTACTGCTGCGTTGGCATTTTCTCCCGGACCAGATAATATTTATGTGTTAATGCAAAGCATCAGTCATGGAAAGAAATTTGGTTTAGCTACCGTTTTTGGGTTAATCTCAGGTTGTTTAGTTCATACAACCTTTGTCGCTTTTGGTGTTTCTGCACTTATTAAAGAAAACGGACATCTATTTTTTAGTATCAAACTTTTTGGTGCTGCCTATCTAGTATATTTAGCATATAAAGTATATAAAAGTGATGGGTCTTTACATTTAAATTCAGAAAACGTACCAAAAAAAAGTGTCTCACAATTATTCAAGCAAGGTTTTTTAATGAATGTTTTAAACCCTAAAGTATCCTTGTTCTTTTTAGCTTTATTTCCAGGATTTTTGTTTAGTAGTACCTTAAATGAAGTCACTCAGTTTTATGTATTGGGCTTATTGTTTATGGCAGTTTCCTTCATTATTTTTTCAACTATTGCA
>DFBO01000057.1:0-1310 GCA_002366675.1 Flavobacteriaceae bacterium UBA3078
ATTATATTTCACTTTAAAAAGAAATCATAAAAAAGGATAAACATTTTAGTTTATCCTTTTTTTTATGCAATTTTGCAAAACCTTTTTTAAGATGAAACATCCATTCATAATATTTCTTATTCTTAGAATAAATAATAAGGATGTTCCATGTGACCTTCATAAAAAAATGAATAAAAACACATGAAATACAACAAAAAAGAAAAAGCAATAGTTTTATTAGCTGATGGAACTATTTTTCATGGAAAAGCCATTGGAAACAAAGGCACTACTTTTGGCGAAGTTTGTTTTAATACTGGAATGACAGGCTATCAAGAGATTTTTACAGACCCTTCTTATTTTGGACAGTTAATGGTTACAACCAATGCACACATTGGAAACTATGGAACTCAAAAAGATGAAATAGAGTCTAATTCGATTAAAATTTCAGGACTCATTTGTAAAAATTTTAGTTATGACTATTCTCGCGATAAAGCAGACGCCTCGTTAGAAGAATTTTTAAATGAAAATAAGTTATTTGCCATTTCAGATGTAGATACCAGAGCTTTGGTTAGCTACATTAGAGATAATGGTGCGATGAATGCTGTTATTTCTACAGAAGTTGATAATATTGATGGACTTAAAAAGCAATTAGCAGAAGTGCCAGACATGAATGGTTTAGAATTAGCTTCAAAAGTTTCTACTAAAGAGCCATATTATTTTGGTAATGAAAATGCTGCCTATAAAATATCAGCTTTAGATATTGGAATGAAAACCAATATTCTTAGAAATTTAGCAAATAGAGATGCTTATATAAAAGTGTTTCCATACAACGCCAAATTTGAAGAACTAGAAGCATTTAAGCCAGATGGTTATTTCTTATCTAATGGACCAGGAGATCCAGAACCTTTAGTTGAAGCTCAAACAGTTGCTAAAGAGATTATTAATAGAAACCTTCCTTTATTTGGTATTTGTTTAGGCCATCAAGTTATAGCATTAGCTAATGGTATTTCTACCTATAAAATGCATCATGGACATCGAGGTATCAATCATCCTGTAAAAAACTTGCTTACAGGTAAGGGAGAAATTACATCTCAAAATCATGGATTTGCTATTAATAGAGAAGAAACAGAAGCACACTCTGATATAGAAATTACACATGTACATTTAAACGATCATACAGTAGCTGGTATTCGAATGAAAAATAAGAACTGTTTTTCGGTGCAATACCATCCAGAAGCTAGTCCTGGCCCACATGACTCTTCGTATTTGTTCGATCAATTTATAGAGAACATAAAAAACAAATAACTAAAAACCTCAAAGAAGACTTACTT
>DFBO01000057.1:1401-5122 GCA_002366675.1 Flavobacteriaceae bacterium UBA3078
ATCGAAGTAGATGTAGTTACTGAGAATGGTTTTATGGGAAGAGCTGCAGTGCCTTCAGGTGCATCAACTGGAGAACATGAAGCTGTTGAACTTCGTGATGGTGGAAAAGCGTATATGGGAAAAGGTGTATTAAAAGCTGTTGAAAATGTCAATACTATTATTGCTCAAGAATTATTGGGTACATCGGTTTTTGAACAAAACTTAATCGACCAGATTATGATTGATTTAGATGGAACTTCTAATAAATCAAAATTAGGTGCTAATGCCATTTTAGGTGTATCGTTAGCTGCATCAAAAGCTGCTGCTAATGAATTAGGGATACCTCTTTACAGATATGTTGGAGGAGTTTCAGCAAACACACTTCCAGTTCCAATGATGAATATTATTAATGGAGGTTCTCATAGCGATGCTCCTATCGCATTTCAGGAATTTATGGTTATGCCTGTAAAGGCTACTAATTTTACGCATGCCATGCAGATAGGAACTGAAATTTTTCATCATTTAAAAAAGGTATTACATGATCGAGGTTTAAGTACTGCTGTTGGAGACGAAGGTGGTTTTGCACCTAATTTAGCTGGAGGAACAGAAGATGCTTTAGACACTATTAAAAAAGCTGTAGATAATGCAGGTTATACTTTAGGTGATGAAGTTATGATTGCATTAGATTGTGCTTCTGCTGAATTTTACATAGATGGTAAATATGATTATAAGAAATTTGAGGGAGATTCTGGGGAAGTAAGAACCAGTAAAGAACAAGCAGATTATTTAGCCGAATTATGTTCTAAATATCCAATTATTTCTATTGAAGATGGTATGGATGAAAACGATTGGGAAGGCTGGAAATATTTAACTGAAAAAGTAGGAGATAAAGTACAATTAGTTGGAGACGATTTATTTGTAACGAATGTTGAAAGACTATCAAAAGGGATTGAAAACCATATTGCAAATTCAATTTTAATAAAAGTAAACCAAATTGGGACACTAACCGAAACCATTGCAGCAGTCAATATGGCGCATAATGCTGGATATACATCTGTTATGTCTCATCGTTCAGGTGAAACAGAAGATAATACTATTGCTGATTTAGCAGTTGCTTTAAATTGTGGACAAATAAAAACAGGTTCAGCTTCTAGAAGTGATAGAATGGCAAAATATAACCAGTTATTACGCATTGAAGAAGAATTAGGAGAAGTTGCTTATTTTCCTCAAGATAAAGCGTTTAAAATTTAAATTCATAAAAATATTTTTAATATTAATGGCGATGATTAGTTAACTAATTATCGCCTTTTTTTTGTAATCAATATTACTAATATTCTAATTGTTAAAACCTTTGTTAAGTTGCTTTATAAATCGTTAGATATTTTGTAAATTCGTCAAGTTAAAAAGCACAATAAAATACATTAAATTTTAATAGAATATATGTCAGAAAAAGCTACCATAGAAATAGACGGTAAAAAACATGAATTTCCTTTAATTAAAGGAACAGAGAATGAAGTTGCAATAGATATTAAAACCTTAAGAAGCGCAACCAATGGAATAGTGACAATAGATCCAGGGTTTAAAAATACAGGTTCTTGCGAAAGTGCTATTACTTTTCTTGATGGTGAAAAAGGGATTTTAAGATATCGAGGTTATTCTATAGAGGAATTAGCAGAAAAAGCAGATTTTCTTGAGGTAGTATTTCTTTTAATTTTTGGTGATTTACCAAACAGTGAAGAATTAGAAAAATTTCATTCAGATATAAAAGCACAATCTGTTGTAGATGAAGATATTCGTAAAATAGTTGATGCCTTTCCAAAATCGGCTCATCCAATGGGTGTTATTGCATCTCTTACAAGTGCTTTAACGGCATTTAATCCTTCTTCTGTGAATGTGAATTCTGATGAAGATATGTATAAAGCTATTGTTAAAATCTTAGGAAAATTTCCTGTTTTAGTAGCTTGGACTTTTAGAAAGAAGAATGGCTTGCGTTTAGAATATGGCGATAAAAGTGTTGGTTATGTAGAGAACATCTTGAAAATGATGTTTCAATTACCAAACGAAGAATATCAGTTTAATCCAATAGTTGTAAATGCTTTAGATAAATTGTTGATTCTTCACGCAGATCATGAACAAAACTGTTCAACATCAACTGTAAGAATTGCAGGCTCTTCTCATGTGGGATTATTTGCCTCACTTTCTACAGGTATTTCTGCGCTTTGGGGACCACTTCATGGTGGAGCAAACCAAGCTGTATTAGAAATGCTTGAAGCTATAAAAGAAGATGGTGGAGATTCTAAAAAGTATATGGCTAAAGCAAAAGATAAAGAAGATCCTTTTAGATTAATGGGCTTTGGACATAGAGTATATAAAAATTTCGATCCAAGAGCAAAGATTATTAAAAAAGCAGCAGACGAAATTTTAAACGACCTTGGAGTAGAAGACCCTATTTTAAATATAGCTAAGGCATTAGAGCAAGAAGCTTTAAATGACCCATATTTTGTAGATAGAAAATTATATCCAAATGTCGATTTCTATTCAGGTATTATTTATAGAGCTATGGGAATTCCAACAGATATGTTTACTGTAATGTTTGCCTTAGGTCGTTTACCAGGTTGGATTGCGCAATGGAAAGAAATGCGTTTAAATAACGAACCAATTGGTCGTCCTCGTCAAATTTATGTTGGTGAAACTTTAAGACCATTTAAAGCTATCAATAAACGTTAATCAAATAATTATCATATTAAAGCTTCATATATTCTATGAAGCTTTTTTTATATTTACAATATGCTAAAGTTAAACGTAACCAACGAAACATCTAGATTAAGAGCTGTAGTTTTAGGAACAGCCAAAAGCAATGGTCCGACGCCTACAGTTGAAGAAGCTTACGACCCAAAATCTTTAGAACATATAAAAGCGGGAACTTATCCTATAGAGGTTGATATGGTTAAGGAGATGGAAGCTGTTGCTGCAGTATTTGAGAAATATGATGTCAAGGTTTTTAGACCAGAATTGATAGAAGATTGTAATCAGATTTTTACTAGAGATATAGCCTTTGTAATAGAAGGTAAATTTGTAAAAGCGAATGTCTTACCAGATCGTGAACAAGAGTTTGAAGCCATTGAGCATGTATGGTCTCAAGTACCAAAAGAAAATAGAATAAAATTACCTGAACATTGCCATATTGAAGGAGGCGATGTCATGTTGTATAACGATCACATTTTTATAGGAACTTATAGAGGAGAAGATTATTCAGATTTTATTATTGCTAGAACCAATATGGAAGCAGTTGAAGCCATTCAAGAAATCTTCCCAAATAAAATGGTGAAATCTTTCAACCTTCGAAAATCGAATACAAATCCAAGAGAGAATGCTTTGCATTTGGATTGCTGTTTTCAACCTGTAGGAAAGGGCAAAGCAATCCTTCATAAAAATGGATTTCTTGATGAAAGTGAATATGAATGGTTACTTGATTTCTTCGGAAAAGAAAACGTTTTTGAAATTACCAAAGAAGAAATGTATCATATGAATAGCAATATTTTCTCTATTTCTGAAAATGTCGTTATCTCTGAAAAGAATTTCACAAGATTAAATACTTGGTTACGTAATCAAGGAATAATAGTAGAAGAAGTGCCTTATGCTGAAATAGCTAAACAAGAAGGCTTATTGCGTTGTTCAACTTTACCTTTAATAAGGGATTAATATTCATTTTTATAAAAAAATGTTATATAATTAGTCTAAA
>DFBO01000057.1:5132-8923 GCA_002366675.1 Flavobacteriaceae bacterium UBA3078
ATTTTTATAACGAGTTTTTTGAGGTTCTGCTATTACCAATTTCAAAATCAGTTAAAAGAAATTCCAGGTGGTAATTATTTAAATTAAACCAACCATTGAAATAGCTTTTAATTTACGACACATATTATGGTAACAGTATCAGTTTTAGCAACTCTCTTAGTTCCATACTCTTCCCTGATTTTGTAATCAATACGATTCCATTTCTTTAAAAAGTAAAAAAAGGAATTACATCTCTGTATTTCCTATCTTATATTTTAGTTAAATTCTGTTTGCTATTGTGAAACCCAATGAATTGTACAAAATGCAGTATGCTTTGCCAAATTCTATGGTCTTTTTCAAGTGTTAGACATATTATTTTAAAACTAAACGGCAAACAGCTTTTTTATCCTCAGATTCAATAACTATTAAATATACTCCTGATGATTCTTTTAATTTTAAATTTAATAACTGTTTCTTAAAGTATGTGCTAGTTTGAATTGTTTTACCATTTAAATCAGTAATTGTAACATGTGTTGTTTCGTAATTTGCACCTAAATCTATGGAAAAATCACCATCTGTAGGATTTGGATAAATTATTGGATTAACTTCAAACGTATTTTCAATAATCCCAATTGGAGCAGTTATAATAATTGAATAATCTTCAACTTCACCATCGAAATCAGTTTCACATTGAGTTGGAGATGTATTATATTTAGCTGATACTCTCATGATTGTTTCACCAATTTCAGCATCATTTGGAATTAATATATTTAAAGGAGATAAATTTGTTATACCATCAGGAGTATTAACTGCTGAACCTAAATCATATTCTTCGTTTACATCATCAAAATCTGTATCCTGATTCCAATCTATCCAAGCTTTAGCATGAACAGTATAATTACCATCTGTATTAACATTAACATTTAAATTATAAGAATTTCCGATTTCAACTGTCGATGAATGCATGTCTGAATAGTCTGTATAAGATTGCGTTTTTCCTGTTGCATTGTTTATACCATTAAAATCTACCAATGTTACAGCTGTTGCCCAAGACATATTTCCAAAAGAATCACAATGTGGACAATCATCAACAACAGTTATCATGTTAGGAATAGTTTTGGTGTCAGAGTTTCCATGAATATCAGTAACAGTTAAGCTAACATTGTAGGAACCTTCTGTTCCAAAAACAACTTCAGGATTTCTAACAGAAGTAGAAGATATAGATTGTGGTTCTGGTGTAATAGACCATTCCCAAGTTGCTCCTTCATGGTTTAATATAGAATAACAATCAAATTTAACAGGTTCCATTAGGCAACGAATAGTATCTGAATATGTTATAGGTTGTGCAACTGGATTAAACATATCGTCCTGCATTTTTCTACCCCAAACACCTCTTCCTGTTGTTCCTAGCCGTAGTTCTGCATCTCTGTAAAATGGGTTGATTTGTAATGATTTTGTTACTAAGGGCAAGTCTGTTGAATAATCTACCCAATTATTAGTATCCCAATAAAAGACACCATATTGAGATACTACATAAACAACATCGTTAGTTCCTCCTTGATACATAATGTCTGTTAAATCTTCTCCATCTAAAATGCTAGTTGTTTTATTTTGCCATGTTACTCCACCATCAGGAGTATAATGCACCTTTTCACCATTAACTCCTCTAGGAGTACAAACCCAGACTTTATTTTCGTCTTCTGGATGAACAGAAATTCTGAATCTTCTTTTATTTCCGCTTGGATCATTTGTAGTTTTATTCCAAGTTATTCCACTATCAATGGATTTCCATATTTCACAACCATCCCAATAACCACCTAGTTTATTATAAACTGCATAAATTACATCTGGATTACTTCGTGAAATTTCCATTTCATAAATCATACCTGTTGTATCTGGAAATGTATAAATCACATCAAAATTGGTTCCACCATTTGTTGATTTATAGACTCTGTTCTCAAGTCCAACATAAATATGGTCTGCATATCTAGGATCAAAATAAACACCACTTCGTTCTGCAACCAAATAATGTTCATTTGGTCGAACAGGCAAAGAAGGATGATTTGTTAATTCATTTCCAAAGCTATCAGGAATGGTTTTAACAGATGTATTATCACTTGCATAATGTGTTCTATATAATAATTTTCTGCTCTCTATTGGGTGAACATAACCTGAAGCTTCCTCAACACCACCAATGTTGTAGGCATTACCTAAGCTGTAATTTTCAAACCATCCACTTGTTCCATCATGATATTTTCCTCCAGTAAAAGTATCTTCATTCCATCCAGTATTAAATCCCCAAAAATGTGCAGCTTGAATACCTCTATTTAGAGCTACATGAGACGTTAATTCATCGTTTGAATAATCTATACCACCATCAGTCGCTACCCAAATATCAGTTCCAAAAACTTCAATATCTTGAACGTCTGCGTGAACATAGTCTAATCGCGTAGAGTTTGCAGCACCAATAGATTGAAACGTTTGGCCACCATCACTTGATTCGGTTAACCTTATACTTGCTATCCATAATTTGTTGGGATTTGTTGGACTAGCTTCCATATCAAAATTAAAAAAACCTTGATGATAACCATCACTATAAGCAGCTACATTCCAATCTTCAGTTCCATTAATTGCACCATAAGGACCTCCATCTTGTCCTGAAGGTTTCGTCCAATTTTCACCTCTGTCTGTGCTTTTATAAACTCCTATCCAACCTTGATCACCAGCTTTAGAATCGCCTATTAAACAGACATAGACTAAGTCTTGCATTGCAGGAGTTATGGCTATTTTTCCACCATAATCAACAGCGTTATTAAATTCTGTTGGAGAATACCATCCGTTATCTTTTAATATCCAAGTAACACCGTTGTCATCACTTCTAAATAATTCACTTCTTTTAGCTCCAGCATTCGATTTTAATAAGTAAGCTGTTGTGTTGATTGTAGGATGAAAATCAATATCCCAAGAACTATCAGTAAACACTTGAGCCCAAGTGACTCCTCCATCTATAGACTTAAAAAGACCTGTTGTAGATGTATGAAAGACGATATTATTGTTAGATGGAGAATATTCAAATTCATTACCAGTTCCATCTGTATAATGTCTTTCTAACCATGTAATACCACCATCTAAAGATTGATATATTCTTCTGTTTGAAGAAAGTAAAAAATTATTAGAATCTGTTGGATGAATTTTAACTGCAGAATTACCTCCAGAAAATATTTCTCCTAAAGAAATTAATGACCAATTAGATGCTCTATCTACAGTTTTATAGACACCTCCAGCCTCAGTGCCACATATTAGAATATCTGGATTAGATAAAGACTGATCTATGGAGTATACATTTTTATGCCATGAAATAGGGATTGCAGGATCAGTGCCAAAGGTTTCAAACGGTCCCATTGGTACCCAACCCAAATCAGATCCTGGAATTCTCATTGTATTTTTTAGTTGGTATTTTTCTTTAAGAAGTTGATGTTTAATGTCTTCTTCTAATTTACTTGGTTGTTTAATAAAACCGTCTTGATCTAATAAAGGAGCAACCATTAAAATCCAATGTTTATGATTTTGAGTATGAATGTTTTTTATGAATTTATTATTCATGTAGTACTCCTTAAATAAATACTCAACTTCACCAACATTTGGGTTGTCAGAATACATTAACCTTGCCCAATTAGGAGTATTATTATCAATAATTGGTATAGCTTTAAAGAATTCAGAGCTGTTCTGAGATTGGGATTCTATAACTGTTATAAATACTAATAAGAGTAATAAAACGTGTTTCATGATTTTAAAGTTTGTCAATGTAGTTT
>DFBO01000103.1 GCA_002366675.1 Flavobacteriaceae bacterium UBA3078
TGAAAAATGCTTCAAAAGAAGAATTGAAAAAATATAGAGCTCCAAATGGTGTGAAAATATCGAGATTGGGAGAAAATTATTCTAAATACTTAAGAGCAAATGGTGTTGACGAAGGCAATATTGTTACTGCCATAAATAACATTAAAGTGAATAATGTAGATGATGTTGAAGAAATTATGCAAAACAGATCAACTTATGAGCCATTGCGCATTGAATTAATTAATTCTAAAGGAGAAATTGAACGCTATAATTTTAAATAGTTAATTCACAAAATAACATTAACCCTTCAGCTAAAACTGAAGGGTTTTTATTTTAATAAAACCACACCCAATACATTTTAATATATTATTTTTGCAAAATATTTAACAACACACTAAAAATTAGATATTATGAGTTTTAATGAGACTTATGAAAACGAGTTAGCTTTTCAAGCAGATAGAAGAAAAGCAACTGTTGAATTTATTAAAATAGTAAGCGACCTTTGGTACGACAAATCTATTGAATTGGTGCTTTTTAGAAACCAATTAATCGATAGAAATGTAAGCCAAATTTTAAACTTACATGAATATGCAGGCGAATTTGTTGAGAAACCAATTTCCATTTTCGATTCTGTTGAAATTGCTCAGGCTATTCAAACATTAGACTTACCTCCTGCTAAATTAGACATCGGAAAATTAACTTACGAGTTTCATTTAGAAGAAAAAAATCACAGCAACGCTTTAGCTTTTGTTGCAGAGAAATTAAAAAACGCAAATAAAGACGAAGCTATTAAACCTAAAGATGTTGTTCTTTATGGTTTTGGTAGAATTGGTCGTTTAGTTGCCAGAGAATTAATGACACGTACTGGAAAAGGAAGCCAATTACGTTTAAGAGCCATAGTAACTCGTGGCACTATAGACCAAACTGTTTTAGAAAAAAGAGCCTCTTTATTACGTAACGATTCTGTTCATGGAGATTTTTCTGGAACTGTAGTAGCAGACTTAAAAAATAGTGCTCTAATAATTAATGGAACGACAGTAAATATTATTTCAGCCAATAATCCAGAAGATATTGATTATACAGCTTATGGCATTAATAACGCTTTAGTTATTGATAACACTGGAGCTTTTAGAGATAAAGAAGCTTTAAGCAGACATTTAACTTCTAAAGGAGCCGATAAAGTACTACTTACTGCACCAGGAAAAGGTGTTCCAAACATTGTACATGGTGTTAATCAATTGGAAAATAATCCAGATAATGTAGATATTTTCTCTGCAGCATCTTGTACTACAAATGCTATTACTCCAATATTAAAAGCTATTGAAGATTCTCTTGGAGTAAAAAGTGGTCACTTAGAAACCATTCATGCGTATACAAACGATCAGAATTTAGTTGATAATTTTCATAAAAAATACCGTCGTGGTCGTGCAGCAGCATTAAACATGGTTATTACAGAAACTGGAGCTGGAAGTGCAGTTGCAAAAGCCCTACCTGCTCTAGAAGGAAAACTAACATCGAATGCTATTCGTGTTCCTGTTCCTAATGGTTCTTTAGCTATTTTAAGCTTAGAATTAAATAAAGAAACATCTGTCGATGGTATTAATAGCATTATAAAAAAATATGCTCTTGAAGGTAATTTAGTGGAGCAAATTAAATATGAATTAAGCGACGAGCTTGTATCTAGTGATATAGTAGGAAGTTCTGCTCCTTCAATCTACGATAGTAAAGCAACCATAGTTAGAAAAGATGGAAAAAATGCTTTATTATATATTTGGTACGATAACGAGTATGGTTATAGCCATCAAGTAATTAGACTAGCTAAATACATTGCTAAGGTAAGACGCTTCACATATTATTAGTAGATTAAACATCTAAAAAATAATTTTAATCGTATATTAAAAAGCCTCAAAACATTGAGGCTTTTTAATTTTAGTGTTTTAAACTAAACATAATTTCTTATTTTCGTAAACAACATAATTTAACTAAAACCAATGAACACGTTTAAATTTCTTGCCATTGCACTATTTACAGTATGTACTATGCAATCTATAAACGCACAAACGAAGACTGAAGAAGACGACGGACTATCATTAAACAATAGCACAATTAACAATCAATTTGAATATGTGCTTAAAAAATCGGGTAATTTTAAAGGTGTAAATGGGCAAATGTATGAAGCTGTAAAACGTAGTATGATTACAACATTACAAACACATACTAATGATACGTTAAGAACAATTCGTAAAGATTTAGCTGATACTCAAGCAATAGTCACTACACAATCAAAAGAAATTAATGATCTAAAAACCAATCTTACAAACACGCAAACTAATTTAGATAAAACCACTAATGAGAAAAACAATATGGCATTGTTTGGTTTACAAATGAGTAAATCTAGCTATAACATGCTTATGTGGTCTATTATTGGTGTGTTATTAGCCTTATTAATTTTATTTATTTACAGGTTTAAAAACAGTCATATTGTAACAAAAGAAGCTAAGGCTGCTCTTGAAGAAATTGAAGAAGAATTTGAAGAGCACAGAAAAGTAGCTTTAGAAAGAGAACAAAAAGTAAGACGTCAGTTACAAGATGAATTAAATAAACAGAAATCTAATAGCTAAGAAAAATAAATAATATTGGGCTTACCTAAGTATAACTTAAAATCTGTAAATTCACGTTTACAGATTTTTTTATGACCATAATTAAAGCACAAATAGAGCATTTAGACCATTTAATTCCATTGTTTGATGGATATCGAGTATTTTATAAGCAGAACTCAAATACAACAAAAGCAAAACAATTTTTATTTGAAAGACTTAAAAATAACGATTCCATTATTTTTATAGCATATTTAGAAGACAAAGCAGTTGGATTCACACAATTATACCCACTATTTTCTTCGGTATCTATGGAATCTATGTTTCTTTTAAATGATTTATATGTTGATGCTAATTATCGTGGAAAAGGTGTTGGTGAAGCAATAATTAATAAAGCAAAAAACCATTGTATAGAAAACAACCTAAAAGGAATGGCTATACAAACAGAAGCAAACAATCCAGCCCAACATTTATACCAACGTTTGGGTTTTAAAAAAGATCCTGATTTGCAATTCTTCTGGACTAACAAATAA
>DFBO01000158.1 GCA_002366675.1 Flavobacteriaceae bacterium UBA3078
AGCTAATTTAGAGTCAGCAATTGGGGAATAATTGATGTGAGCCCCACGTAAACTTAAGACAAGTTTCATACTTAAATCCTGAACCCAAATCCAATCGTCAAGTCCTTTTGCCCATTGTATATGAAATATATCTGGTTGATGATAGAGTACTGGATAAAATTTTAATTGCCACAATAATTTGTTTGTATATTTCTCATCAATTATTGCGTCCAACATTTTTTTTTCTCTAGGCTTAAAAAGAAATAATAAGATGGTATATTTTATTAATATAAAAAGCTTGTGCCATTTCTTGCCATGAATAACATAATGTAGGTTATTATGCTTCATAGATTTTCCAGAATCTGATCCAAAAATATAAATATGAGTACCAGCCTCTACTAAACCTTCTATTAAACGTTCAATAAAAGTAGTGCTAATACTAACTCCAGAATATATGGCTATTGTAGGATGCTTTTTCAAAACTTGAATTAAAAATCTAAAGTTATAAATCTTTTATCAGGAACAAATCTTTTTATACAATTTGTTACTTATCCTTAATATAATTAAATCAAACTAAATACAATAAGCTGGTTGTAAATCGTAAACAGAAGTTAGGAGTTGGTTGTATTGTTTTTTGAAAACACAGCCAAGGTCAACAACATACTTACAGGATGAGAATAAAAAACAGTATCTTCTTCTTTAAATAATTTATAAAACTGCTCTCTAATATCTTTGGAGATTAGAGCATCAAAAGTAGATGTCTCAAACAACCAATTTCTTAATACCTCATCATTTGTTGTGCCTAAAAACTGAAGTTCCCAATTTCTTTGTATGTAAAGTTGACTACTCGTTAGTCGTTTTAATTTATTTAAGACTCGATATGGTAAATTCCAAGGTGTTTTATTGTAGTTATATGTATATAAATTAAAAGGATATTGTGCCTGCCAAGTAAGTTTTGCTAATTCTGGCATGCGCTTTTTAATATAAGCAATTTGAATTTGCCTACCTGCTAGATATCGTTCTGGAACAGAACAAATAAACTCACATATACGTGCATCGTAATATGGTACTGTTATTGGTTTAGATGCTTCAAAAACTGCTAAATTTACAGATGTCCATCTAGGTGCCCAATACAAACTCTTAAATGCACGAATTTGCGCATTGGCACTCTCAGGAATATCAATTTCTTTTAACAATTTACTAACTCTGGTTTTAAGATAGCTTTTAAAATCTCCTTCCAATTTCCAAGATTGCCATAATGTCTCAGCCAAGTGCCAGCCTCCTTTTTTAACTAATTTTTTCAAAATAACTTCAACCTGGTCTTCAAAAGACAAGTTTTCTGGAACACCCATATCATCAAAAAGCACATCTCCCCAATGTCCCAAACTAAAAACATCACCCATTGTTTGATAATCATCAAGAATAGCCATTTGTCTTGGGTGAGTAAAATCAGAATAACAATTATTTAAATCTGAAAGTGGTTCAATAACATCCCATAAATAACCATCTAAAATTTTAAAACTTTGAAATGAAAAATCACAGGCATCAGCTATTTTCTTACCATATACAGTTTCATCGTGACCTCCTTTAAAAGCATAACAATAAGCATGCGTGTCAATTCCTAAATATTTTAAAGCAACTGCTTGTGTTCTACTATCTAATCCACCTGATAATGGCAAAATCATTTTCTTTCCAAGAGAATGTTCCTTTATTATAGTCTCAAATAAATCTGCAAACTCATCTACAACTTCATCAAAGGAACGCTCTTTAGGCGAATAATGCCATTTAAAATAAGGACTTGATTTCAATACTGAAGTGCCTTCTTCATTCAATTCATATCGAGTTGCTGGCTTTAAAACTTTTTGCTCTTTATAATATGAGTCTTGATCTAAAAAAAAACCTGTAGCAGCAAATACACATATAGCTTCTAAGTCTAAATTTGTTTTATCTCCTATAAAATAGTTGTGAATTGGGATAATATCTGTAGTAATTTCCATCTGCAAGTCAAGCTATTTGGTAAGTTCTAAATATAAACTTTCATGGGCATTTATAAAAACTTCCATAGAATAATGTGTTACACAGTAGTTACGTAAGGCATTCCCCAACGATAAGCGTTCCTCTTTAGGTTTGTGATACAGTTTTTCAATCTTCATTGCCAATCCCATAACGTCAGAAGCTGGAAAAAGTAAGTCAGGGAAGTCTTTTAACACAAAGTTAATACCAGAAATATCAGAACCTAAAACAGGAATCCCCATACACATAGCTTCTACTAAAGCCATAGGCATCCCTTCTTTTCTACCTTGATCTAAAGTAGGGATTACATACAAATTAGATGCTGCAATATATGGTCTAATGTCTTGCTTTTTACCTAAAAAAAGCACTTGTTCCTGCATCTTTAAACTATCTCTTAAAGCTACTAAAGTGCCTCCATAATCATTTTTGTAGCCTCCTATAACAGTGAGCATAATAGAAGGGTTATTAAGTTCGCTAATAGCTTTTATCAATATTTCAATTCCTTTTACTGGAACTAAATTAGCTACTGTTATAATGTGAAATTTATTTGTATCAACTGGTGGTTTTACTTCAAGTATCTCAGGGTTATAGTAATTGGTATCAATACCTAAAGGAATTAATGCTTGCTGCTTTTTGTATGGAAAATACGACTGCATTTCATTGTTAATCGTAATAATAAAACTAGCCAAATAGCTTCTAATTTTCCAATGAACGTTATTAAAACCCATAGCTTTTTTGGTGTAAAGCCATTTTACACCAGACAAACGTACAGCTAAAGCTTCAGACCAATCACTCGTATAATGCCACGAATGAACCAGATCAAATTGGTGAGTTTTTATAAAATCTTTAAATTGTTTTTGTCTAAAAATTAAACTATTATAAGGACGTAATGGTACTGTTGCATCTATCAAATAAATTGGTAAACCTAGAGCTTGAACCTCCTCAAAAAAAACGCCTTTGTTATGGTTACATGCAATGGATACGTCAAAACGCTCCTTATCTAAACCTTTAGCTAAATCATAAAGTACTTTTCCACTTCCTGCAGTATTGAAATTGGGAATTGTATAGAGGATTTTTATTTTTTTGTTAATTCTGCCCATTGCTCGAAAGAACTTAAATTTAAGTGTTCACCTCTATTTTCATTTAAAACTGAATATTCATAAAATTCATTTTGAAGCTTTCCTTCTATGTTATTAAATAAAGGGTATTGCTTTTTAGATAAAATACCAACTCCCCAATCGCAATCGAAGCACATAGAAAATAAGCCTTTATGATGTCTAAATTTATAAAATGCTTTCCATGTAGTTCCATTCCAAAAAGGACCAGCAGGAGAATTTGCAAAATTATATTGCTCTCTTTGATGAAACTCTGATGGTGGATTACAGTCATGCAAAATAATTACGCCATTTTCATTTAAAAACTCCAAACTATTCAATATATCCTTTTCAACCTGACTAGAAATGTGCAAACCGTCAATGAAAATAACATCAAATTTTACATCAGATTTTATTTTTAAATTATCGTCTTTTAGATTGTAGAAAAACACATCCGAAGTCATTTTAAAATCAACTGGATTATCATCGAATTCAATTCCTGGATCCACAGAAAATTTATTTTCGCATTCAATTTTATTAAAATTCTTTTTTGGATCTCTGACTCCTATTTCTAAATAATATTGAGCTTTTACTAATGTTATAAAATGATTTATAATAAGAGTTCGTCTTGGAGTTTTATGGATTTCCGAGGTAGTTAACTTGGCTGTTTTTCTAAAATACTCGTCGAAATACACCTTTTTTCCTAAACGATGAAAAGTCAATAAGTTCACTAAATACTGCTTTATACCAATCATACTATTAATTAAAATAAATTTTCTTTTTAAGTAATACCCTTTTTTTTATACTTCCAATATACCGTTTATCAAAAGGATATTGAATGTAATAATACAACCAAGCCAATATATATGTCACTCCAGATTTTGAATTAATTTCCATTAAATATTGTGATCTCATGGCAAAATTATAATCTTCATCTTTTATAATATCTGGATATTCGTAGGCAAAAGAACGTAACAATTCTCTTGTTGCTTTAAACTGTTTCTCTTTATTAGATGTCACTGAATTTCTTTCATGGCGTCTATCTAAGCGTACCAATACTTGATTAAGTCCATGTATTTTAGAAATAAGTGAAAACCTTAATATATAAGTCCAATCAACACTAATACTTGGGTAGTGTTGCGTAAAATATAATCCGTTATCTACATGAACAGATTTTCGAAACATTAAACAACTATTCACTACTTTTATTTGTTGTCTATAATTCAACATAAACATTTCCTCTCCATTAGGATATTGATTTCCATGAACTAAAATACCTGGAAATTTGCCAACTACTTTCTCTCCATTATAAAATTCAGAAATTCCAGAAACCAATCCGATGGATGGATCTCTATCTAATGTGTCAACTTGTAACTGTAACCGTTCTGGATAATAATAATCATCCTGCTCTGCAACTGCAATGTAAGCCCCTTTAGCTTGGTGCACCAAGCGATTCATAGTTGGTCCCAAACCTCTATTCACTTCATTCTTAAGAATGGTGAATTTTTTAAATTTCGAGGCATATTTATTTAAAATATTATCAGATTCATCTTTACTACCATCAATACATGCAATAACTTCAAAATTAGTATAGGTTTGCGATACTAAACTATCCAATGTGTTTTGAAGCGTCTTTGCGCCATTGTATATTGGTAAAATAACTGAAACTTGCATCATACCTATTTATTAATAGTGCTTATTTTAGAACTAAAAAAGGTCTTCCAGCCATGTGCCTTATTGAAATTGCAATGAAAAACTAGTAATTTACATGTCATACTTTTAAACTTATCTTAATTTTTTATATACTTCTTATATTCATAAGTCTTCTCATAAATATAAATTTTAATATTTAAAAATATACCGATTAAACTTTATAAACAACGAATCTGAAATCAATTGATATTGATACAAGTTCAACAGAGTGAAACCAACAATATATTCAAAAAAATTGATATATTTTAATTTAGAAAATAGTTTTAAACTTTCTTTGACATGAACAGTATTCATTCTATTTTTACAGCGATGTAAACCTTTTACACACGCAAAATAGTAAGCTTTAATTAAAGATTTTCTGAAAGGGTCCAATGAATAATTTGTATTCAATTTTGAAATCAAATAATTAACAGATTCACAGGATTTTCTAACAATCTCAGGCTTTAAACTTATAGGTTTAGCATAATAAAAAAAATCTACCTTATTATCAATTATTTTATAATTTTCACTATCAAATAAAGCTCTTATACAGAGCTCAACGTCTTGCAAACGCTCTAAATTTGGATCAAATTTACCGATCCGTGTTAAGTAGTTTTTTTTCCAAAGAACACATGATGTTTGCCATAAAAATTGGGCCGCTAAAAATTTATTTAATAAACCTTCTTTATTTTTTAGCTCTTTTTTTATAAAATGACTTGTATTATCAACTACATGAAAATTAGGAAAAATAGCAAATTCATTAAATTCTATCTGACGATTGGAAACAAAATCTTCAGTAATATAATCGTCTGAATCTAAAAAAACCAAATTTTCAAATTTGGCTAGTTCAATCCCTTTATTTCTACATACTGAAGCATTAGATTTGGAATTATTTTCAATAAATCGAATCCTGTTATTGTTTATAATACTTTTCCACTCTTCTACATTAATAAGAACTGATTTATCTGAACAATCATCCACAATAATCCATTCCCAATCTTTATAGGTCTGCTCCTGCAAACAGGTTAAAATTCGTTTTAACCCATCAAAATCGTTATAATGTGGAGTAATGACACTTAAACTCATTA
>DFBO01000109.1:0-1670 GCA_002366675.1 Flavobacteriaceae bacterium UBA3078
CCTACAATGTCTCCTTCTAAAATCTCTGCTATTTGTTGCGCTGTAAATTTCATTCCAGCAAAAATAGGAAAAAAGTGCTAAAGTTTTTCTTTAGGGTAGCAGATATAATATTTTGTAACTTTTTTAGAAAGTGCTTTTAAATTTAATTGATCTGTAGCCTCAATAATATCTTGTACTTTACCATTCTTATAAAGAATATTAATATGTTGATTTTTAATCTGATAGGCTTGATTAGAAATCTCTCCAGTAAATACAAAATATTTCGCTTCACTTTTACTTATATTATATGTATCAGTTAATTTTTGAATATGAAGTTGTAAGGATTCTTTATTAATTTCTTCATTCTTTAATTTCACTTTTAGTAAATCTCGATTTATTAGCATATCGCATAAATTCTTTAAGACAAAATCGTCGTGAAACTGCCATTCTTTCATTGCTGAAACTATATCGTAATCATCAAGTCTAGCAAAAATGTTGAGGGTTTCGCTATTAAAGTTTTCTAAGGTAATTTCTTGCTTTAAGAAGAACTGCAACGCTTCACTAGATTTTAGTGTTACTCCATGACTAGTAAGTTCTTTGGCTCGTTTTAATACTCTAATTAATAATTGCTCTGCAGCCAGACTGGTTTTATGTAAATATACTTGCCAATACATAAGTCTTCTTGCTACTAAAAATTTCTCAACACTATAAATCCCTTTTTCTTCAACTACTAATTCGTTATCAATCACATTTAACATGGTTATTAAACGCTCACTATTTATATTACCTTCAGCTACTCCAGTATAAAAGCTATCTCTCTTTAAATAATCTGCTCTATCCATATCTAATTGACCAGAAATTAATTGGCAAAGAAACTTTCTTTCGTATTCCCCTTTAAAAATTTGAATAGCTAGAGTTAAACTTAAGTTAAATTCTTTATTTAATTGCTCCATAAAAAGCAGTGAAATCTGCTCATGAGATACACCATTTACGATGCTGTGTTCCATAGCATGAGAAAATGGTCCATGTCCAATATCATGTAATAATATGGCAATATAAAGTGCTTGTTCTTCATCATTAGAAATTACAACTCCTTTAAAACGAAGTACATTGACAGCTTTTTGCATTAAATGCATACAACCCAATGCATGATGAAATCTTGTATGATGTGCACCCGGATAAACTAAATAAGACATACCCATTTGCGATATTCTTCGCAAGCGCTGAAAATATTTATGTTCAATTAAATCAAAAATTAACGAATTTGGTATTGTAATAAATCCGTAAATTGGGTCGTTAAATATTTTAAGTTTGTTATGCAAAATCAAGCTTCTTATATGAGATAAAAATTAAAACAAATATACATGAACAATATAAATATTCTTTGGGTTGACGATGAAATTGATTTATTAAAACCACATATCCTATTTCTAGAAAAGAAAAACTATATAGTAACTACCTGTCAAAGTGGTACTGAAGCCCTTGAGATTTTAGACGACAAAAACTTCGACATTGTTTTTTTAGATGAAAACATGCCAGGTTTAACAGGACTTGAAACTCTAAATGAAATTAAAGAAAAAAAGGACACACTACCTGTAGTTATGATTACTAAAAGTGAAGAGGAATACATCATGGAAGAAGCTATTGGCAACAAAATAGCCGATTATCTTATTAAACCAGTAAATCCAAAT
>DFBO01000109.1:1710-2828 GCA_002366675.1 Flavobacteriaceae bacterium UBA3078
TCAAACTATCAACAAGAGTTTCGAAAAATAGCTATGGAACTAAGTATGGTTAATAGTTATGACGAATGGGTTAGTCTATATCAAAAATTGATTTATTGGGAAATTCAACTTGAAAACATTGAAGATGCTGGCATGTTTGAAATTTTAGAATCTCAAAAAAGTGAAGCAAATACACAATTTGGAAAATTTATCGATAAGCATTATCCAACTTGGTTTGAACCACATACAGATGCTCCAACGTTATCTCATACACTTTTTAAAGATAAGATTGTTCCTGAATTAGGTAAAGAACAACCAACACTTTTGGTTGTAATAGATAATTTAAGGTATGACCAATGGAAAGCTTTTGAGCCTATTGTAAATAATTATTATAAAAAAGTTACTGAATCTCCTTTCTATAGTATCTTGCCAACTGCTACTCAGTATGCAAGAAACGCCATTTTTTCTGGCTTAATGCCTAGCGATATGGAAAAGCTACATCCAAAATTATGGAAGAACGATACAGATGATGGCGGCAAAAATTTATATGAAAGCGAATTTTTAGAGGCACAATTAAAACGCTTAGGATTATCGCATTTAAAAACAGAATATCATAAAATAACCAATTTAAGGAATGGCAAAAAGCTCGTTGATAATTTCAAATCTTTAAAAGACAACGATTTAAGTGTTGTAGTTTACAATTTTGTTGATATGCTCTCACATTCTAAAACTGAAATGGATGTTGTTAAAGAATTAGCTTCAAACGATAAGGCTTATCGTTCTTTAACACAAAGTTGGTTTAAAAATTCCCCTTTATTAGAAATGATTCAGAAAGCGCAACAACTTGGATTTAAATTGATTCTAACTACAGATCATGGTACAATAAATGTAAAAAACCCTTCGAAAGTTATTGGAGATAAAGATACTAGTTTGAATTTACGCTATAAAACTGGCAGAAGTTTAACCTATGAGGATAAAGATGTTTTAGTGGCAAAAGACCCTAAATCGATACACTTGCCTTCTATCTCGATGAGTAGCTCATTTATTTTTGCAAAAGGCGATTTGTTTTTTGCATACCCAAACAACTACAATCATTATGTAAGTTACTTTAGAAACACTTATCAACATGGAGGTGTATC
>DFBO01000242.1:0-3145 GCA_002366675.1 Flavobacteriaceae bacterium UBA3078
AGGAATCCAAACATCTTCTTCTGTATTTTGTAAATCTTTACTGTAGTCTTCCGATAATTCTTCAAAATGAGCTCTATTATCTATTTGGTAGTTAGAATTTGGCAACCAGTCTTGAAAAATATATTGTCGGCTTTTTGGAAAATCTTGTATCGAGCCTTTATAAGCAAAAACGGCATAAGTCCCAGCTTTTAAAACAAACGTTTCCATCCCTTCTGGTATAACATGGAAATTAGAGACCTCAACTCCTATCCACTTTTCAAAAGTAGTTTGTGGTGTTATGTCTTTCATTTGAAGATGTCCATAATCTTGAATTGAAAACACATGCTTTCCAATTCTAGAAACAACCTCATGTCTCCTTGGCATAAATTGTCTCGCCAAATTTCCTGTTTCCTGTTGAATCGTTTGGATAGTCAGGTTGATTTTCATTCCAACAACATACCTGTCTTTTGTTTGTTCAATTCTGTGTTTCATCATCTTTGTTACAAATTTCACCTAAAATCCATAGATAATCCTCACGATTACCAACAAAATCTCTATCTGAAATATCAATGATTTTCACATTTAACTCAGTTTGGTTTTTTAGAAATTCTAGATATCCTGTGTTTATCTTATCTAAATAATCGTTAGCAATATTAAGTTCGTATTCACGACCACGTTTTCTTATGTTCTCTTGCAAACGCTCTGTGTTTTGATACAAATACACATACAATTCTGGTTTCGCAATATCTTTATACATTAAATAGAAAAGTTTTCTATATAATTTAAATTCCTCTTCTGGCAATGTAATTTTCGAGAAAATAAGAGATTTATAAATGTCGTAATCACTAATAATAAAATCTTTAAAAAGATCCAGTTGCGATAAGTCGTCGCTAATTTGTTGATATCTATCAGCCAAAAAAGACATTTCTAGAGTGAAGGCATAACGTTTAGCATCTTCATAGAATTTAGGTAAAAACGGATTTTCAGCAAAACGTTCTAAAATCAACTTCGCATTAAAATCTTTAGAAATCATGGTAGCCAAACTTGTTTTTCCTGCGCCAATATTCCCTTCAATAGCAATGTAATTATAGCCTGTAAATTGAAACTTTTTACCTGGATTCTTTAACCAAATGTTAATGGGCTCTAACCCACTTTTATCATCACAAGTACCCAACAAATCAGCTATGTTTTTATGCAAGGTAGGATGTGTTAGCTTAGGAGCAATTTCTAATAAGGGTTTTAAAACAAATTTCCGTTTATGAAGTTCTGGATGTGGCACTTGAAGTAATTTGGTGTCGATTACTTCTTCACCTACAAACAAGATGTCTAAATCTATAATCCTAGATTGATAACCTGCTTTTTTATCTCTAATTCTCCCTAAATGAGTTTCAATAGACAATAATTCTTGCATCACATTCTCAGGAAGCGTTTCAGTTTCTAAAATGATACAACAATTTAAAAAATCGGCACCTTCAAAACCAATCGCTGGCGCATTATAGACTTTAGATATGATATTAATTTTTCCAATGTTATTGTATATAAGATTAATAGCGTCTTGAAGATTTTTTAATCTATCACCTTTATTGGTTCCTAAAGAAATATAAATTTTTTGTCGTGTATCCATTGAAAAAACAAATTAACTAAAAGAAACTTTAATAGTTTATATTTACCAAACCTATTTATTCACAATTTTCAATGACCATAAAAGATAAACTTGCTGCGCAAAAAATCTATCTGTTTTTAGCAGCTTTATTTATTACGTCTTTGGTGGTTTCAAACTTAATTTTTCAAAAATTTTTTTATTGGCATCCATTTGATGTTGAAATTTTTGGTGTTAAATTTTTCGAGCTTTCTGTTGGCATTTTACCATATCCAATAACCTTTTTAATAACTGATTTAATAAGCGAAATCTATGGAAAGAAAAGAGCCAATCAAGTGGTGGTTGCAGGAATTTTTGCTTCACTTTTTTCACTTTTAATTGTTTTAGTTGCTAACACTGTTCCAGCAACAATTTGGTCTCCAGTAAATAACGATTTGTTCTCAACTGTTTTTGGAAACACAGCGATTGCTGTTGCAGCAAGTATGCTAGCCTATTTATTGGCTCAATTTATAGATATTCAAATTTATCATTTCTGGAAAAATCTAACAAAAGGCAAGCATTTATGGCTACGTAATAATTTCTCTACTTTTTTATCGCAATTTGTTGACACCTGTACTATTCTGTTATTACTATGTTCTTTCAATATTATTGCTTGGGATAAATTTTATGGACTACTTGTAGCTGGTTTTCTATTTAAACTCTTAATTGCAATTATAGACACACCATTTTTATATTTAGGTGTGTATCTTTTCAAAAAACGCTTTCATTTAAAAACAAACAAAGAAATAGATCTTCTCTAAGCCTATTTAAAGTTTTTGCATTTAAAAAACTCTGAGACGTATTTGAAAATTAAGAATAGTATGTAGTAAATATGCAACATTATTAATTATTTAACAACACTCAACGACTTTTAAGCAATTTCAACAAAGAAGTGTGTATTTATTAGGATTTTAAAAAAAAAAGGTTATTATGTAAGAATCCGTAATAACTAAATAATCTAAGAAGGAATATATGAGGCAATTAAAGATCACGAAGCAGGTAACAAATAGAGAGTCTAAATCTTTAGATAAGTATTTACAAGATATTAGCAAACTACCCTTAATTACTGCAGATGAAGAAGTAGAATTAGCACAAAGAATTCGAGAAGGAGATCAATTAGCTTTAGATAAATTAACAACTTCAAATTTAAGATTTGTTGTTTCTGTTGCAAAACAATATCAAAATCAAGGTTTAACGCTTCCAGATTTAATTAATGAAGGAAATGCAGGTTTAGTAAAAGCTGCCAAACGTTTTGACGAAACAAGAGGATTTAAATTTATTTCTTATGCTGTATGGTGGATTAGACAAGCCATTTTACAAGCATTGGCAGAGCAATCTAGAATTGTACGTTTACCATTAAATAAAATTGGTTCTATAAATAAAATCAATAAAGCATATTCTTATTTAGAACAAGCACACCAACGTCCTCCTAGTGCAGATGAAATTGCCAAAGAACTAGACATGACTATTAGTGATGTAAAACAGTCCATGAAAAATTCTGGACGTCATTTATCTATGGATGCGCCA
>DFBO01000242.1:3188-4309 GCA_002366675.1 Flavobacteriaceae bacterium UBA3078
TTAAACTTAGAAGTAAATCGTGCTTTAAATACACTTTCTCAAAGAGAAGCAGATGTTGTAAGACTTTATTATGGTATAAATAACGAACAACCTATGAGTCTTGAAGAGATTGGAGACACCTTTGGACTTACAAGAGAACGTGTTAGACAAATTAAAGAAAAAGGCATTAGAAGATTAAGACATACCTCAAAAAACAAAATACTTAAAACATATTTAGGTTAATCTTAAATAATTAAATAAATTTGGCATCTCAAAAGAATTACACATGATAAAGATAGAAATTAAAGAAGGCGAAAAAATAGATAGAGCTCTTAAGCGTTATAAGAAGAAACACAGAAATGTGAAAATTATGCAAAACATAAGAGAAAATCAGTTTTTCACGAAACCTTCAGTAAAAAGAAGAAGACAAGTACAAAAAGCTGCTTATATACAAAATTTAAGAGATCAAGAAGATATCTAGACCTAGATACTTTCTATTAAAATAAAACCTCGAAAAGCTAAATTATTTTTAGTTTTTCGAGGTTTTATTATTTGGAACATCTTTAAGTATTTAGAAATTTGTCTTAAAAAAATCTGTTTTAAACTATTGATATTGTTACCACATAACCTTCATTACCACGAATATTAAAAACCGTTTCGTCTTCAAAGATTAAGTATTGTCCTTTTATCCCTACTAATTTTCCTGTGTAATTAGGCGTTTTATCTAAATTCAAACTTCTTGGTTTTTTAGGATAACGTAAAACTGGAAAATTAATGCTCGTTTCAGAGTTAGAAGCAATATAATAGTCTTTAGCTTCGTCTGGAATGTATTGTTTTAATTTCTCTCGCCAGGTTACTAAATCTTCGTCTGCAATGTCATTTTTTAACATGGTTCGCCAATTGGTTTTATCTGCCACATAATCTTTTAAAGCTACTTCTGTAATACCAGCTAAATATCTGTTTGGTACTTCAACAATCTCAATAGCCTCATGAGCACCTTGATCTATCCAACGTGTTGGAACCTGACTTTTTCTAGTAACTCCTACTTTTACATTACTGGAATTTGCTAAATACACAATATGCGGTTGAAGCTGCACTTTTTTTTCAAATTCTAAATCTCTATCTTCTTTATCTAAATGTGC
>DFBO01000249.1:0-1264 GCA_002366675.1 Flavobacteriaceae bacterium UBA3078
TGTTTTTACTAAAGCTTTCATTTTATACCCCCAATTTTTAATAATCTAATCTTATCCCCATCTTTATACTTAAAAACTCTAAAACCCACGAACAAATCAGTGGTAGCTTTTCCACCTTTCAACTTTTGTTCGATGCCTTCCATGGAATTTTTATATTCATCCAAACGTATGCATGTACGTTATTTTGCACTTTAGATTAATAGACATAATTGTCTCAAACAAATACACCTGATAGTAATTACTTCCCAAAGATTAAGTTTGGTAAAAATAAAGTCAATTGTGGAAATAAGACTATTAACAGTAAAACTCCTAATAAAGGAATTAGGAATATTGCTGTATCCTTAGCAACTTTCTCCACTGACACTTTAGCTACCCCGCTTAACACAAACAAAACTGTTCCAAAAGGTGGGGTTAGTAGACCTATCATTAGATTTAAAATCATAATTACTCCAAATTGTATGGGATCAATTCCTAATTCGGCAATCACCGGAATTAATACTGGTACTAAAATATTAATAGAAGCAATAGTCTCCATAAACATACCTACAATTAATAAGACTATATTTATAAAAAAAAGAATTAAATAATAATTATGGCTTAAGCTTAGTATATAATGAGCAACTACTTGTGGAACTTGTTCCCTAGCTAATATCCAAGCATATAAAGTAGCAGAAACAACAATAATCATCACCTGAACAGTAGAAATCATTGAAATTTTTACTACATACCATAATTGCTTAAACCCCATATCTCGATAGATGAAACATCCTAAGATAATGGCATAGACAGAAGCTATAGCCGCTGCTTCAGTNNNNAAAATATGCCTCCTAATATAATTGCAGGAGTTAATAATGACCAAGATGCTGTTAAAAAAGAACTAACAATCATTTTAAAACTTGACTTTTTTTCAATTGGAGTATTGTATTTATCTGCTAAGAAATATATCATAATCATTAGGGCTAAACCCATCATAAAACCAGGGATAATCCCTGCAGCAAATAAGCGACCAACCGAGCAAGATGCTACTACAGCATAAACAACCACTGGTAAACTTGGAGGAATTATGGGACCAATCGTAGAGGATGCTGCAGTGATGCCTAATGTTAAGCTATCATTATAACCCGCCCTGCGCATAGCCTTTATCTCTATAGTGCCTAACCCCCCTGCATCAGCAATAGCAGCCCCGGACATGCCTGCAAAAATTATACTAGCAACAACATTAACATGTCCTAATCCACCTTTAATATGACCTACTAATTTATTA
>DFBO01000249.1:1274-2515 GCA_002366675.1 Flavobacteriaceae bacterium UBA3078
GCAAAAATAAAAAAAGGCACAGCTAATAAGGGGTAGGTGTTAGCCCCAGCAACCATACGTTGAATTGCTGTAAAATTAGGAAGGCTTTTATCAAAAATAAAATATATTACAGAAGGAATCCCAAGTGCTAAAGCAACCGGCATACCAATTAACAAACAGAAAAATAATCCTATAATTAAAAAAGCAACCAAATTATTTTAACCCCCTTTTAATATGACCCTTAATAAGACTCTTTTTATTTAAATATTCTTTCTTGTAATATTTAATCGCATACTGGATTTCTCTGATTAAATAAAATATCATTCCGATACTAACTGATATATAAAGATAAAATTGAGATATTTGCATTGCCTGTGATAGGAAACGACGAGAATTATAGGCAAGAATAACTCCAAAAATAATAAGGACGATTAAATATACAATTGTCAATAATTCCTTGGATAACCAAATAATCTTCTGGATTCTTGGAGCACATTTTTTATATAAATAATTAAATAAAACTTCGATCTTTATGTGGGCATTTTCTTTCCTTACATAAGCAGCTCCCGTAAAAGTTAACCAGACAAAAGAATATCTGCACAGCTCAATATTCCAGGGAAGCGTAAAATTTAAAATATATCGAGTGAATACCTGTACTGCCATAAGTAAAAAGATAAAAAGAAATAGTATCTGGGGTATATATTCTTCAATCTTGTCATAAAGATTTTTCAAGGCTTTATACTCCGTTAAATTTATTTATGATGTATTCTATAGATGCATCATATTATTATAGCTTGATCAGTATTTGGAAGCCATTGACATGGCTTCCAAATACTGATAGATCCACAGTCATAAAATTATAGATTGTGTATTCTACTATGCAAATCTACTCCGTAACGAATCCACCATTTGGCAAATTCAGTAGGCATATCTTTGGTTGCTTCAATAAATGCATCAATGTCTGACTCTACCAGTGTACATCCCTGTTCTTCAAAGAAAGCACCCAATTTTTTCTCGCTCTCATTGATATCAGCAGTAATAAATTCAGCAGCTTCAGAGAAAGCGTCTAACATAATTTTTTGATGCTCTTCACTTAAACCATTAAATTTATCACCATTCATAAGAAAAGTACCACAGTTAATCACATGAGAGGTCAAGTTTATATATTTCTGAACTTCGTAAAACTTCATTGCCTGAATGGTCGGGAGTGGATTTTCCTGCCCATCGACTACCCCTTGTTGTAATGCCATATAAACTTCCTG
>DFBO01000249.1:2580-4351 GCA_002366675.1 Flavobacteriaceae bacterium UBA3078
TTAGAGGTCAATTGTCTTGTGCCATAACTCATGGCAGCTAATACCTTCAAAGAAAATTCTTGTCCTAAATCGGCAAACATCTGTTGTCCAATCTCACTTTTTGCAAATTTTAGAACATGATCATTGTTCTTAAAAGTATAGGGCATTTCTAACACATTAATCGGTTTAAATAGATTCCCAACTTGGCCGGCACCAGCAATAACAATATCAATCGAACCAAAGATAGCAGCTTCTAAGATCTGCTCTTCTGTCCCCAACTGACTGGCTGGATATAAATCAATTTTAATCTGGCCATTAGTTCTTTCTTCCACTAAATTGGCAGCCATTTCGGCACCTCTGGACCAAGCGTGGGAAGGATCATAAATGTGAGCTAATCTAAAATTAGTTTGTGCAAAAGCAATCGATGAAATGCTAAACACTAGAATTAAAATTAATAAAAATATCACACTTTTTTCCATTCTCATTACAAAAACCTCCTTAATTAAAAAATAACATTTTAACTACACATATTTTCCTAAAAATCTCTACTTAAAAAGTATATTTTCTTACATTTTTTTCGCCTCCTTCTGTCTTTTTTCTAAATCTATCCAATAATATAGAGCATTCACCTCAGTTTGAAAATGAATATTTATTAGAAAAATTTAGTTTTAAATAATAATCCATTCTGGAAATTCTAAATAGTACTTTATTCGATTTAAAAAGCTTGCTGCCTTTGCCCCATCAATCAAGAGATGATCAACTGAAAGAGTAATCTTCATTATAGAACGAACCTCTATTTTCTCTACCTCTTCCTCCTCTATTACCGTAGGAACTCTTTTAATCCCTCCAACTGCTAATATAGCAGCTTCAGGAGAATTGATGATAGCAGTAAAGCTCTCTATTTCATACATACCCAGATTAGATACAGTGAAAGTTCCACCTTTATAATCATCAGGCATTAACTTTCTCTCTCGGGCTAATTTAATCAATTTTCTTATTTCTTTAGATAGAATGGATAAGCTTTTTTTATCAGCATTTTTTAGCACCGGGACAATAAGACCTTGTTCTATGGCTACTGCAATTCCAATATTTATATCCTTATAATAGACAATTTCTTCAGCAATTAATGAACAATTAATGTTGGGTCGCTCCTTTAAAACCTTAGCTACTACAAAAACTATTAAATCATTAATTGTTACCTTTGATTGAAGATCCGAGTTATAGGTATCCAGAAAACTTATTGCCTTTGTCATATCAATAGATATGGTAAAGTATACATGTGGTGCAGTAAATTTACTTTGAGAAAGTCGATCACCGATAATTTTTCGTATACCTGTATATGGTATTCTTTTCTCTATTTCTTTTCCTTCAATAAAAGTTTTAGATGTTTGTCTTTTTAATTGAAAATAGTCTAATATATCTTTTTCGATCACAACTCCCCTTGGGCCACTTCCCTCCACTAACTGCACTTCTACTCCTAATTCTTTTGCTTTCCTTCGGGCTCTTGGAGAAATCTTTTTAAACTCTTCTTTTTCTTTTTTCGGTTCCATTTGCCGTTTCTCCGCAATCTCCTGGGAAATCCTCTTAGCTGCTTTGGGTTCTTCTTCTGTTATTTCAGCTTTCCCTAACTTTTGATAGGCTTTATCAATCATTCTACTAATATCTTCCTCTTTATCTCCTATAATAGCAATAGGAAGAGTTACAAGGACTTCTTCGCCTTCAGCTACCAATATCTTTCTTAAGATACCAGAGATTTGAGCTTCCACTTCCATAACAGTTTTATCAGTTTCAA
>DFBO01000257.1 GCA_002366675.1 Flavobacteriaceae bacterium UBA3078
CAACCTATTTTAGGACAAGACAATCCAGCCGCACAAACAGCACATTTGGTTTTGCCGACACATAAGCCAACGCTGAAAAAACCAAAAGAGCTGTTTTTTGCCAACACTCGACTGAATAGACTAAATTAAAATTGAATGCTTAAACGATTAATAATATTAAACTCTGACATCTACTCAAAAGCGGATATAGAACTTGACAATTGTAATTCTCTTCAAATTGTAGGACCAAACAACATCGGAAAAAGTACGCTGATTTATGCTCTTAACTTTCTGTTTATAATTGATGGAAGGGAAATGACATTTAGTGGAAATCGAACAGGAGACAAAACTACCTTCAATCATTACTTTCCTTCAATAAATTCTAGTTTTATTGTCTTTGAGATTTTCAAAAATCGCTACTACTCTATTTTGGTAAAGAAAAATGCCGAAGGCAATTTAGATTACTATAAAATTGATAGCGAATACAAAGAGGGGCTTTATTTTATGGAAACTGCTAATGGTCAAAAAATTAGAAAATTTGACTCATTGCTATCTGAATTTGCTACAAATGGAATAGAACATAGCAAATTCACTAATCGTAGAGACGTTTTTAATTTTGTATATCAAAAAGGAAAAAGAAACAACGGAGTTGTTTGGCTAAATCAAAGCGTAAATCAAGATGGACGTGGTATTAGCAATAATTTTTCTAAAATCTACAAATACCTAATAAACTCAAAATTAATCAACAACGATTCACTTAAAGAATCTTTAATTATAGCAGATAACAAAGAAAATGAGCGTGTTTCTTTTTCAAAGAAAAATCAAAAAGACATTCAAACTTTATTAAAACACAATCGAGACATAAAAGTTGTCAAGAGCATTCAACGAAGCTTTTCTGATTTCAAGGAATTAGTAAATCAATATAAAGGAAAAAGTGCAATTCTTTCTGAGTTAATTTTTGTGTTTAACCAACAGTATTCCTCTTTATACTCTGAGCTTGGCACTTCCGTTTCTAAAATGAAAACAGAAAGAGCCGAAAAAAGAACTCACCTAAATGAAACACTTAATCCAAAAGAAAAAGAATTAAATCAACTTATTGGAAAAATCACCAATCAAATTGAGCAAAAACAAAAAGAATTAGATTCAAAAGAGAAATTAGTATTTGAGATTAAAGCTTTTGAAGATTTACAATTTCTAGAGCAATCTTTTCAAAACTTAGACAAAGACAGAAAAAACATTGAAAGTCAAATTACTCTAATAGAAAACCAAAAACTTAGTAGCAAAGAAATTGAAAGTAATATCCAAAAAGCTGAATCTAAAATTTTAAGAATTGAAAATCAAGTTGATAGCTATTCAAACCAATTAATTCATCAAATTTCAGATAACCAAGAAAATAAAGAATTACTAAATAGAATCCTTTCAATAGATATAACAAGTTTATCTTCCGACAATATTTCAGCAAAAGTCAAGCAAACAGAAAACTTGATGAAGCTATTTGATGGTGCTATTGAGTTACCAAATAATTTTAAAGGAAAACCAATAGAATCTATTGAAGAATTAAAAAAACAAATAAAGCAACTAGAGAAAGAAAAAGAAATAAATGACAAGCTATTACCTATAGCCAAAGATTTAGAAAAACACAGAAAAGATTTAGCGGATATAAACATTAAAATTAAAACTTTAACTGAAAAAATTCATAAACTGAAACAACTTCCAACTCTTGAAAAAGAGCTTGAAGCTCTTAAAGTGGAATTTGAGAATCTAATTAAACAAAAAGAACAATCAACTAAAGACGTTAAGTTAATTGAAGAAGAAATAAGGAAACTTAACGAGACTATTGAACAAGCGAGTAAAGAGATATTTAAAAAAGAAAAAAGAATTGAAGAAATCCAAACTTGGAAAGTAGAACTTGAGCAACTTGGAATTAAACCTATTGAATATCAATCAACAGATTCGCTTGACAATATTTACAAAAACCTCAAAAGAAACTTTGAAGAAAGAAGAGAAATCAAACTCAAAAAGGATAGTTTATTTGAACGCTTAAAACTAAAAACAGAAACGTCTTTCGCTAGCGAAACTGATTTTATTAAACACGTTGATTCTGAATTAGTAACATTAGAAGACAAACAAAAGGCAATTGATGGTTTGCTTAAAAATATATCAACCCAATTTGCAAATCCTTGTCGTACAATTTATTCAAGATTTGAAGAATTTAACTCATTCATTACTAATCAATTCAATTCGAAAATTAAGAAAATAAAAATTTCAGATATTGATACTTTAAAAATTGAAATTGTAGAAAACGAGAAACTCATAAAAGACTTAAATAAAATTATTCAAATTAGAGATTTAACGTCAGAGTTAATTTTCAATGACCAATCAGAAAATCTAAACACTCTCAACAAATACCTTGACAATCAAACCACAATCACTTTTAATGATTTATTTGATATCAAACTTCATCTACATAAAAAAGGACAACACAAAGTTGTTGACCTAAAAAATCAAATTGAATCTGATGGAACAGATAAAATGATTCGATTGGTTCTAATTATGTCTATTATTAACCAAATAGTTGTAAAAGATGACGAGAACAAAATTGTGTTATTTGTTGATGAAATAGGAACAATTGACGAAGCAAACAGAATTGAAATTTTGAACTTCTGCAAAGAACATAATTTTATACCAATTTCAGCTGCACCACTTCATCCTTATGATGGTTTTGATAAATACTATCTAGTTAGAAGAAACAAAGGTAAAATCGTAGTTAGTGAAAAGAATGGAAATGTCATATTAAGAAAACCGATTGAAGCGTAATGAAAGAAGTTGACTTCAAAACATATAAACTATTATTTGAAAGCAAATCGGTTTCAAAATCAGCAATTCCTAAAAGCGTTATAAAATCCGATATTTTTCAAAACTTGCTTCGTGCAGAAATTTTAGAATCATTAAAACTTGGCAGAGGTTTCAAAATTAAAGTTTGTAAAGAAAATGAATTTGAAAAATTTTTTAAAACATCTTTTCCAGAACAAAACGTTAGTAAAAGCAAATCAGGGAATATTAAAAAATATAGAAACTCAAAAGCAACAAAAATTGACAATAACCCAATATTCTTGTTAAGAGGTTTTAATTCAATTCAGATAAATAATCAACTTGTAGATATTAAAAAACAGACTCTTGATTTTGGTTTGTTTTCTGTAATTCCTAATTCAATTATTACTGATAACATCTGTTTTGTAGAAAATTTAGAAACTTTTTTAAATGCAGAAAAATTACTAGGAAACAATTATCTTTTTGTACACAAATATGGTAGAATAGGAAAAGAATCGATTTCAATGATAAGGGCAAAGGAAGTTTTAGTTTTTGTTGACTATGACTTTAATGGACTTGATGAATATTTACGAATAAAAGAAGTTTTTAACAATGCTCAATTGTATATACCAACCAATTACAACGAACTTTTCGACAAACATTCAGCATCATTAAAAGAAAACAAGGCTAAAATGAGCAATCCTGTAAAAAATTCAAAAGATTCAATAGTTGTGCAAATTAGAGAACAAGTTGCTCGTACAAATAGATTTTTAGAACAAGAAATACTAATCAATGTTTAAGTCAGAACCAAAATCCATATTGCAATTTTTGGCAACTCATTTTGACTTGCTAAGGCAACTCTTTGACATACAAGTTAAGAATGAAATTATCTTAAAAAGTCAAGTTTCTGAAGCACTTAACGAATTTGGAAGTGATATTGAGAATCAGCTTTTTGAACACAAATTACTTGTTGAACAAAATGACGATTATGTAATTAATGAACCTTATTTCGTTTTATTTGAGTTTGTTCTTCAACAATTCAAACCGTTACTTCCAGAAGAGATTGAAAAATTTGGTCAATCTATCAGAACTTTGTTTTTAAATATAAAAGAAGGCATCAACCAGGATAAAAACATTTTGTTGGATAGAATTGAAGCTTTGGCAAACGAGATTAAGAAATTTTCAAATGCAGTTACAAATAATACAATAAGTCTTTTAAATGAATCTAGAGAACTAAAAGCAAATACTCGAAAAATTGAATATCAAGAGAAAGTACAAAAAGCTAGGTATTTAATTGATTATTATATTATTCCACTAAACACAATTTTAGATACAAATCATTCTCAATCAATTTATAATGAACTACTAAATATTTCTCAATTTTCAAATAACAAACGTTTTGATTATTCAGACGAAAGCATAAGAAGACAGTTCGAAAAACTGTATAATCTGTTAAGGCAAGTAGTAAAAGATATTAGCAAACAGTCTTCTATCTTAAGCAATGAACTTTTACCTCTTATAGATAGAATTAGGACAGAAAGTGAATCTCTACAAGGTTTTCACTTGTACTTAACAAATGGAAATTGCTATAAAGGGATTAAACCACCAGAGCTTTTCAATACAACAAGAGATAATCTTTATAATCCGTTTATTTACGAAAACACAAAAGAGTATTTTGACCAATTTAAAAATGAGGAAGATGTCTTTATTGAAGAGGAAGCTGATATTGCAGAGCAATGGATTTTCAATAAAAGTGAGTACAAATCTCAGTTAAACTCAAAACTTCCCGTTGACGACTTTTTTACTTGGTGCAAAACATCACTTGAAAACGAAAACAAAAACTTTGATTTTGACAACTACTTTATGGTTACCAGTTTAATCTTTGGAGAACACTATGATGTACAGCAGGACAAAGAGAATCGAAATATTTCTTTTAAAACAGAACAAGGAGAGCTAATAATGCCAAAACTAAAAATCACTAAAAAAGAAAATGTATCCGAATAAACACAAACAAATAGTTACATCTTTAATGGATGGAAGATTTATAACCATTGACGAATCGTACTTTGATATCATAAAGGAGAATCAAAATTTTTATGCTGAGTTTTTTGATAAATCATTTGGTTTTGAATTAAAGAACACACAAGAGTTTTATTATCTGATTTCAGAAGAAACAAATGAAAACACTTCTCGTGATATAAGCATATTTTTCTCAATCTTCTGCTACGAACTAGACAAAGACGGAAAGAATTTTATGGATGAATTAGGGTTTTCGGACTTTCACATTGACGAAATTGTCGATTACATAAAAAACAGCTCTTGGACTGATATTGTGAAATCAAATAAGCAATTAAATAATGCAGATAGTATCAAAAGGTTAGTTGGTTCTACAATGGTAAAAAGGAACATAGCTATTAAACATTCAGATGACAACTATTCATTTACAAAAGCATATAAATTATTTATTGACTTTGCACGTGAATTGATAAAATCTGAACCGAATCAAATTTAGCAAACTAAATGTCAAGTATTATGTTTCGTTTACTTGACAAATAACTAAAATATTGTACATTTGTCTTCCAATGAAGATAGCTCAAAAAATAGAAAAGCAAATTAACAAGTTAAAAGAAGGTACCACTTTCAAGTACCAACAACTTTCTATTGAATCAAACGAATATAGTGCAGCTACAAAAGCAATTGAACGTTTAATTGAGAAAGGAATCATCAAAAGAGTTTCTACAGGTGTATTCTACAAACCTAAACAAACCATTTTTGGAGAGTTAAAACCTAATGAAGAAGAGCTGTTGAAACCCTATTTGTTCCAAAACAAGAAAAGAATTGCTTACATCACAGGAATTTCTTTATACAACAGAATGGGTTTAACAACTCAAGTACCAAGAAATATAAAAATTGCAAGTAGAGATAAACGAATAACAGTATCAGTTGGGAATATAAAAGGTAATCCAGTAAAAAGTTATGTAGATGTAACGAATAAAAATTACACTCTGTTAGAAATTTTGGATGCTCTCAAAGATTTTAAAAAAATACCCGATTTAGATAAGAATTCAGGAATAAAAATTATTTCGAACCGACTAAAAAATTTAAACTCAAAAGAGATAAAACAACTCATTGAATGTGCTTTATCATATCCACCTAGAGTGAGGGCTTTTTTGGGTTCTTTGTTGGAAACAATAAATTTTTCCATTGAATTAAAAACATTAAAAAAGAGTCTAAATCCGCTTTCTGAATATAATTACGGAATTGATAAAAAAACACTGCCAACAATAACCAATTGGAATATTAAATGAAGCTACACGAAAACAAAGAACTATTCCAAGATGCTATAACTGCAACTTCTCAACAAAAAGGAATTCCGGAAATCTATATTGAAAAAGATTATTGGGTAACATTGGCTTTGCACGCCATCTACAACAATGAAATTGGGAAAGAAACTGTCTTTAAAGGAGGTACAGCATTATCAAAATGCAACCAGTTAATCGACCGATTTTCAGAAGATATTGATTTAGTAGTTTTAAGAAAAGATGGAGAAACAAACAATCAGCTTAAATCTAAAATTAAAAAGATTTCAAAATGTGTTACTAAAGTTATTCCAGAGATAGAAGTTGATGGAATAACTCATAAAATGGGAATGATACGTAAAACTGCTCACAGCTACGAAAAGAGTTTTGATGGAGATTTTGGACAAGTAAGAGATGCTATTATTGTAGAATCTACTTGGCTTGGGCATTTTGAGCCATATACAACTAGAACAGTTTCATCCTACATATATGAAATGATGATGAAGGCTAATCAACAAGATGTAATTAAGGAATATGGGATGAATCCTTTTGATGTTTTAATATTACGTGCAGAAAGAACCTTATGTGAAAAGTTGATGAGTTTGGTTCGTTTTTCTCAAACGGAAGACCCAATAACCGATTTGAGCAATAAGATTAGGCACACTTATGATATTCATATGATGTTAAAAGACGTTGAACTAAATACATTTTTCAATTCAAAAGAATTTGACATAATGCTTTTAAAGGTCGCTAATGATGATGTGATAAGTTTTAAAAACAATAATGGTTGGCTATCGAACCATCCAACAACCACAATATTGTTTTCAGATACCGAAAAGACTTGGAATCAAATCAAAGACACTTATGAAACCAGTTTTAAAGAATTAGTTTTTGGCGAATTCCCATCAGAGAATGAAATAATGAATACGATAAAAAGAGTTGCTGAAAGATTAAAAACAATTGAGTGGAATATAGAAACGGAAAAATAACCAACGCTGAAAGCCATACACATTTCCAGTCGCGCCATCCACGCTTCATCAAAACTGTAAAAGAGTATGTCTTCGCCAACGCTAGCAAGTTTGCGGAAAAAAGCCAGCAGGTAACAATGTGTATAAAACATAGCTAGTAAAGGCTTTACCAAAGGTTTTTCCTTATTTACGAAGACCGCCAAATTTTTAATTTGGTTATATTTAGAAAAAAATAAACATAAAAATTAAAAATTCGGCTCTGTGTTAATCCGAAAAGTTAGTGTCTTTTTACACGCTACGTTTCATACACTAGACCGTTACTAGCCATAAAAGATTTGAACTTTCCTGAAATAGGT
>DFBO01000128.1 GCA_002366675.1 Flavobacteriaceae bacterium UBA3078
CATACTCCAGAACAAGCAGAGCAGTGTTCTATAATTGTTCATTATAAAGGAAAATGTACAGTTAAAACTGGACCTTATAATGAGTTAGAACCTAGATGTTCCATGTTGTTGGAAGCTGGTCTTAGTGCAGAAATTGTTTAAAAAAGAAAAGCATCAAGAACTTAATTGATACTTTTCTTTTTAAAGAAACTAACCCATTTAGATTGTCTCTTCGATTAATAGCATTATAAAGGTCTAAATTTCTTTAATATCATTCTATGATATTTATCAGTCTTTTGAAAATAAAAATCCAAACTTTTAAATTCAAGCGAGCTTGATTTAACGTTTGGACTTATTATTTATTCGTGACCTCGATAGGATTCAAACCTATAACCTCTTGAGCCGTAATCAAGTGCGCTATTCAGTTGCGCCACGAGGCCTTTTTTAGTGGGTGCAAATATATTCCTTTTTTAGGTTATCTTCAAAATAAATATCAAATTAATCTAAAGCATTTTTTGTGACATACAATTTCCAGCCAAAAATGGCCATCTGAAGTTTGCTAGCTTGACTCAAATCTAAACCTTGTTTCGTAAAACTTGGAAGTATAGCTTTATTGAGCTTTGCTAAAAATTTAAAGACTCTTTTCTTCATTTTGCAAATGTAGTTTTATTAATGTTAAAATTAATAATTTAATAAACCATAAAATAATTTATTGGCAAACAGATGATTACATTTGCACAAATTCTCCTATAATGAAACAAATTATTTTTAGCATGTTGCTATTGGCTTTCTCATGTCATTCTTTTGGTCAAATAGTCATTAACGAACTAGATTGCGATTCTCCAGGAATAGACAATATGGAGTTTGTAGAACTTAAATCTGATGTTCCAAACACGTCACTAAATGGTTACGTGTTGGTATTGTTTAACGGTTCTGATTCAGGTGCAGATTCAAGTTATTTCACAATTGATTTAGATGGTTTCACAACAGATAACAATGGGTTATTTCTAATTGGAAGCGATGCTGTTGCACCATTTCCTCAGTTTTTAATAGCAGCTAATGTTATTCAGAATGGAGCAGATGCTGTAGCTATTTATTTAGGGGATGATACAGATTTCCCTGAAGGAACCATTGCTACTCAAACAAATTTAATTGATGCTTTAGTTTACGACACAAGTGATTCTGATGATACAGTACTAATGGGATTATTAGGAGTTACCGAACAAATAAGTGAAGGGTCAAGCAATAACACTAATTCAATTCAACGTAATAACGACGGAAGCTATACTGTAACTACGCCTACACCAAGATTATTAAATGATGGTAGTGGAGATGTTTTTAATGCTATTTCCATGTCAACTACACAATCACAATTTGTAGAAGAAGACGTGTTTGATATTGTATTTACGGCTCAACAAAATGTTACTGCAGATTTCGAATTTAGCTTTTCTTTAGATAATTATGGTTTCAATACAGCCGATTTTACAGGAAACACTACTTTAACCATTCCATCTGGTCAAAATACAGTTACTACAACCATAACTTTAATCGATGATACTTTTGATGAAGGAGATGAAGAGCCTCTTGTAAAGTTTTCAAATTTGCAATGGCCTTTTATACCATATAATAACTTCTTAAAACTTCGTGTGGTTGATAATGATTTTACAATGGCTCCTTTTGGAACGCCAATAAATTCGACCTACGGAATTGTTGCAAGTACACAACCAAACGGTTATTATAATAGTTTAGATGGATTAACAAATGTGGCTTTACGTCAAGCATTGCAAGATATTATTGCAGATCCAAACGTTGTTAGAGCCCAAACTTATACAGATTGTATAGATATATTAAAAGAGGCAGATCAGAATCCTGAAAACAGCAATCAAGTTTGGTTGGTGTATCAAGAACAGGGTCGTGCTAAATTAGATTTTCAGCTAACGTCTGTAAATACTGGAAAATGGAACAGAGAACATACGTTTCCAAGATCAAGAGCAGGTTATTATAGCATTGAAGAAGATGAAGTTGCAGATGGAATAGATGTGTTTTGGACTACTAAAGCCGATTCGCTACGTCATGGAAATTCTGATGCACATGCATTAAGAGCAGTAGATGGTCCTGAAAATAGTAGTCGTGGTAATCAGTTTTATGGTGAGTATAATGGACCTACAGGAACCTTTGGTGGTTTTAAAGGAGATGTAGCTCGTGGTGTATTTTATTTAGCTGTAAGATATAACGGATTAGAGATTGTAAATGGATTTCCTGATGGGTTGGTAGGACAGTTTGGAGATTTACAAACGTTACTTGATTGGCATAGAAACGATCCTCCAGATGATTATGAAATGAATAGAAATAACGTTGTTTACAATTGGCAATTTAACAGAAATCCATTTATTGATCAACCAGATATGATAGAGTATATCTGGGGAAATATGGTTGGTGAAACTTGGGAACAAAATTTATCTATTGAAGAAGCTCAAGAATTTAAAGTGAGCCTGTATCCAAATCCAACAAGTGGTAGGCTATTTATTAATGGCATTAAAACAGAAACTAAAATAGAAGTTTTTTCTGTTGATGGAAGGCAGTTAATGTCTCAAGTAATTGACAATAATTCTTATGTAGATTTAAATTATACAAGTGGACTATATCTATTAAGGCTAACTTCTGAAGGGAAATCTGTTATTAAAAAGATTTTGATAAAATAAGATTAATACAAATAAAAAAGCCCAAACGAAAGTTTGGGCTTTTTTATGCGTAAACGGGTTGTTTTTACTTTTTAGTAGTAATAACAACAACACCATCTTTAGCTTTCTCACCATATTTCTTTACAGCTTTCTCACCTTTATATACGTTTACACTTGCAATATCATTACTGTCTAATTTGTCCATTTCAGCTTTAGTTACTTCTTTCCCATCTATTATAAAAATAGGAGTTCCTCCATCACTTGAAATAAAAACACCATCTTTTTTATTCATTTTTATTACTTTAACTTTTTGCTTTGCATGAGCATCGTTTGTAGTAAAATGAATATCTTCTTTATTTCCATCATTAGAAATAATTTTTACTTTGTAAGCCTCTTCTCCATGGTCTTTAAGATCTTTAGATATTTTCTCTTTAGTCACCCAAACATTTTTAGATTCAGAGTCACCTTTGGTTTTGTGTACTAACTTCTTTCCATCTTCACCTTCTGAAATTGTAATAAGATCAATGGTTTGATTTCCATCTTTAACAGTGTGGACATTGCCATCTTTACTAATAAAAACCATTTTACCATCAGATTCTATTTCAATTTCTTCAGCAGTATTATGATTGTTAGATGAAACAACATATACATGTTCATTATTTCCGTGAGATTTTATTTTATGAGGCTTACCATCTTCCGAAATAAATGTCATAGCGTGTTTACTAGATGCAATTGAAGCACTTCCAATGGAAATATTGTTTCCGTCTTTATTATAGCTAATCTTTATTGGTGAAATAGGTTCATCTCCATTTGTGTTATAATTAGCACTAGACTCCTTAGATTTCACATCTATTTTTATGGCAATTATTTCGCCAGAAGTGTTTCGTTTAATACCTTTAAATTTAATAGTTAATCCATCTTTTAAAAGGTCATTTTTTACTTTTTCTAAGTCGGTATCACTGAAATCTTTTGAAACAATTACCATTCCAATATCAGATAAATTATTCATGAAGATATTTTCAGAAGTATCAGTATTTATTGGGTTAGAAGTGTTAATATAGACTTCTTTTGTGTTAAAGCTCATTAAAAACAGCCCTAATAATGGAAGGATTAAAGTAAACTTCCATGCATTTAATTTGTTTGATTTTGATTTGTGTAACATAACGATTCGTTTTTTGATTAATGAATTATAAAA
>DFBO01000008.1 GCA_002366675.1 Flavobacteriaceae bacterium UBA3078
TCGTTTAAATCGATATTTAAAGGTAAATGTCTGTGTCCAAACACATAATAATCTCTGTGTTTTTCTTCTTCTTTTTTCTTACAATATTGTACCAACCATTCGTTGTCTTCGCCAAGAAACTTCGCATCTTCATCTCCTGAAATCAGTTTGTTTTTTACAGACATGTATTGAGCTAATTTTACACCTAAATCTGGATGCAACCAACGGAATAACCATTTGCTAAAAGGATTAGTAAATACTTTTTTCATGCGTTTATAACCTTTGTCTCCAGGACCTAAACCATCTCCATGACCAATTAAAAATGTTTTATTGTTAAAAGTGTATTCTTTTGGTTTGTGGTAAACAGGAATGTTTAGTTCTTCTTCAAAATAGCCATTCATCCAAAGATCATGGTTACCAACAAAATAGTAAATAGGAATTCCCGAATCGCTTATTTCAGCTAGTTTTCCAAGAGTTCTTGTAAAGCCTTTTGGCACAACGGTTTTATATTCAAACCAAAAATCGAATAAATCGCCAATTAAGAATATAGCTGCAGCATCTTGTTTTACTTCATCTAACCAAGCTACAAATTTCTTTTCACGAGGACGTGATTGTTCTTGAGTTGGTGCTCCCAGATGATTGTCTGAAGCGAAATAGATTTTTTTTCCTTTGGGAATTTGCATATGGTAAATATAAAAATGTTTTTCTTGTCATTGCGAGACTTTTAAAAAAAGTCGTGGCAATCTCTTTATTTCATGAGATTACTTTGTCACTTCATTCCTCGTAATGACAGATTCATTTAATTATCATTAGCATACCATTCAGCAAAACTAGTGTCTGTTTCCTGAAGCTTTAAAGAATGTAATACAATATGATTTGGTAATTGGCTTTTAATTTTTTTAGCAAAATCAATAACCATCATTTCACTAGTTGGCTGATAATCTACTAAAAGCACATTATGATCTCTAACTTCAAGTTCTTTTGCCAACTCCACATGTGGTGTATTCTTATTAAAAACAGTGGCATGGTCGAACACATCTACAATTTCTGTCTTTACTATTTTTTTAAGATCACTAAAATCTATGACCATTCCATACTTGACGTTTTTAGTGTCTGAAATAGGTTTTCCAATAACTGTTACTGAAAGCTTATAGCTATGTCCATGAACATTTTTACATTTTCCGTCGTAACCATAGAGTGCATGACCAGTTTCGAAAGAGAATTGTTTTGTTATTCTAATGTTACTCATTGCATGTTTTTATTATGGTTGCAAAGATAGTTGTTTTGTAAAAGCAAAGCGCCTTAGTATTATTGCTTGGTAGAAGCATACTATATTAGCGATTTTTTCTACGGTTATAAACGTAAATAATTACTAGCACGATTGCTAATACGAGAAACAATCCGTTCCCACTTAAAAAGCCTAAAAAGTCCATATTTAATTGTTTTTTCTGTTTTTGTTATACCTAAACAATAAGTAAGCTATAATCACAAGAGTTACAAAAGGCAATAAAGTACCAATAAAAACGCCGATTTCATAAGAATTATCTGGAGCTTCTTTTATTTTTTCGTTGATGTCTATTTTTTGAATTAAGCTTATTAAAGAAAACATTGTTTATTTTTTTGCTAAGTTAATGGTTTCGAGAAAGGGGTAAAAATTCTTGTCTAAATTTTATGATTAATGGAAATCCTCTAGCAATAATCCAGCAAGTAAAAGCAGCAAAAATGCCATAGAGTTTAAGATCCATAGAATCTAACCAAAACAAAATAGGGACAAACACTAAAAATGTAGAAAGTAATAATAGATTCCTCAAATCCTTCATCTTACCAAGTCCTTTAAACATGCCATCGAAAATAAAAGCAATAGCACAAAAAGGTTGCATGGCTAAAACCATCCAGAAAATGTTATAAAACTCTTTTAATACTTCTGGTTCTTTAGTAAAAATGGTTCCTAAAGAAAAATAAAATACGCTTCCAATAATTGCCATAGTTAACCCTAAATAAACACCATATTTTATGAGCTTATTACTAAGCTCTATGAGTTTGCCATACTCTTTTCCACCTAAAAGTTTTCCTGATAAAATATTACCTGCACTTGCATATCCATCTATTATAAAAGCGCCTAAAAACCATAGATTGATTGCTATGGTATAGGCAGCTATGTATTGTTTTCCATAGCTAGTTGAAAACGCACTAGCAAAATAAAGGGTCACATTTAAGGCAATAGTTCTTATAAATAAGTTAAGAATCATGAACACAAAACGTTTCATTTCTTTATTAAAAGGTAAGTGTAACTTTAAAGAGATAGGCGTTTTTTTAAGTAAATAGTAGGCAGATAAAATGGCCATAATTAATTGGGCAACAACACTTGCATAGGCTGCACCTTGAATATGCATAGCAGGAATGAACCCCTTAATTCCATAGACTAAAACAAAATCTAAAATAATATTTACTGATGCACCAACTATAGCAATTATCATTGGATAATAGGTGTTTTGTAGCCCTCTAAAAGTCCCGAAAACGGCAATAGTAAATAAGGTAAATGGAAAACCAAACACACGAATTTTGTAATACAAAATACTGTAATCTAATATGAGATTTGATGCGTTATAAAGTTTGAAAATCTGTTCAGCAAAAGGATAAGTAACAAGAATAATTAAGATACTTAAAGAGGTTATAATAAAAATAGCTTGAGCAGGTAAATTTTTTACTTTGTCTAATTTATTTGCTCCAACATATTGCGAAACAATAGATGAAATAGCGCTTCTTGTTTGCCCTAAAACCCAAATGAGCATAGAAATAAATGCACCAACTATACCAACTGCTGCTAAAGACTCAGTTGCATTTAAATCCATATTACCAACAATAGCAGTATCTGTTAAAGATAAGATAGGTTCAGATACTCCAGAAATTAATGCTGGAATTGCTAATCTATTAATATGTTTTAAGCTAATTTTTGTGCTCACAGGACAAGTTCGTAACAATAAAATGGGTGTTTACTTTGCTTAGGAAAGTAAATTTCTCCCATCTTTTTATAGTTGCGAAGTTCGTAAAATTTTTGATTTCTTTTGTTTTGAGAAAATGTATCTAATCTAACGGATTGAAAGTTATTATTAACTGCATGCGTTTCAGCAAAATCCATGAATTGTTTTGCATAGCCTTTTCCTTGATATTTTGGATGAATAGCCAACCTATGAATATATACATTGTTTTTGTTTGTAGTTAACCATTTAATTGGAAGATACTCTTCATCCATATAAGTTGAAATAACCATACAACCAACGATGTTAGACTGATATTCAAACACATATAATTCATCTTTTAAGATGTCATTTTCAAAATCAGTTTTATTTGGATAATGTTCATTCCATTGAAAAATGCCATTTTCAATCATATATGCTGCACATGCTTTAGTTATTATTAAAATGCTATCAATATCTTTAATAGTAGCTTTCCGAATCATTTTTAATGTTTACTTTTGCATAAATTATTGTGTAAATTTAGTTTTAATTATTGATTATGAAGAATATATTAGTTCCTGTTGGTTCGTCTAAAAATGCTGTAAGCCATTTACAATATGCTGTAGATTTTGCCAAAGCTATTGGCGCAAAATTATATGTTGTTCAAGTATATAATGTTTATACTAAAGCAGGAACAATGATTAAAATAGATCATATTTTAGAACGAGAAAGCTTAGATTTTTTGAAGTCTCATGTTGCTAAAGTAGACACCAAAGATGTTGAGATGCATATAAAAACTTTCAAAGGGAAATTGGTTGACACAATAGAGCTAGTTTGTAAATCATTAGAGATTGATTTAATAATGATTGAACCTAGAACAAATTCTGTTAAAGAAGAAGTGTATTTAGGAAAAACCTCTGGGAAGATTGTTAAACAAACCAATATTCCTGCTTTAATAGTTCCAGAAGGATATAAATACAGACCTATTATTTACATTTTAATGGCATTGAAATCTGCTGTTATTAAAAAAGAAAACGCCTTAGCTCCATTAATTAATATTAAAAATCAGTTTAAATCAATTGTGAATTTATTATTGGTAAAAACACCATTTCATAATGAAGAGGATTTTAAAATTAATGAAGGCCTATCTAATTTAATTACAAATACAACCTACTCTGAAAATGCTACAACTTTTCAAGGGGTTTTAGAACACTATAAAGATAACGATCCAGATTTATTATGTGTTGTAAGACGTAAGCGAGGATTTTTTACCAAACTTTGGGAAAATAATACCATATTGAAAAAAGATTTTCAAAGTAATACCTTACCAGTTTTAGTGTTAAGTGGATTAAAATAAACTTGGTTTTGGGGGATTAGCTCAGTTGGCTAGAGCGCTACGCTGGCAGCGTAGAGGTCATCGGTTCGAATCCGATATTCTCCACAGATAAAAGGTCTTTATAATTTATAAAGACTTTATTTTTTTATAAAATCAATACTCTTTTCAACTACAAGCTTTAGCTTTTCTGGAAGCTTATTTCCTTGCCAAGGATGTTTAGAATCGAAAACATGATTTGTGTTTTCTATAGGAAATAAAACACTGTTAGTATTCCAGGAGTGTAAAGTCTTTGCCTCATTAATCGAAATAGAGGTGTCTGAATCTCCATGAATAATTAAATGAG
>DFBO01000149.1 GCA_002366675.1 Flavobacteriaceae bacterium UBA3078
GCATACTCATCATAAGCTGTTGTAAAGATTATTGAAGATTTGACGTCTACTAAATCGAATATCTCAAACGAAAGACCATCACTTAACTGAATATCTAAAAATATTAAATCTGGATGTTCGTTTTCTTGAAACCAGACTACAGACTCTTCCACAGAATGCAACATAGTTTCTGCTCGAATACCTATTTTATCAAGCATTCTCTGTAAACGTCTAGCAGATGGCTTTTCGTCTTCAATTATAATTACATTCATTTTATTTTTTTTTAATATAGTTGTTTAATGCTATTCCCAGCGTTGTTTATCTTTTTCAAGAAGTTCTTTAATCTTACGTTCTTCCCAGTTTTTTGAAATTGAAATGTTTTTGATAGAAACCAATAACCAATGAATTAATAATCCAATACCCCAAAAAAATGCCATTGATAATTGTCCATATCCCATACCCCAAAACCCATATCTAGTATAACTTGACATTTCACCTATAACCAGTAAAGCTATAACCCAAACCAGATTTACAATTAAATATATAAATAAATGAAAGTAAAGCCCCTTAATTTTCTTTACTTTTTCCTCTGCTTTTAAGATTTTTAATCTTCTATAAGAATCCTGCTCCATCCTAATTCCAATGCTTTTTATCACGTTCCATAATTTCTTTAATCTTTTTCTCTTCCCAGTTTTGTCCTAATATAAAATCTGGTAAAAAAACCGATAGTCCGTGAACTGTAAGTCCTATTCCCCAGAAAAACAATGTAAAGAAATTCTTATATTGGAAATAACTTTCTCCTGGTTCTAAATCTTGAACATTAATTACAACTATCATTAAATTTATAACTATATAAACCAATGTATGAGAATAAAATCCTTTTATTCTTTTAACTCGCTTTTTAGCAAGATCTAATCGCTTTTGTTCGTTGTAGTTTGATTCCATTAATTCCAGTTTTTACGTTGATTTTCTTTGTCTAAAATTTCTTGTATTTTACGTTCTTCCCAGTTTTTACCATATCCAAAAACACCAAAGGCATGAAAAACAATACCCATTCCCCAACCTAACATTGGAAACCAAAACCATTGAAAATTCCATGACGTTCTATAATTGATAAAAATTAAAAATGGTATTACCACACAATATGATATGATGTTACCATAAAAACCTTTTATTTCTTCTACACGTTTTTTAGCCTTGTAGTAAGCCTCTTCTTTGTTAATTGTATAATCTGATTCCATGATTGATATTTGTTTTGTAAGCATTGGTATTGCTACGGCAAAACGACTTGCTTGTTGATTGATGTTTACTTTTCTATCTGTTAAAAGTTGGTAGCGTTCCATTATATTACTTAACCCTACACCACTACTTTTTTTAACTATTTGTTTTGGTTGTAAATTATTCTCTACTACCAAATTTCCATTAAATTCATAAATTCTAATATGCAATGGTTTACTTTCTGTTACCATATTATGCTTTACAGCGTTTTCTAATAACAACTGTAGTGATAACGGAACCACTTTACTATCTGGATTTGACGCTTGTTCTGGAATATCGAAAACAATACTGTCTTCAAATCTCATTTTTAATAAAGACATATAGGTTTTAGCGAATTTAAGCTCTTCGTCTACAGACACTAAATCCTTGTTTTTTTGCTCTAAAACATAACGATAGACTTTTGAAAGTGACGTCGTAAATTTTTGAGCATTTTCAGGGTTCTCCTCAATTAAACTGGTTAACACATTTAAACTATTAAACAAGAAATGTGGATCTAATTGATTCTTTAATGCATCAAACTTAGCTGTTTGCGTTTGTGCAACTATTTGAGATTCTTTAACCTTCTTTTCCTGATTCTTTTTAAAGAAATAAATAGCATGAAACGTAATAACTATTGAAAGTGTAATCCACAATCCAAATGTGTAATTTCTATAAGATTCGTTGGTTATAAATTCTTCAAACGATTTATTTCCATAAAACACTTCTGTTAATATCCTTAATAAAAAAAGCCCAATTAATGTAATAATGATAGAACCTACAATACCAAAAACAATTCGCTTGATACTATCTTTTTCTTTCCATGGATATTTTTCTAGATAACCAAAAAAGTACATGTTTGAATACCCTAGAACAAATGCATATAACTGATAGAATGAAAAATGTATTAGAAACTCGTTAACACTTTCAAATTCAAAACCATTGAATAATGCATTACCAATTACAAAGACGATACAGCCAATGCCAAAGGTTATTAAGATGTTTTTTGTGTTACCACTCATAATATTTATTTACAATCTTTTAAAATTTCTTCAGCACGTTCTTTCCCCCAAGAAGGATAAAATTTTATTTCTGACTTAAAAGTAGTAAAAAGTTCTAATGCTCTTTCTACATCTTTACAAAATGGTTGCGTATCCTGACCAAAATAGCGAGCTCCACCTATTTCCCAATCAGCTTTATTTAAAACCACTCTTGGGTTATTTGGTGCTAGTTTCTCTGCTTGAGTATACAGAGCCATAATTTTTCCAGATAAAGTTATTCCATAAGTAGCTCCATCGCTAGCCACATAAACAGTATGTAATAAGGCTTGCATAACCATTATTTCTGGATTGTCTTTAGAAATTGCTGTAGCATCATTTAAAAAAATTTGAGCTTGCTTTAATTGTGCTTCTAATACACTTTTATCGCTTAGTTTAGTAAATCCATCCAAAATTAAAGTTTCAGCAGCATAATATGAAGGTAGCCAATTATCTGGTTCAGCAGCTGCAATACGTTCAAATAATTGTGATGCTTCTATAGGATTGGTTTCCCATAAATCAAAAGCTTTCTCCATACCCTTTTCGTAATTACTTTGTGCTTGTAAGTTTGTTGTTATTAAAACCACAACACAAGTAATAAAAAGTTTTAAGTAGTTCATTTAATAAGTTTTAATGTTGATACAAATATCTTACTAATGTTACGACAATTAAAAAGAGTTTCCTCGAACTGTTAAATATTATTTCTGAATTGTAATAAAATATGTTTAAAATAAAAAACACTTTCAGATTAAACATGAAAGTGTTTTGGGAATTTACTGCAGTAACCAATCAATGAAGATTAATTCTGAATTTGAAAATTAATAGGAATACTATATGGAACTGATACTGGGTTACCACGTTGATATCCAGGTTTCATTTGTGGCAGTAAACCAATAATACGTTCTGCTTCTTTTTCCAGCATTTTATCTGGTCCTCGAGATTTAACATTAGCAACATTACCATCTCTATCTATTGTGAAAAGAACATATACCTTACCATAAATCCCTAGCTCTAAAGCTGCCTGTGGATACTCAAAATTCTTTACTATATGGTCGTTCATTTTTTTACTAAAACAAGCCTTTAATTCATCGTTTGAACTACCTAAGCAACCAGGGAAAATTGGAATTTTCTCAACAACCGAAAATGGCACAGACACATCTTCTTCTACATCTTCAACTTCCACATCGCTAACTTCTACAATAGGATCAATCTTTTCATTCTGATCTGTTTCTGTACTTTCAATAACAGTCTCTTCAATCTCTTTAGCGTCTTCCACAATTGTTATTGTCTCCGGATTTGATAGTACAGGAGGTGGTGGAGGTGGTGGAGGCATATTCAAATCTGTTATAGGAATTTCTTCTTCAAACTCCTCAACTAGATTAAGACTTTCTAATAATAAATCTGTGTTTTCAAACGTCTTATACTCAAAAGAGAGCCAGGTAGCAAGCAACATAACATTTAATCCTATTGCGAAATAAATGCTACTATTTCTTCCTACTGCAACGTTTGGGTTTTTTTTTGGTTCCATGACGATACAATTTAGTATCTTAAAATTAAGACACTAATCGTCAAATAACTATGACATAAGTCATGTTCCAGTTTCACTTAAATAAATAACAATTCTATAAGTTATCTAACTGGTTATCTGTTCCTTTCTCGCTAATAGTCCAAAAGAATCCAACAAAAAACAACTGATCTGCAGCTGGTCTTAACGTTCTTCTAGCATAATTCCCATTACTATCTGGTACATCTGCATATTGATAACCATTGATGTTTTTAATTCCTAAAACGTTATTTACAGATAAATACAGGATTTTTTGCTGACTAATTAAATAAGCCCAATTTAAACTCATACTATTATAAGATTTTGTTTTCTGATTTAAAAAACCTGTTTCATTTGGATTTGTATAGGTTCTTCCTGAAGCAAAACTATAACTCATTCCAACCTGGCTTTTCCAGTTCTCAATCCAGTATTTTGTTACAACCGAAAGATTATGAGTGTTTACGAAGTTTGGAGTTGCTTGTATTGGATAGTTTTGATATTCTCTTTCGCTATCTAGAAAGCTATAACTTACCCAATAATCTAAGTTTTTAATGCTTTTATTGTCTCTCCAAAACAAGTCTATTCCAGTAACATAAGCAGACCCTGAGTTGTTATAATTACTAGCGAAACTAGCATATTCAGTATCATATTTTATTAAATCGTTGTAATTTTTATAATAGGCTTCAGCTCTAAAAATCTGCCCATCATTATTCAACTGATAATTCAAAATATAATGGGTTGTATTTTGTGCATTTAAGTTTTGCTCAAATTTCAAAATATTGTTATTTGGGTTTTGATAAAAATTTCCATAAGCTAAAGACACTTGGCTTTTAGCAGATGTTTTATAAGCTAAAGACAGTCTAGGAGATAGTGTTAACTCATCAAATAACTCACTGTATTCAAGTCTTAAACCTGCTTTTAATGCGATGTTTTTTGAAAAAAAGATGTCAGCTTCAGAAAACGCAGCAGTTATGTTATTCTTAAATCCGTATGAAAGGTCGTTTATAAATGAGTTATTATAATCTTCATTAAAATTGGTTGCGAAATATTCAGCCCCAAAGTTTAGTTTAAAACGACTATTAAAATGATGCTTTAATTTGAATTTAGCATGATATGAATTTTCAGAATCCTTAATATCATCCTCTATCAATTCTACTTTACTTTTATTATACGTGTAACTCAAGCCTCCAAAAACTGTCCAGTCATGACTCAACATTCCTTTATAAGACCCATTAAAATAGAGGTTTTTATTATTCAGTTTGTAATGTATGCCTTCTGAAAAATCAATATCCTCTTGAATTAATTCGAAACTACTCATTTCGAAAGCAGAATATAATTTCAACATACCAGAGTCAAACTTTTTTCTAAAAACAGCTTCTCCAGAACCTCCTTGAAAAGGCTCTATCCAATCGTTTCTATCTGGAAATAAAGCGATATAAGGAGCCAAACTAATAAAAGAGCCATTAACACTTAAGGAACTAGAATCCCATTTTTCTGTATGACCTAAAACTGCGCCAATACTCATAATACCTATATCTGTTTTCTCTTGATCTGGCTCTTCAATGGTATTCAATAATAATATTGATGATAATGCTTGACCAAATTCAGCCGAATAACCTCCAGTTGAAAACGTGATACCATCAAACAAAAAAGGAGAATAACGTCCTCTGGTTGGCGTATTTCTCGTAGTAGGTACATAAGGTGTAAATACACGAATACCATCAATAAAAATTTGAGTTTCCTCTGCTTCACCTCCTCTAACAAACAAACGACCATCCTCAGCAACCGTAGTTGTACCAGGAAGCGTCTGCAAAGCGCCAACAAAATCTCCTAAAGCGCTAGCAGTAGTAACGACATCTAGAGGTTTTAAAACAGAAATCTTACTATTATCTCCAGCCGAAAAGGTGCCAGCTGAAATAACGACAGTATCTAAAGCATTGACATCATCGCGTAATTTAATTTGCAAATTGTTAAATTCTGAAACATCTTTTGAAATTAAAAATGTTTCATAAGATATAAATGAGACTTTCAATATCTGTGTTCCAGATTCGTCGGTTATAAATGAAAACATTCCGTTTTCATCAGTCATACTTCCATCATAAGTTCCTTCTAAATAGACATTTGCTCCTTCTATTGGATTGTTCTTAGTATCTATAACTCTACCAATAACAGTAGTTTGAGAGATACTAGAAGCAATAGTGAAAAAGAATAAAATTAATAGTGACTGTTTCATTAAGACTGGTTTTACCTTTCGTTGATTGATGCAGCAAATCTCTATAGTATTAAAGGTAATTGAAACTTAAATTAACCGAATTGTAAAAATTGTATGACGAATTGAATATATTTGGTTTTAACCACAAACTTATGCTAACTAAATCTGAAAAATCATTCTCAATACTATATATCATCCTTCTTACACTTGAAATTGCTACTTCCAGTATAGAAAGTCTTGCAAACCTTAACTATATAGCAAAACCTCTATTATTAATTTCTCTAATTTTCTTTTTTTGGAAAAAAAGCTCCCATTTAGACCATAAATTAAGACGTATGATATTTTTTGCTTTAGGGTTTTCTTTATTAGGAGATATTCTACTCATGTTTGTAAACCAATCTGCAAACTTTTTTATTGGTGGTTTAATTGCATTTTTAATAGCTCACATATTTTATGTTTTAGTATTTTTAAAACAAAGAAATCGTTCAAAAAATCCATTTCTTTTTATTGGTTTTGTTTTACTTTATGGAATGCTTTTATTTTACTTTTTAAAAGATGGATTAGGAGATATGTTGCTTCCTGTAATTTTATATATGGTAATTATTTTAAGTATGGCAAGTACAGCTTTTTTAAGACAAGGATACGTAGTCAAAAACAGTTTTGTCTTGGTATTTATTGGAGCAATTTTATTTATGATTTCTGATAGTATTTTGGCTCTAAACAAATTTTATCAGCCTTTGGCATTCACAAATTTTAGTATTATATTTACTTATGCTTTTGCACAGCTTTTTATTGTTTTTGGGCTCTTAAAACAACGATAGATTTTATCTATGCTGTATACTTACTTATTTTAAAATCAGAATATTATATTAACAAGTGTGAATAATTAATTCAACCTGCTAAAAGGTCTTATAATTAGCCTAGTTGCTTTGTCAAAATTGATATAATTATAGGTCCAATTAAAGAAAACTACAGCGCGATTTCTAAATCCTACTAGAGACATAAGGTGGACAAACATCCAAACAAACCAAGCAAAAAATCCAGCAAATTTATAAGCTTTCAAATCCACAACAGCTTTATTCCTCCCTATTGTTGCCATAGAACCTTTGTCTTTATATTCGAATTTTTTTAGAGGTTTTTCCTCTATTAATTTCATCAGATTTTTACCTAATAATTTACCTTGCTGAATAGCAGGTTGAGCAACTTGTGGATGACCATTTGGATACCTTTCAGTTTCCATTAAAGCAATATCTCCAAGAGCAAAAATATTGTTATATCCTTCAACTTGATTATATCTATTTACTCGATATCTATTTACCCTTTCAACCATGACATTTGCACGCAAACCTTCAATTGGATTTCCAGTTACACCAGCTGCCCAAATTAAAGTTTCAGTTTCCAGAATTAAATCGGAATTAGTAGAAACTATCAAGCCATTATAATCTTTTACAAATGTGTTGCAATGAACTATAACACCTAATTTCTCTAAAAACTCTAATGCTTTTCTAGATGCATGCTCGCTCATTGGTGGTAAAAGTTTCGAACCTCCTTCTAACAAGTGTATTTGCATGTCTCTTGCATTCAAATCATGGTAATCTCTAGAAAGGATATGGTTTTTTAATTCAGTAATAGCTCCTGCAAGCTCTACTCCTGTTGGCCCACCTCCTACTATTACAAAGTTCAATAAGGCTTCACGTTCGTCTAAGGAACTTGCAATTGCAGCCTTTTCAAAATTTTGAAGTATCAAACTCCTAATATTTAAGGCTTGAGGCACACTTTTCATTGGCATGCTATTTTTTTCAATAGCTTTATTACCAAAAAAATTGGTTTTTGTTCCAGTTGCAATCACCAGATAATCGAAAGACAACGAGCCTATATTTGTAATTACCTGATTTTCCACAGAATCGATTGAAGATACTTCAGCCAGACGGAAAAAAATATTATTATGCTTTTTTATAATCTTTCTTAGAGGATAAGCAATAGAATCTGGCTCTAAACCTGAAGAGGAAACCTGATAAAGTAAAGGTTGAAATGTATGATAATTTCGTTTATCTAAAAGAATTACTTGTACTTTTTTATTTGCAAACTGCTTCACCAAGCTAACACCTGCAAAACCACCACCTATGATAACAATACGTGGGTTTTTAGATTTTGGAATATTCATGAAAATGTTAAAAAATATCTCCTACAAAGATACAATAAACACAACTTAAAGACTATTTTTAAAGATTGCTTCAAATTTTTGTAACAAATCAATAAAAAGACTACTTATAGTATAACTAAACCAGCAGTTTGAATAAAGAGTTAGAACATAATTTTATTGAAGAACTAGAAAAGAATCAAAACATTGTGCACAAGGTTTGTAGAATTTACACAAACAATCAAGAGGCACATAACGATTTATTTCAGGAAATAACCATACAACTTTGGAAAGCCTATCCGAAATTTCGAGGCGACTCCAAATTTAGTACATGGATGTATCGTGTTGGCTTAAATACAGCCATTACGCTTTATAGAAAAAGAAAAAGATCTATAAAAACTGAAGCTTTTGATGCTTTTCAATATAAAATATCATCAGAGCCATATGATGATACTGAAGAAGAACAATTAAAATTATTGTACAAAGCTGTACATCAATTAAATGACATTGAGAAAGCGCTTGTCTTTCTTTATTTAGAAGACAAAAACTATAGAGAAATTAGTGAAACAATAGGGATTAGCGAACTGAATGCAAGGGATAAGATGAATCGAGTGAAAAACAAATTAAGGACTATTTTAAATCCGTAACATATGGATGAATTAGAATTATTAAAG
>DFBO01000111.1:0-743 GCA_002366675.1 Flavobacteriaceae bacterium UBA3078
CCTCTCGAGATTACAATTTTTTGAATTTCACTAGTCCCTTCGTATATCTGAGTAATTTTTGCATCACGCATTAAACGTTCAACATGATATTCTTTTACAAATCCATTTCCACCATGTATTTGTACTGCTTCAACTGTATGAGTCATAGCTACTTGTGAGGCATAAAGTTTCGCCATAGCACTAGACATATCATAGTTGTTTCCTTGGTCTTTATCCCAAGCAGCTTTCATAACTAACATTCTAGCAGCTTCAATTTCAGTTGCCATATCTGCTAATTTAAAAGCAATAGCTTGATGATTGCAAATTTCTGTTCCAAAAGCTTTACGTTCTTTAGAATATTTTAAAGCTAATTCATAAGCACCTGATGCAATTCCTAGTGCTTGAGCAGCAATTCCAATACGTCCGCCAGAAAGAGTTTTCATAGCGAATTTAAACCCAAATCCATCTTCACCAATTCTATTTTCTTTAGGGACTTTTACATCGTTAAATTGTAAGGTATGTGTATCACTACCTCTAATTCCTAACTTATCTTCTTTTGGTCCTACATCAAATCCAGGCATGCCTTTTTCAACAATAAAAGCATTGATTCCTTTATGACCTTTGTCTTTATCAGTTTGTGCAATTACTAAATAAACTTCAGCACGTCCACCATTTGTAATCCAGTTTTTTGTTCCGTTTAAAACATAGTGGTCTCCCATGTCTATAGCAGTCGTTTTTTGCGAAGTTGCATCACTACCTGCTTC
>DFBO01000111.1:785-2770 GCA_002366675.1 Flavobacteriaceae bacterium UBA3078
AAGTATTTTTGTTTTTGTTCTTCATTTCCATAAGCTTCTAGACCATAACAAACCAAAGAGTTGTTTACAGAAACCATAACAGAAGCAGAAGCGTCTATCTTAGATAATTCTTCCATAATTAATACGTAAGAAATAGCATCCATGCCAGAGCCACCATATTTTGGATTAACCATGATGCCCATAAATCCTAGCTCTCCCATTTTACGTACTATTTCGTTTGGAAAAGTTTGAGCGTTATCTCGTTCAATAACACCAGGAAGTAACTCGGTTTGTGCAAAGTCGCGAGCTGCATCGCGAATCATGATATGTTCTTCGGTTAGATTAAAATCCATAGTTTTTTTTAATTATAGAATTATTTAAAAGTGGTCAAAGATACTTTTTTATTAGCATTTTTTCAAAATGGATTGTTATTTTTACCAGATATGAATAAAACTGAATATCGCATTGTTGGAGTGATGTCAGGTACCTCTTTAGATGGTATAGACTTGGTTTATGTCAGTTTTTATAATAAAATAGGCTCTTGGTCATTTAAAATTAATAGTTCTGAAACTGTTGCATATCCTAAAAAATGGTTTAATATTCTGAAACATCTCGTTTCAAAATCAATTAAAGAAGTCGCAGAAATTGATGCCAATTACACCCAGTTTTTAGCAAAAATTATCAAGGAATTTATTAAAAATAATAATATTAATGATATTGACGCTGTTTGTTCTCATGGTCATACAGCTTTGCATCAACCTGAAAATAAGTTGACTTACCAAATTGGAAATTTACTAAGTCTTTATGAGATTTTGCAAGAAACCATTGTCTGCAATTTTAGGATTCAAGATGTAGAACTTGGAGGTCAAGGAGCTCCATTGGTTCCTATTGGAGATGCACTATTATTTAAAGACTATGAATTTTGTTTGAATTTAGGAGGTTTTGCTAACATTTCAACTGAAGTAGATGGAAAACGGATTGCCTATGATATTTGTCCAGTTAATATTGTTTTGAATTATTATGTTTCTTTTTTAAAATTAGATTTTGATGATGAAGGTAAAATTGCTTCAACAGGAGCAATTCAGAAAGAGCTATTAGTAACTTTAAATAGTTTAGAATTTTACAAACAAAATTATCCAAAATCATTAGGTTTAGAATGGGTTGAGAGAGAGGTATTACCAATAATAGATTCATTTAATTTAGCTACAAAAGATATTCTAAGAACATTTGTTGAACACGTAGCAATTCAAATTGCTAAAGAAATAAACAAAGCATCTATTTCAAAAGTATTAATTACAGGTGGTGGAGCCTACCATGAGTTTTTAATAGAAAGAATACAAAGTAAGACTTCAAATAAATTAATAATTCCTAAAAACACTTTAGTAGAATTTAAAGAAGCTATTGTTTTTGGGCTTTTAGGAGTGCTTAAATTACGAGAAGAAATAAACTGTTTAAGTAGTGTAACAGGTGCAAAACACGACCACAGTTCTGGAATAATTTATAAACATTAAAAATATTATAATTTTAATACGAAAGGCTATTAGTTTTTTATATTTGTTTACATATTTAACAACCAACTCCTAGATGAAAGAATTACTTCAAAAGTACGAAGCCAAAGAACCAGAAATTGTATTTAATTGGAAAGACCCAGAAACAGATGCCGAAGGCTGGACAGTTATTAACTCGCTTCGAGGAGGTGCTGCTGGTGGAGGAACCAGAATGAGAAAAGGACTTGACATGAATGAAGTTTTATCTCTAGCAAAGACAATGGAGGTAAAGTTTACGGTCTCAGGGCCTGCTATTGGTGGTGCTAAATCTGGAATCAATTTTGATCCTCAAGATCCAAGAAAAAAAGGAGTTTTAGAGCGTTGGTATAAAGCTGTATCACCTTTGCTTAAAAGTTATTATGGTACTGGAGGCGATTTAAATGTAGATGAAATTCACGAAGTAATTCCAATTACTGAAGAAAGTGGTGTTTGGCATCCTCAAGAAGGGGTTTTTGAAGG
>DFBO01000111.1:2853-6199 GCA_002366675.1 Flavobacteriaceae bacterium UBA3078
TAGAAAATATACAGTTGCAGATATGATTACAGGATTTGGTGTAGCCGAAGCTGTAAAACAATATTATTCTATTTATGGAGGTTCTGTGAAAGGAAAAAAAGCCATTGTTCAAGGTTTTGGAAATGTTGGTTCAGCTGCAGCATTTTATCTGTCTCAAATGGGGGCAAAAATCGTTGGAATTATAGATCGAGAAGGAGGATTAATCAATGAAGATGGATTTACTTTTGAAGAAATTACGGAACTATTCCTTAATAAAGATGGAAACACTTTAGTTGCAGATAATTTAATTCCTTTTGAGGAAATAAATAGTCGTATATGGTCACTACAAACAGAAATATTTGCTCCTTGTGCTGCTTCAAGACTTATTACTCTTCATCAAATAGATGAAATGATAGATACTGGATTAGAAGTTATTTCTTGTGGTGCTAATGTGCCTTTTGCAGATAAAGAAATTTTCTTTGGCTCTATTATGGAGCATACAGATTATAGAGTAAGTTTAATTCCAGATTTTATATCAAATTGTGGAATGGCAAGAGTATTTGCTTACTTTATGGAAAGAAAAGTTCAAGTAACAGATGAAGCTATTTTTAATGACACTTCTGAGACTATTAGAAAGGCTATCCAAAACGTATATAATAAAAATCAATCTAAAACAGAATTAAGTGAAACGGCATTCGAAATTGCTTTAACCCAACTTATTTAATAAAATTTTATGGAAACAATAATAATAATAATATTTGTTGTTGGCTACTTAGCCATTACATTAGAACATAATTTAAAAATTGATAAGCTTATTCCAGCTTTAGTAATGATGGCTCTTTGTTGGGCATTAATAGCTTTGGGATTAGAACATTTTCCAATTTGGTTTGATTCGGCTAAGCATACCTTATTAGAGAATTTTGGAATGTTAGGACACGAAGAGAAGATGCATATGATGGAGGAAACGCTACTACATCATCTTGGTAAAACAGCTGAAATTATAGTATTCCTCTTAGGAGCCATGACTATTGTAGAAATTATTGATTATTTCGATGGCTTTGCTACAATAAAAGGTTTTGTTAAAACAAAAAGTAAAAAACGCATATTATGGATCTTTGCGTTTTTAGCATTTTTCCTTTCAGCAATTATAGATAATTTAACTGCAACTATTGTATTATTATCAATCTTACAAAAATTAATTTTTGACAGAAACGTACGTATTTGGTATGTTGGTTTAATAATTATTGCAGCTAATGCAGGTGGAGCTTGGTCTCCAATTGGTGATGTAACTACAACCATGTTATGGATTGGTAAAAAAGTGACTACAGGACATTTGTTTGTTTACTTATTTATTCCTTCTTTATTATGTATGCTTGTACCAACTTTTATAGCTTCGTTTTTACCAGCTTTTAAAGGAGATTTAGAGAATAATAATGAAGAGGAAGACAATAAACCTAAAAGTAGATTTAGTTCAACAATGCTATACTTAGGTCTTGGAGGAATCGTTTCCGTTCCTATTTTTAAAACAATAACACATTTACCACCTTATGTTGGTATGATGTTAGCTCTTGGTGTTGTTGCTATTTTTGCTGAACTCTATAGTAGCTCAAAATTTACATTATCTCATTCAGAACATCAAGGTGGAGATACACAAGGGCATCATAGTCCTGTTCATAGCTCGCTTTCAAGAATTGAAATGCCAAGTATTTTATTCTTCTTAGGAATTTTAATGGCTGTAGCAGCCTTAGAATCTTTAGGGATTTTATTTGGTTTTGCTACTAGTTTACAAGATAATATGCCAATGCTTGGAACTGAGTTGCATCATGGAGGTGTATCAGATTTGGTTGTGCTATTATTAGGCGTAGGATCTGCTGTTATAGATAACGTGCCATTAGTAGCTGCAAGTTTAGGTATGTTCTCAGAACCAATAGATAATGAATTATGGCATTTTATTGCATATTCAGCTGGAACAGGTGGTAGTATGTTGATTATAGGTTCTGCAGCTGGTGTAGTAGCAATGGGAATGGAAAAAATAGATTTCTTTTGGTATTTGAAAAAAATAGCTTGGCTCGCACTTATTGGCTTTTTAGTAGGAGCAGTAGCCTTTATGTTTACAAGAACCATTTTTTAAATTATAATTTAATTATTAAACTCACGTTATTAACGTAATAATAAAATTTATTTATGCTAAATACTTTAATACAAGAAGGCGCAGAGTTACTTAATGATGGTGAACCTGTAGAAAAAACGTTGTCCATTATAGAGTTAATAACAAGTGGTGGAACTGCTGGAATGGTAATTATTACACTTCTATTTGTTCTGCTAATTGTTGCAACTTACATTTATTTTGAACGCTTGTTTGCAATAAAAGCAGCCTCAAAAATGGATGCTAATTTTATGAATCAAATAAAAGATCATGTTACAAATGGTAAAATAGATTCTGCTCAAGTATTATGTGCACAAGTTAATTCGCCTGTATCAAGACTTATTAGTAAAGGAATTTCACGAATAGGAAAACCTTTAGAAGATATAAATACAGCTATTGAAAATGCTGGACGATTAGAGGTTTACGGACTTGAAAAAAATGTGAGTGTTTTGGCTACCATATCTGGAGCTGCACCAATGATTGGATTTCTTGGAACAGTTATTGGAATGATTCTATCTATATTCGAAATTGCAAATTCTGGAGGTCAAATAGATATTAAATTATTAGCCGATGGTCTTTACACAGCCATGACAACTACTGTTGCTGGTTTAATAGTTGGAATTATAGGGTATATAGCTTATAACCATTTAGTGGTTAAAACTGATAAAGTAGTGTATCAAATGGAAGCTAATTCGTTAGAATTTTTAGATCACTTAAACGAGCCAATTTAATGAATTTAAGAGGAAGAAATAAAGTAACACCAGAATTCAATATGTCGTCGATGACAGATATTGTATTTCTGTTACTTATCTTTTTTATGCTTGCTTCAACCTTAGTTACTACAAATGCTATAGATATTTTATTACCAAAGGCTAGTGGGAAAACTGAAAATAAAAAATCTGTTGCTGTAAGTATAAAAAAAGACCTAACGTATTATATAGATCAAAAACGAGTTGGTGAAAGTGTGCTGGAATCTGAGTTGATAGCAGCATTATCTACAGAAGATAAACCAACTTTAGTTCTAAGAGCAGAAAAATCTGTACCTGTAGAGCATGTGGTAAAAGTTATGGATATTGCTAATAGAAACAAGTTTAAAGTTATTTTGGCAGTGAAACCTAATTAATAATGAAGTATTTCGAGACCATACATGAACGTAATTCAGCAAGAATAACAGCACTTATTTCAGTGTTGATTATCTTATTGTTGTTTGTTGTTGGTACG
>DFBO01000156.1:0-2033 GCA_002366675.1 Flavobacteriaceae bacterium UBA3078
AAAAAAGCGAGTGCTGAAAGCCTGACTTTTGGTCTTTTTAGACCAAAAGGAACGCCCAAATATTAAAGCGAATAAATAACTCTAAGCGTTAGATACCTTGGTTGTATAAAATATTCGGTAGTGCTTACAGAAATATTACTGTTATTACTTTGAGTTTGTGACTGTGTATTTAATAAGTTGGTTGCCTTGAGTTCAAACTCCCATTTTGCATCTTTATCTTTTCTGTATGCTAGTGAAGCATCCCAGAAATCGAAGGTATTAATGGTTCTGTTTTCGTCGCTAAAATTGTTGTAGGTATATTGAGTTTTAAAGGTTAAGGTTTTCCAGATAAGCGCATCGAATTCTATGCTTGGAGCACTTGTGAAAAATTTGCTTCTACTTGAGCCTTGGTCGTTATCTTGTATGGTATAATTATAAGCAATTTCTACATTTGGTGCTGTTTTAAAATTTGTTCTTAACTCTGCTCCATAGGTTTGCGAATAATTTTCGTTTACAGATGGTTCATTTTGAATGAACTGATTAAATTTAGAGTACGTAAAGTTTCCTTTTACTGTAGCTCTTAATTTACCAAATGTTCTTTGAAACCTTCCGTTTGCAGATAAGGTTTCATCGGCATAATTAGAATTAAACGGTGAGTTACTTCTTATAACACTATCGAAATTAGTCATGTTTCTAATTTGGTCTATGCGTTTATTATAATTTACGTTGGCAAACACATTTGTATAATTAAACATGTTAAAACTATAATACATTAAACTTAAATTATGTGAGGTTGCATTTTCTAATTCTGGATTTCCATAAAAAAACGAGTTATAATTAGACATGACATAACCTCTAGCTAAGTTTGTAACATCTGTAAATTGTGTTTGCATGGCATAATTAAACACAATTTGTTCGCTCTTCTTTAGTTGAATTCTTGCGTCGAAATCTGGTAATACTCTAAAAAAGTTGTCTTTATATTTCTCGCCAAACTGGGTGTTATTTACATTATAAGAATGAGCCGAAAGTCCTGGTGTTAAAGTGAATTTCCCTAGCTTGACTGTATAATGTACTCCTAGGTATAAATCGGTGAAATTATAAATAATATCGTTTGTTGCTAAACCATCGTTATTTACAGGAGTTGGATTAAAAACAGAGCCATTATCTAAAAATTGAAATAAACTAGACGTAAATTTTTGATTGCTATAAATAGTTCCTAGAGTGACATTTAAATTGCTTTTAGTATTCAACACATTCCAGTAATCTATTTTACCATCTAATTGGTTAGATTTTACACGTTTGTCTTGAGCTACATTATAATTAGATTGTGAAGAATCAAAACCTATTATATCTGAAACTGTAGTATAACTATCCTTTTCTTCTATAAGTGCATTATAAAAAGGATCTTCGTCCTGAATTAAAGATTGTACTTCTAAAGAAAATATATTATTCTCGTCTAAGGTGTAATAATAATTTAGATTTTGTTTTACACTAAAAGGACTGGATTCTTCGTCTTGTATCGTGTTGCCTAAAACGGAAGAAAACACATTTTGCTCTTGTGTTTCTTTTGAAAATCTTCCTAACACATCGTAATCTAATTGGTTGTTGCCATTAGGTTTATATTTCGCACTTAATTTTAGCATTCCTAAATCGCTACGTTGCGTTGTTTGGCTTTGAGTTGTTTCGTCGGGAATTCCTAATTCTGAGTCTGTATAAACAATGTTGTTATTTTCTTGTAATTCATTTTTACTATTAGAATAAATTGCAAAACCACTAATGTCTAAAGTTGATTTTGGTGAATAACTAAAATTAGCGGCTCCAAAATTAGTTACCATGCTTTTAGCTTTATTATTTTGCATCATTAGGAATCCTAAATCGTTGTTTCCTAAATCGATACTTGTTCCACTTTTTCTACTTGGCATTCTAAACCCACCGGAAAAATTAAAATAATCTCTTCGAGTAAAGGCAGATTCGCCAATATTATTCATATCTCCAATAACATTCACGCTTAATTTTGGACTGTAGTAAAACAATTTTGGCTGAGCCAAATACAA
>DFBO01000156.1:2072-3847 GCA_002366675.1 Flavobacteriaceae bacterium UBA3078
TCTTTAAGTTTAATATTAATGGCAATGTTATCTTGATTATTAGTAACAGAACTTAATTGCCCAACTTCTGAATAGTTTTTTAGTACCTGAACTTTATCTACAGCATTCGAAGGGATATTTTTTGACGCTAATTTAGAATCTCCATCAAAGAAATCTTTACCTTCTACCATGACTTTTGAAACTACTTTGCCTTCAACTTCTATTTCTCCATCTGCATTAATTTCAACACCTGGTAATTTTTTTAAAACATCTTCCAGCTTTCTCTCTGTACCATCTTTAAAGGAGTCTGCATTGTAGATTAATGTATCTCCTTTTATAGTGACTGGCATTTCGTAAACCAACTCGACTTCATCTAACGCATTGTCGTTTTGAAGCGTAAAATCTTTAGAAATATCTGTTTCGGAAGTAGTAACATCTGCTTCTGCTGTTTTCATTCCAATATAACTAACCTGAATATTGTAGTTGGTATTCTTTTCTAAAGATAATTTATATCGACCAGAATCGTTTGTTATTCCATAAGAATCTAACTTACTAGTCTCTTTATTGATTGCAATAACATTTGCTAATTCTAAAGGGTTACCAATACTATCTTTTATAACACCTTCGAATTTAACTTGGGCAAAAGATGTACTTACCACTAAAAATAGTAGTATTGAAAATATGTTTTTCATGTTTCGTCTTAAATGATTTTTTGATTGATTCGTTGAGTACTAATTAGTGCCTTACACCTCCTCTATTTCTTCCTCCATACATCTCACGCATTTCCTCCATTTTTTCTTTCACTATTTTATTATATTCTTGCCTAGAAACTTCTTTTCCTTTAGTTGGCGTTTTAATTTCTTCTTTTTCATCTGGATTTAACACAATTTTAGTGCACAGCATTGTTGTTCTTCCTGCACTAACTTCAAGAATTAATCCTGGTAATCCACAATATTCACCTGGGCCATTATTTACTGGAATTTGAGGTGTGTACCATGCTGTTACAATAATGTCTTCAGGCACTTCAATTTCAGACATTGGATCGTCTGAAACTTTAGCAGTATCTGTAGAATCGGCTTCCTTTTCTTTTTTACCTTTCTTTTTTCTTCTCATGTTACTCCAATCTAACTCATCTACTTTTTTAACTGCTGTTGCTTTAAAGCACATATATTGACCAATCTGTTTTGTTTCGGTTCCCATTTCCCATTTTAATTGTGGTATGGAATCCATAATTAAAAACTGTTTTCCAAAAAATTCTTGATCTTGAATTATTTGTTTGCTTTTAATATTTTTATATTGAGATCCAGCTGTAAAACTTGACATCATTCCAAACCCTCCACCAGAACCTGGAGCAGCCAGTTTTTCGTCTTCTTTATACATAGATTCAAATTGGGTAAAGGTTAAGATGTATTGCTTTTCAAGAAAGCTTTTCATTCTTTCCATAATTTGCTTCTTCTGTTGTTCGCTCATTTGGTTTCCTCCCCAATTATCTAAATCCATTGTGGTTTTAGTTTGATAATAAGCCTTGCCTTGAAAATCTTTTTGAGAATAGACTGAAGACAATGGCAATACGAACAGAAAAAAAATAAGGATGCTTTTAATAAAATGATTCATTTTAGAGTGTATTAATTATTGCAACTAATTTACAATTATTTACTATAAGACACCCTTTTAGTGAAAATGTTTAATTTTTAAATTAACTAACCACCAATTCTTATTCTAACATTTTGACCTCCATCATCACTCCAAGAAGAGCGCATTCGTTCTTCCATTTCTTTTAATTTTTTATCCATAAC
>DFBO01000245.1 GCA_002366675.1 Flavobacteriaceae bacterium UBA3078
AAAATCGTAACATTACAATCCTATTAAAATAGCAAACATATGCAAGACGGTAAAAATCTTTCCAAAATTGAAATTGAGGATCAAAATATTATTGAAAATAAAGAACTTAATATTTGGGAAGCATTAATTCCAGTCGTTTTACTAATGATGATGTTGGCCTACAATATTTTTGTTGCCGATGGTGAAGCTTTAGGCGAATATTCAAATCAATTTATCTTATTAATTGGTGGTGGTATTGCTGCGATTGTGGGCTTATATAATAAAGTTAATTTTAGCATCATGCTAAAAGAAATCTGGGAAAACCTAAGAAGTGTTTTTGTTCCTATTATGATTTTATTTTTAGTAGGAGCCTTAGCAGGAACTTGGTTAGTAAGTGGTGTTATTCCAGCAATGGTCTATTATGGTTTACAAGTACTTAGTCCTGCAATATTTTTACCTGCTTCCGTAATTATTTGTGCTGTTATCTCCATTGCGACTGGTAGTTCTTGGACTACATCTGCAACAGTTGGAATAGCTTTAATTGGAATTGGAAGTGCTTTAGGTATCCATACTGGAATGATTGCAGGTGCTGTAATTTCTGGTGCTTATTTTGGAGATAAGATGTCGCCACTAAGCGATACCACAAACCTAGCTCCAGCTATGGCTGGAACAGATTTATTTACTCATATTCGATATATGTCTATAACAACAGTTCCAACTATTATTATTACATTAATAGTATTTAGTATTATTAGTATGTCTATAGATACTACTGGAAATGCAGACTTAAGTAGTTTATTAATGAGCATAGAAAACACATTTAACATAACACCTCTTTTATTTATAGTTCCATTAGGAGTGATTTTGCTTATTCTTTTAAAAACAAAACCTTTAATTGCTCTTGGTGCTGGTGTTTTACTTGCAGCACTTTTTGCTTTTATATTTCAACCAAATATATTGGATGGATTAGCCTCTTCAAAATTTAGTGCAATTACCAATGCTATTTTTACAGATTCACAAATTAACACTGACAATGAAAAACTAAACGATTTATTTTCTGCTGGTGGAATGAAAGGTATGCTTTGGACTATCTTTTTAATTTGTTGCGCCATGGTTTTTGGTGGTGTAATGGATGCTATTGGAGCTCTTTCAAGAATTACTAAGGCTTTACTATCTGTTGCAACAACTGTGTTTGGTTTATTTGCAAGTACAGTAATTAGTTGTTTAGGGTTGAATACTATTGCAAGCGATCAATATCTGGCTATTGTTATTCCAGGAAAGATGTTTAAAAAAGCCTATGAAGATAAAGGTCTTGCTCCTGAAAACTTGAGTAGAACTTTAGAAGATTCGGGAACGGTTACATCTGTTTTAATACCTTGGAATACTTGTGGAGCTTATCAATCAGGTGTTTTAGGTGTTAGTGTAGCCGATTACTTTGTCTACGCTATATTTAACTGGTTAAGTCCGTTTACTACCTTGTTTTTTGCTGCATTAAGAATTAAAATCAGAGAAATCTCTTCAAAATAGATTTTATTTATTGTTATTTATTTTTACTATAAAAAATATTTATAACACAATAAAAAATTAAGATTTTATTAGTCTTTAATAATCCTATTCTAGGCTATATTTGCACTAAAGAAATTTATTAATATTTAAACATAAAACATATGGCATTTGTAGGAAAAAAATTTCCAAATTTAAACGTAGACGCAATGAACGAAATGGGCGACACTTTTAAAGTGAACGTTCTAGAAGAAGCGATAAATAACAATAAAAAAATAATCTTATTTTGGTACCCAAAAGACTTCACTTTTGTTTGTCCAACAGAATTACATGCATTCCAATCAGCTATGGAAGAGTTTAAGAAACGAAACACTTTAGTAATTGGTGCATCTTGTGATACTCCTGAAGTACACTTTGCATGGCTAAATACGCCAAAAGATAATGGTGGAATTGAAGGTGTTACATACCCAATATTAGCAGATTCAAACAGAAACCTTGCTTCTACTCTAGGTATTCTAGATATTACTAACGAGCAGTATAACGAAAATACTGGAGTTGTAACTGTTGATGGAGACAATGTAACTTACAGAGCTACTTACTTAATTGATGAAGAAGGGACTGTATTTCATGAAGGTATCAACCATATGCCACTTGGAAGAAATGTCAATGAGTTTTTACGCTTAATTGATGCTTATTCTCATGTTCAAAATCATGGTGAAGTTTGTCCAGCTAACTGGGAAGAAGGAAAAGATGCAATGAAAGCTAATGCTAAAGGTACTGCAGAATATTTAGCTTCTCACTAATCAATAAAACTATGGTTAAAGAATTAGATCAAGACAATTTACAGGATATTATTAATAGCAATGAAACAGTTGTTGTTCAATATTCTGCAACTTGGTGTGGTAATTGTCGTATTATGAAGCCAAAATTCAAAAAATTAGCTTCAGAAAATGAAGAGATGACTTTTATTATTGCTGATGCTGAAAAATTTCCAGAATCAAGAAAATTAGCAACTGTTGATAATCTTCCAACCTTTGCAACTTTCAAAAAAGGAAATTTTGTAAATCAAGTGCAAACAAACAAATTTGAAGCCCTAAAAGATTTAGTTGACACCTTAAATTAATTTTTAAATGAAATTACCTGTAATCAAGCATTTAACACATTTTATTGAAGAAAATGACGAAGATTTTGTTGTTGAAACAATTGAAACCCTTGAAGCCCTAACCGAAGTTCCTTCACTTAAAGATGAAGAACTAGATGTTATTGGAGAATTAATTTCCAATATGTATGGTGCTTTAGAAGTTACTAAAATGGTTAAAGAAGGTACTCCAAAAAAGGAAGCCTTAAACAGTTTTATGAAACGTGTTCTTGGTTCTATTGACAAATAATATTCATTATAAAAAATAACAAATTATAAAAGCCTTTTCTAACTAGAAAAGGCTTTTTGTTTTAATCAATAATCATTACTTTTAAGCATATATAAAAATTACATTTTATGGCTACAGTAACTTTAAAAGGAAATCCAATTCAAACATCTGGAAATCTTCCAAAAATTGGTGAAAAAGCACCAGATTTTAAATTAACAGCAACAGATTTATCAACTCAAGTATTATCAGACTTTAAAGGACATAAAGTTGTTTTAAATATATTCCCAAGCATAGACACAGGTACTTGTGCACAATCTGTACGAGAATTCAATAAAGAGGCTTCAGAAATGAAAAAGACGAAAGTATTATGCATTTCTAGAGATTTACCCTTTGCGCAAGCACGCTTTTGTGGTGCAGAAGGTTTAGATAATGTACTAATGCTTTCAGATTATAAAGATGGGAGCTTTGGTAAATCTTATGGTTTAGACTTTATAAATGGCCCACTTGAAGCATTACATTCTCGTTGCGTTGTTGTTCTAGATGAAAATGGCATTGTAAAATATACCGAACAAGTCCCAGAAACTGTTGATGAACCAAATTATAAAGCATCGTTATATGCTTTACTAGATGAATAAAAAAGAATCTTTCTTTATAAATAGAATTAAAAGCATAGGCTTTGCATTTAAAGGTGCCATGCTATTAATAAAAACAGAATCAAGTATTCAGGTTCAGCTTGTTATAGGTGTTTTAATGACTATCATTGGATTTATAGTAGGTTTGAGTACTACTGAATGGATTATTCAAATATTAACCATAGGACTAATAATTTCTTTAGAAAGCATGAATACTGCTATTGAAGAAATTGCAGACTTTATTCATCCAGAATATCATCCAAAAATTGGACTTATTAAAGATATAGCTGCTGGAGCTGTTTTTATATTTGCAGTTATAGCAATTATGATTGGCTGTATTATTTATTTTCCAAAGATTTTTTAAATACTTTTAGGACTAGGATAAACGTTTGTAATTTGTATTTTTGTTGCATTGTGAGAACAATACAATCTTAATTTATCTAAATAGATTTCCGTTTTTACGAAAAATTAGCATGGCAAAAAATAAAACAAAAACTAAAAAATCAAATAAACCAAAATTTAAAGCTCCAAGTTTTAAGCTATCTAGTCAGCAAAAACTAGTGCTTGGGAGTTTTTTAGCCATTCTAGGGCTTTTACTTTTTATTGCATTTGTATCTTATATTTTTACTGGCAAAGCAGACCAAAGTACACTTACAGAATTCACTTCTAGAGATGTAAAAACTCAGAATTGGTTAAATAAAACAGGAGCCTGGTTAAGCGACTTTTTTATATATAGAGGCTTTGGTTTTCCTTCGTTTATTTTTTCTGGGCTTATCTTTTTATCTGGCGTATTTGTTTTAACAAATTCTAATGTGTCAAAATTAAGAACACATTGGTTCTGGGGAACATGCATTATTATCTGGCTTTCTGTTCTTTTTGGATTTTTTGCAGATACACTTGATATTTTAGGAGGCACAATTGGATTTGAGATGAATTCTTTTCTTCAAGAATATTTAGGAAAAATAGGCACTTCACTCCTACTTCTGTTTTTACTAATTACATATTTAGCTATTAGATTTAAAGTAAATGCTGATATGTTTAAAAACTTATTTCAAAAGGCATCTAAAGATATTAAACAGGAGTTTGAAACTTCAGAAGAAGACACCACAATTCCTATTGATAACGATTTATCTGCTGAAGCTGAAGATATAAAATCTGCTTTCGAATTAGATTTAGAAAAACCTTCTAAAAAAGAAGAAGTTGTTATTCAAGAAGAAAAACCGAAACCAGAACCAAAAAAGGTTGTTGAAAAAGAAGAACCTGAAATGACTATTGAAGTTGAAGAAGTTGCTGAAGAACTTTCAGAAACAGATAATCTATCAAATAAATTAGTTGAAGATTTTGGTCAATTCGATCCCACTTTAGAATTAAGCAATTATCAATTTCCTTCATTAGATTTATTAAAAAAATATGATTCAGAAGGCATAACAATTAATCAAGAAGAGCTTGAAGAGAATAAAAACCGAATAGTAGAAACACTAAACAACTATAAAATTGGTATTTCTAGTATAAAAGCGACTATTGGACCAACTGTCACACTTTACGAAATTGTTCCTGAAGCTGGAGTTAGAATCTCAAAAATTAAAAATTTAGAAGATGATATTGCTTTATCACTTTCTGCCTTAGGTATTCGTATTATTGCTCCAATTCCAGGTAAAGGAACTATTGGAATTGAAGTACCAAATAAAAATTCTACCATTGTTTCTATGCGTTCTGTTATTGCTTCACAGAAGTTTCAGAAGTCAGAAATGCATTTGCCAATTGCTTTAGGTAAAACCATTAGCAACGAAACATTTGTAGTCGATTTAGCTAAAATGCCTCACTTACTTATGGCAGGAGCTACTGGTCAAGGAAAATCTGTTGGCCTTAATGCCGTTTTAGCTTCCCTACTCTATAAAAAACATCCAGCTGAAGTGAAGTTTGTTTTAGTAGACCCTAAAAAAGTAGAGCTCACTTTATTTAATAAAATTGAACGACATTATTTAGCCAAACTTCCTGATAGTGAAGAAGCAATAATTACAGACAACACAAAGGTTATTAATACATTGAATTCTTTATGTATTGAAATGGATAACCGTTACGAAATGCTTAAAAACGCACTCTGTAGAAACATTGCTGAGTACAATGCGAAATTTAAAGCACGTAAATTAAACCCGAATGATGGTCATCAGTTTTTACCATATATTGTTTTAGTGGTCGATGAGTTTGCAGATTTAATTATGACTGCAGGAAAAGAAGTAGAAACACCAATTGCAAGATTAGCACAATTAGCACGTGCTATTGGAATTCATTTAATTATTGCAACGCAACGTCCATCTGTAAATGTAATTACAGGTATTATAAAGGCGAATTTCCCTGCTCGTATAGCCTTTAGAGTAACGAGTAAAATAGATTCTAGAACTATTTTAGATGGCTCTGGAGCAGACCAATTAATTGGTCGTGGAGACATGCTTTACACGCAAGGAAACGACATGATTCGTATTCAATGTGCCTTTGTTGACACACCTGAAGTTGAAAAAATAACTGAGTTTATTGGTTCACAAAAAGCGTATGCTGAGGCTTATATTTTACCAGAGTATATAGGAGAAGAAAGTGGCACAAGTCTTGATATAGATATAAACGATAGAGATGTACTGTTTCGTGATGCAGCTGAAATTATTGTTACGGCTCAGCAAGGCTCAGCATCTTTATTGCAACGTAAACTCAAGTTAGGTTATAATCGTGCAGGTAGATTAATCGACCAACTTGAAGCTGCTGGTATCGTTGGAGGTTTTGAAGGCAGTAAAGCCAGACAAGTATTAGTACCAGATTTAACTGCGCTAAATCAATTATTAGAAAATGAAGGTCAATAATTTAGATCCTAAATATATTTTACAATGAAAAAATTAGTATTCATCCTATCCCTTTTTATATATGCCTTTTCTTTTGGGCAAGACAATAATGCAAAATCTCTTTTAGACGAAGTTTCTCAAAAAGCAAAAAGCTATGAGAATATTTCTATAGATTTTAAATATGTTCTAGATAATGCTTCAGAAAATATAAAACAAGAAACTCGTGGAGATGTCGTAATGCAAGGAAACAAATACAGATTAAACATTTTAGGTGCTACACGTATTTTTGATGGAAAAACATTGTATAGCATAAGTCCTGACGATGAAGAAGTAACAATTTCAAATGAAAATCCTGATGATGAAAGTAGTATTACACCTAGTAAAATGTTGACTTTCTACGAAGATGGCTACTCATACAAAATGGATATTATCCAAGATGTTAAGGGAAGAAAAATTCAATATGTAAAATTAACCCCTATTGATTCTAATTCAGAAATTAAAAATGTGTTATTAGGAATTGATGCACAAACCAAACATGTTTACAATTTAATTGAAGTTGGAAAGAATGGTACAAAAACAACTTTAACTGTTAATTCTTTTAAAACAAACGAACCTATTTCAAAATCCTTATTTACTTTTGACAAGAATAAGTTTAAAGACTACTATATTAATAAACTGGATTAAGTAACGTGTGAAAATATTAGATAGATACATACTAACTTCTTACTTAAAAACTTTTATCAGCGTGTTTGTAATTCTCATGCTGATTTTTGTTTTACAAACCATCTGGTTATATATTAAGGAACTAGCTGGAAAAGACCTTGACATGGTTGTTGTAGCAAAGTTTTTATTATATTTCTCACCCAAACTTATTCCATTAGTATTACCATTAACAATTTTATTAGCATCCATTATGGTTTTTGGTAATTTTGCCGAAAATTATGAGTTTGCTGCAATGAAATCTACTGGTATTTCTTTGCAACGCGCCATGAAAGGGCTTAGTATTTTTATAGTTGGATTAGGGATTACTACCTTTTTCTTTACAAATAATGTTATTCCATGGGCTGAATATAATTCCTATAATCTCAGAAAAAATATTGCTAAACTAAAACCTGCAATGGTTATNNGATAAAAGTGGTGATAGAGGTCAATTTTTAAAAGAAGTTTTAATTCATAAAAAATCAAGTGGAAAGGCTGGTAACTACACAACTATTTATTCTAAAACTGGAGAACTATTAGGTGGAGAAAATTCTGATATTCTACAACTTATTCTCTTTGATGGCTATTTTTATGATGACACACCTCCAAAGGACCATAAAGACAGGCAGAAAAAACCAATGACTAAAAGTTACTTTAAAAAGTATACTATAAATGTTGATTTGTCGAACCTTAATAATATTGATTTAGAAGAGAAAAATATTAATGATAAATATAACATGCTTAATGTTACTGATTTAAAATACACAATAGACACACTAAAAAGTCAACGAAAAAAAGACATTGAAGAATTAGCCACTAATTTATATAACAGAACTACTTTTCCCACTATAAACACAGGTGTTTCTGTAAAAAAAGACACCATTTATAATGGCACCATATTAGATTTATTTAATAGTAAAGATAAAGTACAGTTAATTGACCTAGCAACCAACTCTTTTAAAAGTACCAAACAAATTATTGAAACTAAAGAAAAAGGTTTCAAAACCAAAAGCATCTGGTTAAACAGACATATTATAGCACTTCATGAAAAATTAGCATTAGGCTTTGCATGTATTATTCTCTTTTTTGTTGGAGCACCACTTGGAGCGTTAATTAGAAAAGGTGGCATTGGTTTGCCAATGGTTGTTGCTATTATGTTGTTTTTAACCTATCA
>DFBO01000256.1 GCA_002366675.1 Flavobacteriaceae bacterium UBA3078
TTAGGAGGAAGCGAAGCAATCGCAAAATTTTTAGTAGTTGAAGAATGTTAAAATTAGATTTTTTTTCATAAAATATAATCCAATTTTAAATTCTGTGCGTATATACTTTAAATGGCATTTATTATATAAGTAGATTAATAGCATAATCAGATTCTTACCTTTTTTTAAAATGTCATTTAAGTAGGTTATTTTGGTTGGGAAAAATAACTGTTTAGTTAGTTTAGTTAGATTAAAATCCTATTTGTTAGTTCAAGCACTTGCTTTACTACAAATAGGATTTTTGTTTTTAATAGATAGTCTTCTTAGTATAATTCCTTAATCTTTCTAAGTTTTGTTTGCCAAAGAGCAAGAGTGTCTTTATGCTTTTGTATGTTATCTATAACTTCTTTAACCAGAGGGTTGCTTTCATCTACATTAGTAAAAAACTGTAAATTATTTTCTAACTGATTAATTTCGCTTTTTGCTTCTTTAATTTTTTTGCTAATAAAAGAGCGTTCATTATCTAAATGTCTAGAATCATTAGAATTGTTTAATACTTCTAACTTATTTTCAAATTTTATGAGCTCGGCTTCAGTTTTATTTAATTTTAAATTTTTAAAGCAATTATCAAGAGTTTTATTAAATTTCCCTTCAATATATCTTTTGTTACTTGGTACATTTCCAATGGTTTTCCACTTATCTATGTACGTTTTAATCGTTTTTAAATCTGCTTCTTTTTCACCCGAAAGTTCAAGTGCTTTAATTTCTTCAATTAGCTTCACTTTACCGTTATATGCTTCAAAACCTTCTTTATCTGCTTCGTTCTTAGCTTCGTGTAACTTATTGAAGTAATGGTTGCAAGCTGTTTTAAATTGATTCCATATTTTGTCGCTGTTTTTACGTGGAACGTGTCCAACATTCTTCCAGTCGTTTTGGATTTTTTTCATTAAAGGCGTAGTAACATCAAAGTCATCACTGTCTTTATTGTCTTCGGCAATTTTAATTAAATCTAATTTTTTCTGAAGGTTTTCGTATTGGTCTTTTTTTAAATCCTTATAAAAAGCATTCTTCTTTCTATTAAAGTTTCTAACAGCAGTTTTAAACTTAGACCACGTAGCTTCGTTTACTTTAATAGGTACTTTTCCAGCATTAAAAAATTCGTTTCTTAATATTTCAAGTTCTTTTATTTTCTTTTGCCAATCGCCATGAGATTTAGCTCCTCCTTCGTATAACGAGTTTATTTTTTCAATAATGCCATGCTTGATCTCAAGGTTGTTTTCGTAAACTTTATCTAATTCATTAAAATAAGCTTGACGTCTATCATGAATTTTCTTTGTTGCAGTTTTAAAACGTTTCCAAATGTCTTCTCTATGCTCTTTATCAACTGGTCCAAGCTCTTCTTTCCACATTTTATGTAATACTTGCAACTCTCTAAAGGCACGATTTAAATCTTCATCGACTGCCATTTCTTCAGCTCGTTCAATTATTTTAAGCTTTTGTTCTAAATTATGTTTAAAATCAAGATCTCTTAAGTCGCGATTTAGGTGAAGGAAATCGTAAAAAATTTCAACGTGATGATGGTAACTATTCCAAGCGTTATTGTATTTGTCTCTAGGAATAGGGCCAGCAATACGCCACCTCTCTTGTAATTCTTTAAAGTGTTTGTATGTAGTGTTGATATTTTCTTCAACATTAATTAAGCCTTTTATTTCTTCAATAATTTCTAAACGTTCTTCTAAATTTTCTTTAAGACTTTTCTCAATATTTTTATAATGCGAAGTAATTTTAGTTCTATACTCTTTTATTGAGTCTTTAAATCTTTTTTGTATTGGGCTGGAATAGAAAAAGTCAATTTCGTTTCCACCTTCATTTAAAAATTCTTCTTTCTTTTCGTCTAAAAGTGTGCTGAATTTTGATTTAAACTCACCTCTTAATTCTTCAACATGTGTTTTAAGGGCTTGAGCCTTTTCTGTATTTACAAGATTTTCTAATTCGTCTGCAAGTTCTTCTAAAGACATTTTTTCATAGTCTTTTTTAACTATAATGTGTCTATCCATACTGCCTTCATCTTCGGCATCTTCAGCATTGGATTCTTCTATTTCTGAAATAACTTGATCATCATTTTCCTCATTATTAGTTTCTTCAACTTGGTTTTCAGTAGTCTCAGTTTGACTTTCAGTGGTCTCATTTTTGTTTTCTAATTCCTCTGTTGAAACTAATAATTCTTCTTTTCCGTCTGCTTCTTGCAGGTTATCTTGCTCTGACATTTTTGTAAAATGTTATGGTTCGTAAAAATACTATATCGTTAAAGATAATAACAACTTCAATATTAACAAAGGCTTCGTGCGTTTTTATACTTTAAAGAATTACGAATTCCATATTTCCCATGCTTTATTTGCTTGAAGTTCTAGCATCTTTAGCCCATTAATTGTGGTTGCATTTTTAGCTTTACCCAAAGCTAAAAATTTGGTTTCTATTGGGTTGTATATTAAATCGAATAGAATATGCTTACTTGAAATAGCTTGGTAAGGAATATTCGGGCATGCTTCAATATTGGGGGAGGTTCCTAAAGGCGTACAATTAATTAGAATCTGATTATTTTTAATATCATTTTCAGATAAATCATGGTACGAATAAGTTGTATGTTCAGATGCATTTCTAGATACAAATGAATAGTCGATTTTCATTTTTTTTAATCCATAAGCAATAGCTTTACTAGCTCCTCCTGTGCCAAGAATTAAAGCTTTCTTATGATGAGGTTTCATGAAAGGTTTTAGTGTTTTTTTAAAACCATAACAATCTGTATTATAGCCTATTAATCTTCCTTTTTTATTTATTTTAATCGTGTTTACTGCACCGATTTTTTTTGCCTTTTTATCTAATTTGTCTAAA
>DFBO01000069.1 GCA_002366675.1 Flavobacteriaceae bacterium UBA3078
AAATTAGGTGCTTAAACACGCAACGAAAGCATACACAAAACCGTTGGCATTAATTATATAAACTAATCAAATTGACAAAAAAGAGATAGGATTATCAATGTTGTCGAAGTCAAGGCTTCACAGTGTATACTAACCTTAATTCTCTCTTTTGTTCTGTGTGTTTATATATCAAATTTAATGAATTGTAAACTTAAGAAGAACTGAGTTAAAATAAAACTACTAAAAATGTTTCTTTTTGTATTCGTTTTTACTGGAACTGTAAACGTAAAAGCTCAAATAGAAAATCTTACACTTCCAGACCTTTTCCAAGCGAATAAAAGAAAGACTAAAAAATGTAAACGTCGATTTTGGAGTTATTTAATTGAATTATGGCGCTCGTCTCATCCATATTTAACTCAACTCTAAGTATATTGCATGAAATCATTATTATGAAATTAAACTTATTGTCTTGTGATGCTCAAAGACCAGACAGAAGAGCCATAGCTAATTGTATTGCAGAGATTTCAATTAACATTAGTGTGTCCTTGGCTAATGAACTTACAGATATCCTCTTAGAAGGAGACGCAGTAGATATTGAGGTTAATGATAAAAATTCTGGTTCTGCCTTAAGAGCTTTGAGAAAACTAAGTATTGACTACAAAATTTTAGAATAAACAAATGGAAAACAAGATATAACGAAAGTAAACTTAACACAGAAAGTCTAAAATAGTGTGTAAAGTGTAGTTAAAATAAGTCCTTCACCTTCATTTAAAATAACAGATAATAGTTGTTTCTCTTCTTTTACATTAAAATTAAATGGTTGAGCTAATAAATTCAAGCCACTTTGTTTCTTTAGTCTAATTCCTTGACCAGAAATAATATCTTTATTAGGTTTAAAATTTCCAACTGGTACATGTTCTGTTAAAATAACATATTTATAATGCCTTAGCTTCGGTAAAATATTATGTATTTCAGTGTTCGATAAATGTTGTAACACTTGTCGTAATATGGCACAATCACCTGAAGGCAAATCATCGACTGATATATCTAGACAATGGAATTCTAAATTTTCTTCTTTAAATTTTTCTTTATTATGTACTATAAGATCTGCAACTATGTCTACAGCAACATACTTCTCTGTATACTGGATTAATTCTTTGCCTACATTAAAATCTCCACAACCTAAGTCACATAATACAAGTGGGCTTTTAAAAGATGTTAAAAATGAGGTTAAAACGTTTATATATGGATTTACTAGCTCAGGATTATGCGATCCTTCACCTGAATAAAAATCAGATTTATTATCTCCCCAAAGTTTCATGGCATAAACTTGTTCCATAGCCTTTTTAGTTGGCCAAGGTTTCTTAGCTCTTTTTATACTCATTTGTTCGACCTATCTTTTACCCGCATATTAAAAACAAAAGCCTCTACATTTCTGTAAAGGCTTTTCCCATTTGGCTCCTCCTCTTAGGCTCGAACTAAGGACCCTCTGATTAACAGTCAGATGCTCTAACCAACTGAGCTAAGGAGGAGTATTGTTTTCTTTTAAAGTCTTTTTTCTGACTTTCACATTTCTAAACTATCTGTTATTTACAGCTGCTTAGTCGTGTGTTTTTTCGCATTAGCGAGCGCAAATATAATTTAAAAATTAATCTCTGCAAACTAAATTTTAAAAAAGTTAATTAAAAATAGCTTTAAAAATATCATTCCCATTAGCAAACAAGACTAGGGCTATTAAAAGAATAAATCCTACCATTTGTGCATACTCCAAAAACTTATCGCTTGGTTTTCTTCCAGAAATCATTTCATATAGTAAAAACATCACATGACCACCATCTAAAGCAGGGATTGGCAATAAGTTTAAAACCCCTAGCATAATTGATAAAAAGGCCGTAATATTCCAGAAAACTTGCCAGCTCCAAAAACTAGGAAAAATGTCGTAAATAGCTTTAAAACCACCAACGCCTTTATAGGCTCCAGTACTTGGAGTGAAAATAGCTTTAAATTGTGTGATATAAGATGAAATTTTATCGCCAGTCTTTTTAATACCTACAGGAATGGATTCAAATAAACCATAATCTTGGGTTTCAAATTTATAGTAACCTAAAACTTCTAAGGTTTCAGGTGTTGCTCCTGTTGCATATACCAATCCTAGTTTCCCATCGTCATTAATTGTTAACGGAATTTGTATGCTACTATTATCTCTTAAAATGGTGGCTTCAACTTGCTGTCCCTTTAAAGATTCTAGAGCTGGAAGAACCTGGTCTATATATTTAGTTTTTTGATTATTAAATCCAGTAATAATATCTCCTTTTATAATGCCGCTTCCTTTGTTAAAAGACGTATCAGGAACTTCAGCAATAACAAATGGCATGCGTAAGTTAATAAACTTTTTCTCTTTAGAGTCGATTAATTGAGATAAGAAATCTTCTGGTAATGTTACAACAGATTGTTGTCCAGCTCTTTCAATAGTGATCTCTTTACCAAAAAGCACCTTTTCTGATATTTGAGAAAAGTGTTCTATTTCTTCTCCATCAACTGAAATAATTTTGTCTCCAGTTAGTATTCCAGCTTTGTTAGCAACTGTACTTTCAACTAAAACACCATCATTAATGTTTTTGTTTGGCAAAACTCTATCTCCATAATAATAACTCATTCCAATATAAATTAGAATAGCTAAAAGAAAATTAACCGTTACACCACCAAGCATGATGATTAAACGTTGCCAAGCTGGTTTGGATCTAAATTCCCAAGGTTGTGGTGGAAGAGCCATTTGCTCTTTATCCATGCTTTCATCTATCATTCCTGATATCTTAACATAACCTCCAAGTGGCAACCAACCAATGCCATAAACAGTGTCTCCAATCTTCTTTTTAAATAATGAAAATTTCACATCAAAAAATAAATAAAACTTTTCAACTCTGGTTTTAAATAGTTTTGCAGGGATAAAATGACCTAATTCGTGTAAAACGATTAGTAATGAAAGGCTCAATAAAAATTGAGATATTTTTATAACAAACTCCATGTATATGTGTGTCTAATTTAAATTAACGCACAAAAGTAATCTTTTAGCATCATTTAGAAAATAAATACCGAAGTTATAGCTAGTTTTTTAACACCATTTTATTAATTATTCCAAGATTAGTTTGAAATTGAATAAAAAATAAACCTGATGATAGGGTTGAAATATCCATATTAGATTGCCACTCTCCTTGTTTAATAAGCTGTCCTAGAGAATTAAAAACACTAACCTTTTCAATCTCTAAATTATTAGGTTTTTGGATTGTAATAGAATGTGATGTTGGATTCGGATAAATAACTAATTGATTATTTAACTCAACATCATTAACACTTAATGTCACCGAATTATTCCTTGAAATTATATCTGACTCTGGGTCGAATAAAATAGTGCTAACAGGAAATGTAACCGTTTGAAGAAAGGTTTCATTATTCGTTGTATTGTCTAAAATTACATCTAAAACTTCTCCAGATATCCCTAATAATCTAACAGGAACAGGAGCTTCAAAAAATGAAACAGATGCATGACTTTGAGATTGTGTAAGCGTAATTCTTACTTGATTCGAATTAGGTTGATGCCATTCTACGCCATAACTAGGATATCCTTGATTATAAATCCAATCGTTAAAAAACTCTGTTAAATCTTGACCACTTGTAGTCTCCATTATTGATTTATAATCTTCTGTTTTAGCATAAGCATAAAAGTGGTTTACATTGCTCAAGTAATTTTGCATTCCTTGAAAATAAAATACATCACCAAGTTTTTTTCTTAACATATGGCTTACCATGGCTCCTTTATTATAACTAAGTCTACCACTAAAAATTCTATTAACACTTAGAGTATCTGTATCTGTTAAATAGACAGATCCTCCATTTTGTGAGGTTATCGAATTATTAAGTTGCTGCTTCCAGTTAATAAAAGAATTATTGCCATCTAAATCTTCAATAACCAATCCTGATAAATACGTGGCAAAACCTTCGTTTAACCAAATATCCTTCCAGCTTCCACAAGTAACTTTATTACCAAACCATTGGTGTGCTAACTCATGAGCAATTAAACCTCTGCCAAAACTTCCCATAAAGGAAACTGTTGTGTGCTCCATTCCTCCTCCCCAACCAAACTGGGCATGTCCATATTTTTCGTTAGCAAATGGATATTCTTCAAACAAATTAGCATACAAATTCATAATATCTACTGTAACAGGCGTACTAGCTTGAGCTGAAGCTAAATCTTCTGGATACACATAATTAACAATATCAAACGGATTTCCACTATTATTAACTGTATGCGTATATACTTCGTAATTTGTAACTGCTATAGCAACTAAATAGGCAGGAATTGGGTAAGTATGCTTAAATCTTGTTGTTTTATTAAGACCATTTACTACTTGATCTATCTCTAATCCATTAGAAACAGACACATATTCTTCGTTAGATGGATTTAATTGAGGAGTAGTTATATACACATCAATACTATCTATTTTATCAATCAAATCTTGTTTACAAGGCCACCAACCTTTTGCTCCATAAGGCTCAGAAAGAGTCCATAGAATAGGATCTCCATTATGTGAGCTTTGAGCAAAAGAACCAAAACCAGAGCTAACCGGATTACCTGAATAACTAATTGTTAGAGAATCTAAAACCCCTACATTTTGTACTTGGCCTAAAGTAATAGTTAATTCATCGTTGGTGTTTTGCGAAAATGAAAGTGCATTTCCACGTTGCATTACTTGAGACACAGCCATGTTTTGAGTAAGTTCGAAAGTTACTTCAGAAAGGTTTTCTTTAGCTTCAAAATAGGTTGTAACATTGCCAGAAATAAATGCTTGTGATGGATTGACATCAAATTCTAATCGATGGTATTTTACATCGTAATTTCCGGTGTTCATGTTTACTCTAGCAAACATCTTATTTAATGCAGTCTTTGCTTCAGCTTTACTTATAGATTCTAAAGATTTAATATAATCCTGACTAAAGGTGTTTATTGAAGCAAAAACCAATATATATTTTAAAAACGATTTCATAGTTTAAGAATTTGGGTGATAAAAATACTTAATAAACACTAATCTGTCGTATTTTTGCATTCAATTCTTACAGAAAATCGAATAAATTTATGTTATCCTTTTTTAAAGATTATAAATATTTTGCTATTGTTTTTGCAATTCTTTCATTAATAATTATGTCTATTATTTATAATATTTATGATGTTTATAAGCCACTACCAATTTATCAGCCAGCAATGGTGAATACTGAAATGGTTGATAGTACCATACAATACAAAAAAAAATATCATAAAATTGCTGATTTTAGTCTAATCAATCAAAATGGACACACTATTACCCAAGATTCTTATAAAGACAAAATTTATGTAGCCGATTTCTTTTTTACAACCTGTCAAACCATTTGTCCAATTATGACAGATCACATGGTATTAATCCAAAAAGAAATAATGAATGATGCAGACATCATGTTGCTTTCTCATTCTGTTACTCCAGGAATAGATAATGTAGCCCAATTAAAAAAGTACGCTTTAAAAAAAGGGGTAATTGATACTAAATGGAATCTTGTAACAGGAGACAAAAAACAAATTTACAACTTAGCAAGAAAAAGTTATTTGGCAGTAAAAACATCTGGAACAGGTGATGAATACGATATGATTCATACAGAAAATTTTATGCTAATAGACAAAAAAAAACAAATCAGAGGGTTTTATGATGGAACAAATCCAGACGATATTTCCAGACTTCTTGAAGACATAGAAATCTTAAAAGAGGAATATAAATAGTTTTTTGTTTACAATTTTTTTAGACTAATTATTTACCTTATTTTTGCTTCTTTAAAATCAATCTAAATAAGCTTGCGAGTTACTTTAGCACATTTAAAACGTGGAGAAAGAGCCATCATTACTGATGTTTCATCAATAAATATTCCATTAAAACTACTTGAAATGGGCTGCTTGCCAGGCAACCAAGTAGAGCTTGTACAATTAGCCCCATTTTCAGACCCAATGTATCTAAACATTAACGGAACACATTTGGCAATAAGAAAAGAAACAGCCATTCATATCTTAATAGAAGTCTGTAATGAGTAAACAGATAAATGTCGCTCTAATAGGAAATCCGAATACAGGAAAAACATCTGTTTTTAATTCTTTAACTGGTTTAAATCAAAAAGTTGGGAATTATCCTGGTATTACAGTCGAAAAAAAAGAAGGTATTTGCAAACTTCCAAGAGGTGTTAAAGCACACATTATTGATTTACCTGGAACCTACAGCTTAAATGCGTCTTCACTTGATGAAAATGTGGTCATTGAATTACTTTTAAATAAAAATGACAAAGACTTTCCTGATGTTGCTGTGGTAGTAAGTGATGTTGAAAACTTGAAACGTAATTTACTTTTATTCACTCAAATTAAAGATCTTGAAATTCCTACTATTCTAGTTATTAATATGTCTGACAGAATGAAATACAAAGGTATTTCTTTAGACATTCCAAATTTGGAAGCCGAACTTAAAACAAAGATAGCGCTTTTAAGTACTAGAAAAAGTGAAGGAATAGACAACTTAAAGAATCTTATTTTTAACTTTAAAGAACTTTCAGTTACCCCTTGTTTAAATGCTTCTGAAATTGATGTTGATTACTTCAATAACCTTCGTAAAGCTTTTCCAAATCAATTATTATACAAGCTTTGGTTAGTAATTACTCAAGATGTTAACTTCGGAAAAACCGATAGAAATGAAATTGATGCTGTTGCCAATTTTAAAACAAAGACAAAATCAGACTTAAAACGGCTACAGCAAAAAGAAACTATAAAACGGTATCAATTTATTAACAACACACTTAAAAAAGGACAAACTATTGACCTTAGTACTGCAAAAGATATCCGAATTAAACTAGATAGAATAGTCACTCATAAAATTTGGGGTTATGCTATTTTTTTGGTCATCCTTTTTACCATATTTCAAGCCATTTACGATTGGTCTTCTGTGCCTATGGATTTTATAGATAGTTCTTTTGCATCTTTTAGCGAATGGACAAAAAATTCACTTCCAGAAGGTGCTTTTACCAGTTTATTAGCTGAAGGCATTATTCCTGGTCTTGGAGGTATTGTTATTTTTATTCCACAAATAGCCTTTCTGTTTTTATTTATTTCAATCCTCGAAGAAAGTGGCTATATGAGTCGTGTGGTCTTTTTAATGGATCGAGGCATGAGACGTTTTGGACTTAGTGGGAAAAGTGTGGTTCCTTTAATTTCAGGAACAGCGTGTGCTATTCCTGCTATTATGGCAACAAGGAATATTGAAAGTTGGAAGGAAAGATTAATAACAATTCTGGTAACCCCTTTTACCACTTGTTCTGCAAGACTTCCGGTATATCTAATTATTATTTCGTTAGTTATTCCTGAAGGTCGTTTTCTTGGGTTAGGTTATCAAGCTTTAACTCTTATGCTTTTATATTTAATCGGATTTGGTGCAGCGCTTATATCTGCTATGATATTAAATAAAATTTTAAAAATTAAGAGCAAAACATTTTTTGTAGTTGAAATGCCTAACTATAAGCTTCCAATGATTAAGAATGTGGCACT
>DFBO01000110.1 GCA_002366675.1 Flavobacteriaceae bacterium UBA3078
TAATAACATACAAAGCAAAACAACATCGTTACGCCTAGATCCACGTACAATTAGTTGGAAACGTGTTTTTGATTTAAATGATCGTGCTTTAAGACGTGTTATCGTTGGTCTTGGAGGTACAACATCTGGTGTACCAGGAGAAACTGGATTTGAAATTACTGCAGCATCAGAAATAATGGCTATTCTATGTTTAGCTGAGAATCTTAATGATCTTAAAGAACGACTAGGTAAGATATTTATTGGTTATACTTATGATAGAGAGCCTATTTATGCGAGAGATTTAAAAGCTCAAGGCGCTATGACAGTATTGCTCAAAGATGCAATTAAGCCTAATTTAGTGCAAACTATTGAAGGTAATCCTGCAATAATTCATGGTGGTCCATTCGCTAATATTGCTCAAGGAACAAATACGGTTATTGCTACATTAATGGGCATGTCTCATTCAGAATATACAGTAACTGAGGCTGGATTTGGGTTTGATTTAGGAGCTGAGAAGTTTTTTGATATTAAATGTCAAAGTGCAAAATTAAAGCCAAAAGCTGTTGTGCTAACAACAACAGTTCGAGCGCTAAAATATCATGGTGGTACATCACTTAAATCTTTAACTATTCCAGATACTGAAGCTTTAAAAAAGGGACTTCCAAATTTAGAAAAGCATCTAGAAAATATTGCAAAATTTAAAGTAGCTCCTGTAATTGCAATAAATAAGTTCACTACAGATAGTGAATCTGAAATTAATATTATAAAAAAATTCGCACAAACTAAAGGTGTTCGAGTTGCTGTTGCAGATGTTTGGTCAAAAGGAGGAGAAGGTGCTTTAGAGTTAGCACAAAATGTTATTGATGTTATTGAATCTAATGTTTCAGATTTCAAACCATTGTATGGTTGGGAATCTCCAGTAACTGAAAAAATTGAAGCTATAGCAACAAGAATTTATGGAGCAGAACATGTAGATTATACTTCTAAAGCGAAACTGCATTTACAAAAAATTTCGCATTTAGGTTTAGGTCATTTACCTATTTGTATAGCGAAAACACAAAAATCATTATCCGATAATCCAAAATTATTAGGTCGTCCTAAAGATTTTATTATTACAGTTAGAGAAATTGAAATAGCGTCTGGAGCTGGATTTCTAATCCCAATAACAGGCGATATTATGAGAATGCCTGGTTTACCTGCTCATCCAGCATCTGAAGGTATAGATATAAATGAAGATGGAGAAATTACTGGTTTATTTTAAATATTTGGATAGGAATCATCTAAAATTAAATAGTTGATGGCTGAGAAACTTCTCTACTTAAATATTTTAATCTGTTTAATTTGTTTAACAGTTTGATAGCTTTAAACTCAGAAATATCACTCATTGCAGAATCTGCTTCTCGTAAGTTATAAGCCTGTTCAATTAATTGCTTATAGCGTTTTTGTAACCTGAATTGTGTTTCTTTTATTTCAGATGAATTTTCCATTACTCATATTTTTGAAAATTAAATATATCTAAAATAATAGAATTCAGCAAGTTAAATGTTTGGTTTGTTAATAAGTTGCTGAGTTGACTTCTCATTTTGAGTTTTATATCTTTTGCAAAGATGATTTTACAAATGAGAACATTTCAATCGTTATGCCTAATATTTTGTTTTAGTTTTTTTTGTAGTTGTTGAAAAGTAGAAAAGAAGTAGAAATCAGTATTAGGAAGAAAGGTTTTTTGATTTTTAGACACTTATAATATTCTTAAAATGCTAAGAAATCTTTGAATATTCCTTAAATTTGCCTCACCAAAATTTGAAGTTTAATTAATACTATTTTCGTTAAAGCGAAACATACTATGAAACAAGTTACTCCTTATAAACCTAAACATAAAGTACGAATAGTAACTGCAGCATCATTATTTGATGGCCACGATGCGTCCATAAATATTATGCGTCGAATTATTCAAGCAACAGGAGTTGAAGTGATTCATTTAGGTCATGACAGAAGTGTTGAAGAGGTTGTAAATACAGCTATTCAAGAAGATGCAAATGCCATTTGTTTAACGTCTTATCAAGGAGGTCATAACGAGTACTTTAAGTATATGTACGACTTGTTAAAGGAAAAAGGAGCTGAGCATATCAAGATTTTTGGTGGTGGTGGAGGAGTCATCCTGCCATCAGAGATTAAGGAATTAATGGATTATGGTATTTCACGAATCTATTCGCCAGATGATGGTAGAGAACTTGGGCTTCAAGGTATGATTAACGATTTGGTAGAGCAATCAGACTTTGCTATAGGAGATTCTTTAAATGGCGAGTTAGAAATGCTTCCAAAGAAAAACTCAAAAGCAATTGCAAGAGTTATTTCATCTGCTGAAAACTTTCCAGATGTAGCAAAAGGCACTTTAGATAAAATTCATAATAAAAATAAGAACTCTAAAACACCAGTTTTAGGAATTACAGGAACTGGTGGAGCAGGAAAATCATCATTAGTAGATGAGTTGGTTAGACGATTTTTAATCGATTTTCCAAAAAAGACAGTTGGTTTAGTTTCAGTGGATCCTTCAAAACGAAAAACAGGAGGCGCTTTACTTGGAGATCGTATTCGTATGAATGCTATCAACTCACCAAGAGTTTATATGCGTAGTTTGGCAACACGTCAATCTAATTTGGCTTTATCTAAATATGTACATGAAGCTGTTGAGGTTTTAAAAGCTGCTGAATACGATTTAATTATTCTTGAAACTTCAGGAATTGGACAATCAGATACCGAAATTATAGAGCATTCAGATGTGTCTTTATATGTTATGACACCAGAATTTGGTGCTGCTACACAGTTGGAAAAAATCGACATGTTAGATTTTGCCGATTTAGTGGCTATTAACAAATTTGATAAAAGGGGTTCTCTTGATGCATTGCGTGATGTGAAGAAACAATACATGCGGAACAACAATCTTTGGGATACACCTCAAGATGATTTACCTGTGTTTGGAACAATTGCATCTCAATTTAACGACCCAGGAATGAACACGCTTTATAAAGCTGTGATGGATGAATTGGTTGAAAAAACAGATACGGATTTAAAATCAACTTTTCAAGTTTCAGATGAAATGAGTGAGAAGATTTTTGTTATTCCACCTTCAAGAACACGTTATCTATCTGAAATTGCTGAAAATAATCGTGGGTATGATAATAAGGCTAATAAGCAAGTTGAAGTAGCTCAAAAGCTATATGGAATTTATAAAACCATAGGTTCGGTAGCTAATGTCTCGTCGAGCGAAGTCGAGACGTCTTTTATTGGTAAACTAGGTTTAAATGAAGATGAGATTCTGAAACAAGTTCAGAAAGACAAAGGTAATGTTATTCCGACAGAAGGAGGGACAACTGACGAGGAATCTGAACTACAGTTATTAAAACTCCTCTTCAAAGAATTCGATCGTGTAAAACTTAATCTAGATCCTTACAATTGGGAAGTGATTACAGGTTGGAGTGAAAAAGTAAATAAATACAAAAACCCAATTTATTCTTTCAAAGTAAGAGATAAAGAAATAAAAATAGAAACGCATACAGAATCGCTTTCACATTTGCAGATTCCAAGGGTAGCTTTACCAAAATATCAGGCTTGGGGAGATATTTTAAGATGGTGTTTACAAGAAAATGTACCAGGAGAATTTCCTTATGCATCTGGATTATATCCATTTAAAAGAACAGGTGAAGATCCTGCCAGAATGTTTGCTGGAGAAGGTGGACCAGAACGTACCAACAGACGATTTCATTATGTAAGTGCAGGTTTACCAGCTAAGCGTTTATCTACAGCTTTCGATAGTGTGACTCTTTACGGAAACGATCCAGATTTACGTCCAGATATTTACGGAAAAATAGGGAATGCTGGTGTTTCTATTTGTTGTTTAGATGATGCGAAGAAGTTATATTCTGGTTTCGATTTAGCAAACGTTATGACATCTGTAAGTATGACAATCAATGGTCCTGCACCAATGTTGTTAGGATTCTTTATGAATGCTGCCATAGACCAACAATGTGAATTTTACATTAAAGAAAATGGTCTAGAAAAAGAAGTTGAAGCAAAAATTGCTAAAATATATAAAGGTAAAGTTCGTCCATCTTATAATGGCGATTTACCAGAAGGAAACAATGGATTAGGTTTAATGCTTCTTGGTGTTACTGGAGATCAAGTTTTGCCAGCAGATGTGTATGCAGAAATTAAAAGGAATACGATTGCGCAAGTTAGAGGAACAGTGCAAGCAGATATTTTAAAAGAAGATCAAGCGCAAAATACCTGTATTTTTTCTACTGAATTTGCCTTACGCTTAATGGGAGATGTTCAAGAATATTTTATTGAGAATAACGTACGTAATTTCTATTCAGTATCGATCTCTGGATATCATATTGCAGAAGCTGGAGCGAATCCAATTACGCAGTTAGCTTTAACATTATCTAACGGATTCACTTACGTGGAATATTATTTAAGTCGTGGTATGGATATCAATAAGTTTGGACCAAACTTATCGTTTTTCTTCTCAAATGGTATCGATCCAGAATATGCTGTTATTGGTCGAGTAGCTCGTAAAATTTGGGCAAAAGCAATGAAGCATAAATATGGAGCTAATGCTAGAGCGCAAATGTTGAAATACCATATTCAAACGTCTGGACGTAGCTTACATGCTCAAGAAATTGATTTTAATGATATTCGTACAACGCTTCAAGCCTTATACGCTATTTACGATAACTGTAACTCGTTACATACAAATGCCTATGATGAAGCGATTACTACACCAACTGAAGAATCTGTTCGTCGTGCTATGGCAATTCAATTAATTATTAATAAAGAATTAGGATTGGCTAAGAATGAAAACCCAATTCAAGGGTCATTTATTATTGAAGAATTAACCGATTTGGTTGAAGAAGCAGTTCTTTTGGAATTCGACAGAATAACTGAAAGAGGTGGTGTATTAGGTGCTATGGAAACTATGTAC
>DFBO01000132.1 GCA_002366675.1 Flavobacteriaceae bacterium UBA3078
TGGTCTTTAATCTTTATATACATTTGGGCTGGACCTCATCACTTATTATATACAGCTTTACCAGAATGGGCTCAAAACTTAGGAGTTGCTTTCTCTGTTATGTTATTAATGCCATCTTGGGGTGGAATGATAAACGGGTTATTAACGCTACGTGGAGCTTGGGATAAAGTTCGTACTGACCCTGTTTTAAAATTTATGGTTGTTGCTATTACAGGTTATGGTATGGCAACTTTCGAAGGTCCTTTACTTTCACTTAAAAATGTCAATGCAATTGGTCACTTTACAGACTGGATTATTGCACACGTTCACGTTGGTGCATTAGCATGGAATGGGTTTTTAACCTTTGGTATGATTTATTACTTAGTTCCAAAACTATTTAAAACTAAATTGTTTTCTATTGGCTTAGCCAACTTACACTTTTGGATAGGTACTTTAGGGATTATTATATATGCTTTACCAATGTATGTTGCTGGATTTACCCAAGCAAGTATGTGGAAACAATTTAATCCAGATGGTACTTTAGTATATGGTAATTTTTTAGAAACAGTTTCCGAAATTATGCCAATGTATTGGATGAGAGCTATTGGTGGAACCTTATTCTTAACTGGAATGTTAATCATGGTTTATAACGTGATTATAACCATTAAAAATGGTAGTAAAGTTACAGATGAATTAGCAGAAGCTGCAGCACTACAAAATGTTTCAAAAAGAAGAGTTGCTGGTGAAGGATGGCATACTTGGATTGAACGCAAACCTATTAAATTAACTATCTACGCAACTTTAGCTATTTTAATTGGTGGATTGGTACAAATAGTTCCAACCATCATGGTTAAATCCAATATTCCAACCATTACTAGTGTCAAACCTTATACACCTCTAGAATTAGAAGGAAGAGATATTTACATACGTGAAGGTTGTGTTGGTTGTCACTCACAAATGATTCGTCCTTTTAGAAGTGAAGTAGAACGCTATGGAGAATACTCTAAAGCAGGCGAATATGTTTACGACCATCCATTCCTTTGGGGATCTAAACGTACTGGACCAGACTTACATCGTATAGGTGGAAAATATTCAGACAATTGGCATTTAAATCACATGTACGATCCACAAAGCACTTCTTCTGGTTCTATTATGCCAGCATATCAATGGTTGGTAAAAGATGAGCTTGACAAATCTGATACAGAAGCAAAAATGGAAGTCATGGTTAAATTAGGAGTTCCTTATTCAGATGAAGAAATTGCTAATGCACAACAAAACATGTTAGATCAAGGAACACAAATTGAGAAAAACTTGTATTCTGATCCTGATTTTGCTGAAACTTATGAAGCTGACAAACAAGCTGGTGGTGAAGATTTTGTAGAAATGCGTAATCGTGAAATAGTAGCCTTAATAGCTTACTTACAACGATTAGGTACAGATATAAAAGTAAATGACGTAGATCTTTCATCAACTCAAAATTAATAAGTCATGTTAAAATTTGTAAAAAACCACATGGATAGTATTGCTGGAATAGAGATATTCCCAATAATTTCCTTACTTATATTTTTCATCTTTTTTGTTGTCTTGTTTTGGTGGGTAATCACTGCCAAAAAAGACTATATTAAAGAAGTCAGCAACATACCATTAGATAACCAAAAAGAAAATTTATTATGAGACATTTAATCCCATCATGGATAAGAGTACCTGTACTATTCTTTATCATTTTCGGACTAGTAGAATACATTGTAGGTTCCGGGGAAAAACCAGCTTTTATAGAGTATCCAATGGTGCTTCTATTCTTAATATTAATTCTCTGTGTAATTATTGCCATTGAGGCCATTGTAAGTTCATTAGAGAATATTCTTTATCAAAGTTTAGATGAAGAAGGGAAAGCTCGATTTGATTCAAAGGAAAATAAAACGCCAAAATTTATTACATGGATTAATTCTTTATATAAAAAATCTTTAGGGCAAAAACCGATTAAAGAAGAGCATGAAATTATTCTAGATCATAATTACGATGGTATTCGCGAACTAGATAACGATTTACCACCTTGGTGGATATACGCTTTTTATGCATCAATTGTTTTTGCAGTTGTTTACTTGGTTAGATATCACGTTTTTAATGGTGAAAATCAATACGATGAATTAAATACGGAATATGCAGAAGCAAAAACAGCTATCGAAGAATACAAAAAAACAGCCAAAGATTTGGTAGATTTTAATACTGTAGAGTTATTAACTAGTACATCTGATTTGAATGCTGGAAAAGCTATCTTCGAAGCTAATTGTGTAGCTTGCCATATGGCAGATGGTGGAGGTGGTATTGGACCAAACTTAACTGATGCCAATTGGATTTTAGGTGGAGGAATTAAAAATGTGTTTAAAACTGTATCTGAAGGTGGACGTAATGGTAAAGGAATGATTGCTTGGAAGCAAAGTTTAAAACCATCAGAAATGGCTCAAGTATCTAGTTACTTACTACAATTTGAAGGAACCTCTCCAGCAAAACCTAAAGCTGCAGAAGGTGAAATTTGGGTAGAAACAAACGAATAATAAATTACATATTAGATCAAGAATTAAGACAACATCTTCCAACCAATTGTTTTAATTCTTGATTCTTTAATCTCAAATAATGGAAATTCCAGACAACGAATCATTTAGAGACTCCATAGGTACGTTAACTGAAGATGGGAAACGTGCTTGGGTATATCCTAAAAAACCAAGTGGAAAATTTTACGAATACCGAAAAATAGTTAGTTATGTTCTCTTAGTATTATTATTGGCTGCGCCATTTATTAAAATTAATGGCAATCAGTTTTTAATGTTCAATATTATAGAGAGACGTTTTAATATCTTTGGATTCCCTTTCTGGCCACAAGATTTTCACTTATTTGTGGTCTCCATGATTATTGGTGTTATTTTTATTGCACTATTTACCGTTAGCTTTGGACGTATATTTTGTGGTTGGATTTGTCCACAAACCATTTTTCTAGAAATGGTTTTCCGAAGAATTGAATATTGGATTGATGGAGACAGAAACAAACAACGAAAATTAGATAGACAAAAATGGAATGCCGAAAAAATTAGAAAACGTAGCCTAAAATGGTTTATTTTTCTAATTATTTCATTCATTATTGCTAATGTGTTTTTAGCTTACTTAATTGGTAGCGACAAACTAATTAAATACATTACAGAAGGACCTTTAGAGCATACAGGTACTTTATTTCCATTATTAATATTTACAGCCGTTTTTTACTTTGTTTTTGCTTGGTTTAGAGAGCAGGTTTGCATTATAGCTTGTCCTTATGGAAGGCTACAAGGTGTACTTTTAGATAACAAATCCATCATAGTTGCTTACGACCATAAACGTGGCGAAGGAGAAAATGGTAGAAAGAAATTTAGAAAAAATGAAGATAGAGAAGCCTTAGGTCATGGAGATTGTATTGATTGTTTACAATGCGTACATGTATGTCCTACTGGAATAGACATTAGAAATGGCACACAATTAGAATGTGTTAACTGTACAGCTTGTATAGATGAATGCGACCACATTATGGAAAGCATCAATCTGCCAAAAGGTTTAATTAGATATGCTAGTGAAGCTGAAATAGAAAATAAAGAAAAATTCAAGCTTACTGCTAGAATGAAAGGCTATATAGCTGTACTTATTATTCTTTGTAGTGTTCTATTTGGAATGCTCTTATTAAGAAACGATGTTGAAGCTCGTGTATTAAGGCTTCCTGGTCAGTTATACGAACATAAAGAAGGAGATATTATTAGTAATGTCTTTACTTATAAACTAGTAAATAAAACCACTAAAAAGATTGAAAACGTTAGTTTCAAACTTAGAAAATATAAAGGTGAAATAAAACTTGTTTCCAATTCAGAATATTTTGTTGTACCAGAACAAGGTCTCTCTGAAGGCACTTTGTTTATTGAAATAGATAAAAAAGATCTTAAAGGAGATAAAAACAAACTGATGTTAGAGGTTTATAGTGGAGACGAATTAATTGAAACTACAACCGTAAACTTTTTAGGACCTAGAAGTTATAATTAAAAGTTAAGTATTAATTAAACAAGAGATTCCTGCCTTCG
>DFBO01000119.1:0-6210 GCA_002366675.1 Flavobacteriaceae bacterium UBA3078
GAACCAAATCAAATTCTAGTACAAAGCCAAGAACAACTTCTACTCCAAGAAGTAGCACACCTAGAAGTTATTCTCCAAGAAGTTCTTCTGGAGGGTCTCCATCTTATTCAGGAGGAGGTAGAAGTTCTGGAGGAAGCCGAGGAAGAAGATAGATGTTAAATTAATTGAAAAGGAAAAAGTTATAATATGAAAAAGTTAATCATACTATTCATAGCTGTTGTATCTATGCCAAATATACAAGCACAAGATATTACAGATGCATTGAGATATACTCAAGATGAAATTCAAGGAACTGCAAGATACAGAGGCTTAAGTGGTGCTTTTGGAGCATTAGGTGGAGACATGAGTGCAGTAAGCATTAATCCAGCTGGTTCAGCTGTATTTAATAGCAGCCATCTTTCTGCTTCTCTTTCTAATAACAATGTAAAAAATGATGTCCAATATTTTAATAGAACGAACACTTCTAAAGAATTTAATGTTGATTTAAATCAAACAGGTGCTGCATTTGTTTTTAAAAATAGTAACACCAATTCAAACTGGTCAAAATTTGCTTTTAGTGCTGCTTATGATAAGATTCAAAATTATAACAACGATTGGTTTGCAAATGGAAATAATTCTACTTCAATTGACAGATATTTTTTAGATATTACTGAAAACCAATCCATTCCTTTTAGCGTATTAAAACTACAACCAGGAGAATATATAGAAGATGCATATGCCAATATAGGAGCAAGTCCTAATTATGGCTATCCTGTTCAACAAGTGTTTTTAGGTTATTGGGCAGGAATTATCGATCCTGTCAATTTAGATAACGAAACAAATGACGATGAAACTAATTATTTATCCAATACGGAACCAGCTTCATCTTTTTATCAAGAATATTATTATGCATCAACTGGTTATAATGGGAAATTCTCTTTAAATTTTTCCACTGCTTTTAAAGATAGGTTATACCTAGGAGTTAATCTAAATACTCATTTTATTAATTACGAAGAGTTTACTAGTTTTTATGAAAACAATAACGACCCAGATTCTTTAGCTAATAATATTATTTTTGAAAATTGGCTTTCAACCTTTGGCTCTGGATTCTCTTTTCAATTAGGGGCTATTGCAAAAATAACAAACGATTTAAGGTTAGGTTTATCATACAATTCACCAACTTGGTATAGAATTGAGGAAGAGCTCATACAAAATATAGATTCAAACATTGCTGATCCTGAAATTAGTTATGTCTCAAATATTATCAATATTTATCCTGCTTATAATATTCAATCACCAGGAAAATACACAGGTAGTTTAGCTTATGTATTTGGGGAATATGGGTTAATAAGTTTTGATTATTCATTAAAAGATTATAGTAACACTAAGTTCAAGCCAACTTCAGACCCTTATTTTGCTGGACAAAATAATGCTATAAATAACCAACTAACTACAGCTTCTACATATAAAATTGGTGGAGAAATTAGACTAAAACAACTTAGCCTTAGAGGTGGATATCGATTAGAAGAAAGCCCGTATAAAAATGGAAGTACCTTAAGTGACTTAAAAGGATATTCTTTAGGTTTAGGATATAGTTTTGGAAATTTTAAAATCGATATGGCCTTTGATCAATCAAAACAATCTTCAGAATATCGTTTATTTAATAATTCAGGCTTTCCAAGTATAGCCTCAATAGATTCAAAACTAACAAATGTGGTTTTTACGGTAGGCTTTAACCTATAAATACACTGGAAATTTTATCGTTTTAGAGTAAAGTGAGATTTAAATTGTTTTTGGGCTCCTTCAGTTTCACCAAACTCTCTATATTTAATTAAAAACCAATAATCATCACTTGGCAGTAATTTACCGTTAAAAGTACCATCCCAACCAACGCCTGCAGGACTTATTTGTTTGAGCAATTTTCCATATTGATCGAAAATAAAAACAACAGCATCAAATTGATTTTCGATACCAAAAATTTGCCATGTATCATTATATCCATCGTTATTTGGTGTGAAAATTTTAGGAAAACCTACAATTAAATCAACACTTTCCGAGAAACCACAACCATTAATATCTCTAGCTTGAATAATATGTTCTCCAAAAGTCACATTTGAGAATGCAAAACTATTAGAATTAGGTTCGTTACTTAACCATGGACCATTATCTATACTAAATTCAAACAATGCAATTCCGTCTCCTATAGCATTAACTTGAATTATATGGTTATTATCAAAAGCTTGAGTAACAACTTCTGTAGTTAAAATTGGTGGTGAACTTTCCAAAACTGTAGTAGTTGCTTCATTAATACAACCTGTAAATATTTCTGCAACTATCACAGAATACATTCCTTCTTGTAAAGGTTCAAAAAATGATTGTGATGATAATATATTTGTTGGATTATTAGTTTCTATCCATTGAAAAGTATATTCAATTTCATTTAATCCAGTATCCAAAATTGGATTACTAATAACTTCTGTTCCATTTTTATTTACACATAAAATGTGAGTTTCGTTTAAATTAATATCTGGCAAAAGATTCACTTCTAAACTAAAAGAACCTACATCATAACAGTTTACTACATTAGAAGATGAATTCTCTATTCTAACAAAAATATTTTGTGGGTTAGCTATATTATTATAGATATTAGGTAAGCTATTTTCTTCTGATTGCGCATCTGCGTCTGTTTCATAATATGCTACTGAATACAATGTAGCATCCAAACCATTCAAAATTTCTGATGTTTTAGTGCTTAGATCAAATTCACCAGTCCCATCATTTTCATTTAAATTATCACAAATCACATAAGGTAGTATGCTAGAAGGAAATGACGGAGTAGCAAGAAATTCAACATTATATTCGTAAAGCTGAATTAAACCTCCAGTATTATCTAATGCACTAGCTCTATAATTTTTAGAATCATAAACATCATAAGTTGCAGAATTAACTCCACTCAACAATATATAATTACCTGGATTGGATGCATCTTCTTCATACCACATGTAATTTACAGCATTAGGGGTCGTTGCATCTAATGTAAATGCCTCACCTTCACAAGCTTTAAATCCTTCTAAAATTGCACAATCAGTCGAACCTTCTCCAGTTAGTTGCTGAATACTTATAAACCCTGCAGAACCAGAAAAATTAGTAACTAATAACAAATAAAATTGCCCTGAAACTGCATTTGGAATATTTGCATTTTCTATTCCATTTGGAGAATAACTACAATCAATGGTGTTTGAAGCTGTTAAACTAGTATCACAAGCTTCAACTACATTTAAAAAAGGGCCATATAGAATAAAATCTACATCAAGACTTGGTGATCCTCCAAGAGCTTCGCTTTGTTCTATAATTAAATTAACATCTCCACTTTGGGCTATTCGTAAAAAAAACCAAGCTGGATTTGGTTGTGTTAATAAGCAACCATAATCAGGACCTACTTCAGCCGAAGTACCATTTGATGTATTTAAAAAAGAAAATTCAGATGAACTACAGATAGGTTCTGCATCTGTACAAATACTTGCTCCTCCAGTTTGACTAAAAATAACATTAGACAAACCGAAAAAGATAATTAGGATACTTATTTTTTTACAAAACGACATAAAAAAGATTAAATCTGTAATAGTAATACTAGTACAAACTTAATCTTTTTATAAAGTAATATTTATCTTTTTAGACTAAAGTGTGCTTTAAACTGTTTTTGCGCACCTTCACTTTCCCCTAATTCTCTATAATCAATAGTAAACCAATAATCACTTGAAGGTAATAATTCACCATTATAAGTTCCATCCCAACCTGGTCCTGTTGGACTTAATTGCTTTAATAGTTTACCATAACGGTCATATATAAAGATTTTGGCATCAAATTGATTTTCAATTCCAAAGATTTTCCATGTATCATTATAACCATCATTATTTGGCGTGAAAAATAATGGATAATCCATTACTAATACAACATCACTTGCAATACCACAGCCATTAATATCTCTAGCCTGTATAACATGCTCTCCAAATAACACATCGTTAAACGTATAGGTGTTAGAGTTTGGCTCATTACTTAACCAAGGACCATTATCTATACTAAATTCAAACAATGCTGCTCCATCACCAGTTGCTGTAACTTGAATGATATTGTTGTTTGCAAATGCTTCAGTTGCAAGTGTAGCAGTAACAGTTGGTGGAGAACTTAATTCTACTACAGTAGAATCTGAACTCATACATAGACTATTAATATTTGTCACAGTAACTGTATAATTACCTTCTACAGTTGGCATAAAAATTGAATCAGTACCTAAAACTATTGATGGATCTCCATCTTCAACCCATTGAAAAGTATATTGACTTGCACTTAATCCAGTATCGATTGTAGGGTTACCAATTACTTCAGTACCATTTAAGTTAATACAGATAATATATAAATCATCTATATTAAACTCTGGAGCTGGATTAACAATTAAATCAAATGTTATAATAGTGTAACACCCTGTTCCTTCATCAGAAGCATCACTAGGGTCACCAGTATTGGTAACGCGAACGTAAATAGTTTGTGGTGCTGATATATTGGCATAAGCCGTTGCACTGGCTATAGGATTTTCTCCTAATTCAGCATCACCAAGTGTTTCATGGTAAGAAACTGTTTCATCAAAATCATTCAGCATCAATCCTTCATTTTGAGTCAAATCAAATTCTTCTTGTAAATCTCCGGAATTATTATCATCACATGCCACTAAATCAGGTAAAACATCATTTGGTGTTGGTAATGTGTTTACTACTAAAGTTAAACTGGTTAAAGAATAACAATTACCACCACTAGTTGTTTCGGTTACAGTTACAAATATTGTTTGTGGATTGTGAGGCAAACCTCCAATAGAAACATTATTATAAGCTGTATAATCTGAAATTGGATTATTTGGGATATCTGCCATAGTCTCAAAGTAATTCACATCTAATGTTACATCGCCTCCAGTTAAACCATCATTTTGAGTCGTTAAATCAAAAATCGCATATCCATCATTATCTGAAGAATCATCACATATTTCAAAAATTACATCTTGAGCTTCAGCTGGGATATCAGGTAATAGATTAACAATCAAATCAAATTGACCTACACTAACACAACCATTTGAACCTTCTAGACGAACATAAATAGTTGTATTGCCAGACATATAATTTGATAAATCTGGTTCAATTATAGGGTTCATACTAGGAGTAGATTCTGCATCTGACATTGACTCATGATAAGTCAATGTGTAATTAGCTGGATTTTGTGATCCATAAATAGTAGCATCCATGGTCGTTAAATTAAATGTGGCTATTCCATCTAAATCATCATCACAAACTACATAAGGAGCAATATCTGTTGGAATTTCTGGAGCTGGCTCAACAATAAGCTGTAATTCAACAATTGTTGCACAATCAATTCCAGAGCCAAATTCAACTCTTACATAAATAATTTGTCCTGCTACATTAGATAAAGAATCTCCTTGAGGATTAACATCATCCAATGCATTTTGAAGCGTTAAATGAAAAGTGACTACTAATGTAGGATCCGTTGCTAAAATATCATCTCTAACTGGGGACAAATCAAAGCTTCCTAGATTATCATTATCTTCATCACAATCATATAAAGGTAATGGTGTACTAACAGGTGGTCCTGTTACTACATTTAATGTTAAAGTAGTCGTATCATAACATCCTGTATTTATATCTTCAACTCTAACATAGACTATTTCTCCATCTGTTCCAATATAAGCAGTTGATGAAGGTGTAACTTCTGGTGTTCCAGCTATAGCATCTGCTAAGTTATTATGATAGGTAACTATATAATTCGTATTACCTGCAGTAATTTCATTGTCTTTAAGTGTTAAATCCATTTCAGTCATTCCATCAATTACATTCTCATCACATGAAACCAATGGTGATGGATTAACTATTACTGGTAAAGATTGCACAGTAATATTTTGTGTACTTGAGGCAAAACAAGCTCCTGGTGTTGTATATTCTATGGTATAGGTTGCTCCTGATGTTCCTCCTGATACTGTTCCTGTTGCTGGATCAATACTTGCGCCATCACTTGGAACTGGATTGAAAGCAAAAGTTCCTCCTGTATCTCCTGTTATCGTTACGGTTCCTCCATCACAATCAGCTGTTGCTGTAAATGAAGCATCTTCAGTTGGTATAACAGTAATATTTTGAGTACTAGAAGCAAAACATGCTCCTGAAGTTGTATATT
>DFBO01000119.1:6302-6790 GCA_002366675.1 Flavobacteriaceae bacterium UBA3078
GCATCTTCTGCTGGTAGAACTGTTATATTCTGTGTGCTTGAAGCAAAGCAAGCTCCTGGTGTTGTATATTCTATGGTATAGGTTGCTCCTGGTGTACCTCCTGTTACTAATCCTGTAGCTGAATTTATACTTGCTCCATCACTTGGAACTGGATTGAATGCAAACGTTCCTCCAGCATCTCCTGTTATCGTTACGGTTCCTCCATCACATGTATCTGTTGCTGTAAACGTAGCATTCTCTGCAGGAAGGACTGTTATATTTTCTGTACTACTTGATCCACATGCGCCTGAAATTGTATATTCAATGGTATAGGTTGCTCCAGATGTGCCTCCTGATACTGTTCCTGTTGCTGGATTAATTGTTGCTGTATCGCTTGGAACTGGATTGAATGCAAAGGTTCCTCCTGTATCTCCTGTTATCGTTACGGTTCCTCCATCACATGTATTCGTAGTTGTAAAGACTGTACTAGCAGTTGTTAATACAGTTAC
>DFBO01000183.1 GCA_002366675.1 Flavobacteriaceae bacterium UBA3078
GTTGAAAGTTTTCAGTTATCAGTATAAAACTAAAAACTTAAAGCGAAAAATCATAATTCAAAATTTAATACTATCTTGGTTAGCTAGTTACTTAGTTAGCTAGTTAAGATTAAGATAAATATCAGTTAACCAGTTAAAATAGTCGTTAGTATATAGTATAGCATAGAGTGTATAGTATAAATTTAATATCGTGTATCGCGTATTGAGTATTACGTAAATTCACATTTTTTTGCGAAAATATAGAACAATAAAAACATTCTATACAATATTACAGTTTACAAATAACATTTATATTAAAAAAACACTTTAAATAAACTATTGCTTTTAATGTAGGCGATTCATCATATCCTACGGATTTTTATAGATTAATGAAACGAAAAATAGTTACTTACAAAGACATCGCAAATTTATTTTTTGTTATTTTAAATAATATAGCATATTACAAACCTAAAGTCTAAATATTTAGAAATATTGAATGATTTTAAAAAAAAATTAAAAAAATTCTAAAAAAAAGAAGGATTTTTAAAAGGGGGCGTAGAAATTTATAATAAGTTAAATAAATGAAGAAGGGAGGATAGTTTTAAGTAACTTACTAAAGGAGGTAAATTTTCATGAAAAAGAATGTTTTAATAAAAGGTATTTTAGTATTAATATTAATAGCCCTATTGGTCATTGGGTTTACAGGATGTTATCCTACATTTATCCCCCCTACCACAGGAACAGTTTATATCTATGTTTCTACAGGTAGTTGGGCGGCAACCGACATTTATATGGATTACATCCAAGAATTTGATAATATATATACAGGCACTTACACATTATATAACGTTTCAATAGGCAATCATTTCTTCGAAGCAATTGATGACTGGGGATGGACTTGGGGCTACGATTCTGTTACACAATACATAAGTGCTGGAGTAAATTATGTATATCTTTATCCTTAATCAGTAATTCAATCCCAATAAACAACTTCAAACTAATATAAAATATTAAAATTAGTAAAAAGTAAAAAAGGATAGGCTACCTTTTATATCTATCTTTTAGATTCAAGTAGCCTATCTTTTTTATGCAAAAATATCTTTTAAAAAAGAGGATTTTTTAAAAGATTGTCGAATATAAGTAATATAAGATAATCTTTTTACAAATAGAGGTTATGACCTATGAATAACCATATATCACCAAATAAGAATTTATTAATCCTGCTAATAACTCTAATATTAAGTTTATTATTATTTGCGGGGTGCTGGGAATACCCCTATCCTCCTACTCCTCCTGCGACATCCACCCCTCCGGTTTTACCTGCTTATCTTAGTGAAATTGTGGTCCAACCTGATACTATGGATTTAGAGGAAGGAGAATCGCAATATATTGTTTCAGTTACCGCTTATTATTCTGATTCAAGTACTGCAAATATCCCTCTTAGCTATTGTACTTATTATAGTTATAACCCCTCTTGCGCTACCGCAAATTCAAATGGATTAATTACTGGAATATCAACTGGTACGGCTGCTATTTTAGTAATTTACACGGAGGGCGTAATAAGTAAGAATGATTTTATAACTATAAATGTAACCACTACATCGATTACTCCTGCTATCCTTAGCTACATTGAAGTCTTGCCTTCAGTTATAAATTTAAGCATGGGAGAATCACAGGCCTTCGATTCGGTTACTGCCTACTATTCTGACTCCAGCTCGGCAAATATTGGCCTTACTGCCTGTAATTACAGTTCAAGCAATCCTGATTGTGCTACCGTAAGTAGTAGCGGAACCGTTACGGCTGTAGCTGATGGTTCTGCTACTATTACGATATCTTATACTGAAAACGGAGTTACCAAAACCACATCAGCAGAAATTACCGTCGGGACAGTTACTCAAAATGAAGTAGTATATCGGGCTCTCTGCGTGGGAGTCGGAGATTATATTCAAGGTAGCGATAATGACTTAAACGCTCCTCCTTATGATGTAGATAGAATAGGTCAAATTTTACAACAATGTAAATTTGGTATATCAAATACAACTTTTTCCAATATCACTTATCTGAAAGATTGGCAGGCGACAAAATCAAATATTCTGCAGAGTATTTCTTCTACCTTTTCGGGAACAGACAGTAATGATATTTCTTATTTTTATTTTACTGGGCATGGAGCTCTAGTAGGGAATACTTCCTACCTTTGCCCTGCTGATATGACTTCTTTGGTAGATTCGGTAATCAGTGTAAATGAATTAGAAAACGCTTTGAGTACTATTCCGGGCACCAAAGTGGTTTTTCTTGATTCCTGTCATTCCGGGGGATTTATCGGAAAGACAATAGATAAAACAATAATTTCTAAAGAAGAATTAGAATCTTTTAATGATGAGGTTATCAATATCTTTTCCAAAGCCCAACTTAGAGGATTGCTTACCACAAATGAATATAAAGTCTTGACTTCCTGCCATTATTATCAGGAATGTTACGAAATACAACCAGCAGAAGGCGATCCTTTTGGAGTATTTACTATGGCTTTATGTGATGGCTGCGGCTATTCTGGTAGTTACCCGGCAGATACTAATCTGAATACCATGGTTAGTTTACAGGAAGCATATCTCTATGTAAAGGATTGGGTTTTTTCTTATGGTGCTGTTCAGGATGTTCAGATCTATCCGAATAATTCGACTTTTACGATAGTGGAATACTAAAATAGTCGTTAGTCGTTAGTGAATAGTATTTAGTAAAGAAAACACAAAGAATAAATACATAAGAAAAAAAATAATTTTGTTAGTTAACCAGTTTGCCAGTTAATTTAATTCATATATGTGGGTAGAAATGCTCTGGGTTCCTGCTTTCGTAGGAATGACATAAAGAGACGCGGGAATGACGGAAAAACAGACGGGTTTGATATATACCTGGCCTGTACGCACGCAGACAGGAAACAAGCCCCTACATTTACATAGACAGGCGGGACGCCTGTCCTACGGTTTCATCTCGTATTTTATATCTTATAACCGGTAAACAAGTTAACCAAATAATCTTGCAACCCGAAACCTATTAACTGGAAAACTGGCTAACCGGGTAACTATTATCCTATCTTCTTCACGCAATACGCGATACTCGATACGAATTCACTGTACCAATGCGGTTACCGTAGTATCTTCTTCAACCTGCAGGAACATTTCGCTTTCCTCTTCTATTTTTACATTTTTACCTGGAA
>DFBO01000062.1 GCA_002366675.1 Flavobacteriaceae bacterium UBA3078
TCATTGGAACGCTAAAGATGATTATTTAAATAAAAAAAACCTTGACAAAATCTCAACCTATAAACAACTTAAATTTTATGTTTATAAAGGACTGCTTTCTAATTGGACTCCAGAACAAATTGCTGGACGAATAAAAGATAACTATCCTAATGATCCTATTATGTCAATATCGCACGAATCTATTTACAGATACATTTATACACGTCCACAAGCTAGTTTAAACAAAAAACTTATCAAACTACTTGTACGTAAAAAAATACATCGAAGACCTCCTAAAAAAAGACGTGGAACTGGAAGTAAGATTCTGAATCAAGTCAGTATTGATAACAGACCTAAGCATATTGAACTTAGAAATGAAATCGGACACTGGGAAGGAGATTTAATCATTGGTAAAAATCATAAAAGTGCTATTGGAACAATTGTAGAACGTAAATCTAGATACACTATTATTATAAAACTTAAAAGTAAAAAATCGGAGGAAGTCGCTAAAATGTTCTCCAAAAAATTAAATCAATTAAACTCTTTATTCAAAAAAACTATGACTTATGACAACGGTATTGAAATGGCTAAACACGAAAAAATAACTCAAAAAACGGGTATGAAAATCTACTTCGCTCATCCATATTCTTCCTGGGAAAGAGGAACCAATGAAAATACTAATGGGCTTATTAGAAGATACCTCCCTAAAGGAACTGACTTCAATAAAATCAACGAAAAAATGTTACAAATAATACAAGAAAAACTCAATAACAGACCTCGGAAAATTATTGGTTATAAAACACCTAAAGAAATATTGGATTCTGAACTGAAATTTGTAGCTTAGACTCACTAAAAAAAAGCAACATTTGTTACGTTAGAACATTGAATCCAGCAATTTCAACTTAATTAAAAAAACTATGAAAACAAAAATTGCACTACTAATTACACTAATTTTATTTATCAATCAATCTTTTTCACAAGAATTTTGTGGAACTGATACTAATAGCACTTATCAAAAAATTTCTTCTCTATCAAGAATGAAATATGGAAATCCTCCCACAGAATCAGATTTGTGTCTAAATGTCTATTTTCATACTATAAGGGATGATAACGGTGTTGAAGATAATTTATTAAGAGCAAATAAATATGGATGACATAATTTCTAGGCTGAATCAAGATTTTTCTGCTCACAATATAAGTTTCAATAATTTTGGCTCTGATTTTATTGACAACTCGACTTATATCGAAGTTTATCCTTCTGAATTTGACAATTTGATTGCAATTAACAACAACCCAAATGCAATTAATATCTACCTTGTAAATTCTGCTGTTGGATTTATTGGAAAAGCCGCTAAAGTTTTGAGTCAAAGCATTGTAATTACGAAAGAGTATTCCGATTCAGGTATTATTTCACACGAAATGGGACATTGCTTAAATTTACTTCATACTCATTCAACACAATTTGGTGTTGAAAATGCAGATAATTGCACCTATGCAGGAGATCAAATATGCGATACTCCACCAGATTCTGGATTACTAAACAGTTCAAATCCTATTAATCCTTATTATGTCGATCAAAATTGTAATTATACAAAAGGAGATGGTTATAATCCTGACACAGAAAATATTATGTCTTACACAAGTCCTAATTGTCTGAATCACTTTACAGATGGTCAAGCAATTAGGATGAGGGATGCAATCTTAAATACTTCATTTTTACAGTCTACCGTAAATTGTAGTTGTTCTGTAACAGCACTTTTGGGGAAAGAGACTATTTGCAGTTCTGAAACTACAACTTATTCTATTTCTTGTGGTAATGCCACTTTTATAAAATCATCCAATTTGCAAACTATTAGTACAACATCAAATAGTATTATAGTAAAACCAATTAATACTTCAATAAATAGAGTTGCTTTTGTTAAAACAACAATTGGAGGAACTACATATCAAAAAGATATTTGGATAGGAAAACCTAAATTTGATGTAAAGTTTACTCCAGATGTAAACTATGTATATTTAGAACTTGAAGGAATAAATTCAGATATTCATAAACAAAATATTACGTATATTGAATGGGAGACACTATCAACAACAGGTAATGCTAATATGGGCACAGCAATAAATAGTTTCGATAATTTGGCACATGGTAATAGCACTAATTGGATTATTAACTCAAGAATAAAAGTTGTAAATGCTTGTGACACAACTTTTGTATACAAAGATATTGCACCTCCTGTACCATTACCTTGTGATGATTATTATAAAATCTACAAAACAAATGAAAAAGAATATTCAACTTTTAAAATTATTAACCCTTGTTTAAGAACAAGTAATGACAATCCTAAAAAAGAAAAAGTCAAAGATCACAATATTGTAAAAGCAGTATTGTATGATATTTACGGAAATATTGTAAAAACATATAAGTCAAACAGTTTGAATATTAAAAATCTAAAAATTGGAGTTTATATCTTCAAAGTTCAAATAGAAGATAAAATCATAACCCAAACTATTCTTGTAAACTAAAAAATAATAAAATGAAAAACTCGTTGTGCATTTAAACAATGTTAATTTTTAAGTTGTTAATACTCCTATCAAAGATAAACTTGTTGATGTATTGAATAGCAGTTAAAGAGGTTAATTTCGATAGTATTCTAGTTTTAAAACCTTGAAAAGATTTTGCATAATTTCTTCTCACCATAAATTGATCACATAATTGAGAAAATAAGGTTTCAATTCTCTTT
>DFBO01000139.1 GCA_002366675.1 Flavobacteriaceae bacterium UBA3078
TTCCTATATTGTAATTCCATTTACCACTATCTGGACTACCTGTATAATTAAATTCATCAGACCAAAGTAAGTTTGTATTTACCTTAACTGTAATACTGATATTTGTTGATATAAATTTACTTCCATTATATGCTGATATGTAAACATTGTATGTATTAGTACCTCCACCAACATAAGTGTATGTTAATGAATTACTTGATGATTCTAAAGTTTCTCCATTTCCTAGGTTAACCTTATATAAAGATGTATTATTTGCTGAAAAGCTAAAAATTACTGTTCCACTTCCATCACCATAGGGATGCGTTGAATCTTGACCAACAATACTTGCTTCAAACACTAAATTTGCCGGATCTTCCATTACTTCAACATCATCACTTCCTCCTCCACAAGATGTAAAAATCACTACAAATAGTCCAATAAAAAGTAATGCTTTATATTTTTTAATACTACTTAACATCTATTCGATTATTTCTATAATTAAAAAATTAAATTTAAAAGGAAGGGGTAAATTAACACCCCTTCTTTTTAAATAATAATTAATATTAATCTGCAATTAATATAACGTACCAAGCTAGTCCTCCTGCACCTATAGTACGAAGGCTCATCTCATTTTCAGATCTTGCTTGAATCATGTAACTATGGTCTCCACCCACATAAAAACCGTGGTAACCAATATTTGAAAATGTTAACGTTTCCTGACCATTAGGAGCTGATAAAGACCAACCTTCTTCATAGTTATCTAATGCATAAACAGCTTCATCATTACTATCTCCAACTAACCCTTGATCACCTCCTAAATCAGCAGCCATCGCTGGTAATTTTCCAAAAGTATCACCATTAGTTGTATGTGAAAAAGTACCATCAACATTAAATTCAAATGCATCATCATAAGCGCCAAAACCTTCTTTATCATAAGGAGCAGCAGACCACCATATTGGTTCAAAACCATCTCCTGGGCCAACTCCAAAGTGACCTGTAGCTTCTGCTTTTATTCTCCAAGTTCTAGAACTATCTGCTGTTAACATCGTTAATAAATCTGCTGGTGGTTCATACAATACCAATACATCTAATTGAACAGATGCACTAGAAGATGCACCAGCTGTACCAAATGCTACTACAGTTATCGTATAAGTTTCTGTTCCTGTTGTTCCAAAACTGTAGGTCATTTCACCTGAAGCAGAAGTTTTTTCTGTTCCATTATATACAAACTTATAAGTTATAGCATTGTCAGCTTTAACATTTAAATGTACTACTCCACTACCATCACCTGTTGGATTAATATCTTGCCCAACAATTTCAGTAGTAATTTGCAAATTAGATGGAGCAATAATATCTCCAAATTCGAAAGTTTCTTCCTCACAACTAGCAAAAAATGCTAGTGTAAGAAAAAGACCTAATATATATTTTATGTTTTTCATCATTATATTTTAAAAATTATACTTTTAATTTATTGCAATATCATCTACAAATATTGTAAAATCCGATGACCCGTCACCTGCAGTTCCATTGTCCATAATTAACACAAGATTATAATATTCAAGACTTGCGTCAACTCCTGTAACCGTAAATGTTAATTCTTCCCAAGCATTTGCAACAGTTGTTGTTGCAGTTATCTCTGCAGTAGCTTTTGTGTCTGGCCAAGGTGCTGCATCTTCAAATTTCATTAATAAATTTAAACCAACTCTTGGTGACCAAACTTTTGCTGTTACTGTTATAGATTCTGCTATCTCAAATGGTGTATCTACCGTAATCTTTGAACCTGCCCAAGTTTGACCAGCGTCTTTAATTAATTGAGCTACATTTATAGAAGAATTTCCATCTGTATCTGGATTAGCAACTACTGAAATATCTCCACCATCAAATGAACTTAAAGCAAATTGATACTCAAAGTCAATTGGTAATGCTCCAGCAACAGGAGGACCTGTAGATTCTCTCCAAAAATATATATTATCAATAAATACTGTTCCAGAGTTGTTAACGCCATTATCATCATGCCAAGGCCATTCATCAACAAGTTTTAATTGGAAAATCTCATTAATACTAAGTCCTTGTTCAGTCCATTCTGAAATTGGAATATCAATACTTGTCCATTCATCAGCAGTTAAATCACTCCATACAGGTGCTTCTGTTGAATTACCATCTTGTCCATTAATAAGCGAAATTTCAATTTTTGGGACATCGGCAGTCCAAACATCTATATGTAAGTACTCCATTCCAGAAACATCAATAGTTTCTCCAATTCCAATACCTTGATAGCTTAAATTAGTGTATTGCAACATTTTATCACCATTTAAATCAAATTCAGCAAATCCACTTCCTTGACCTGATTGTCCCCAATCTGGATTGTAATTAGTTCCAGCAACATTTGTATATGCATCACCATAAATTGAAATTACATCAACTGAACCTCTTGCTGGTGGTGTTGGTGCACTATTTAATGGAGCTAGAATTGCTGTTACTTCAAAATCTGTTTTTATAAATTCTACAGTTTCTATAGCTCCACCTTTTAAT
>DFBO01000134.1 GCA_002366675.1 Flavobacteriaceae bacterium UBA3078
ATCTTATAAAAACTCGTTGTGTGTAATACCGTAAAAAACAAAAATTAGATATATAAATGAACAACAATACAATTGAAATAATAAAAACTATCGGAAGTCAATGGAAGTTTCTTTTGGTGGTTTTTTTCATTATTATTTTTATAGTAAAATGGAAAACTATTTGGTCATTTGTCAGCAATTTTACTCAAGTTAGAGTAAAAAGAGGAGAAACTGAATTTGAACTTCATCGGAAAGAAAATAAAGAAGAAAATGAAGTCATAAACCAAGAAAAAGAAAAACCAACAGGCGAAGCAATTGAGGATGATAATGAAGAATTACCTAAAGCAAAAGAGGAAAACAACATTCGATTTTTGTATCACGAAGCTCTACGAGAAAGAAAATTCAAAGAAGCTAAAGATTTATTTGATAAGATTTTAGAAAAAGAAGACAATTCCAAAAAACGAAAAGAAGAAATAATTCAGAACTATTATTGGAGGCATCATTATGGAGATACTTCAGCATTTACTGAATTAGAAAATTATACTTTAGGTATTGAAAATGACAATGAACAAAAATCACTTGGACTATATTATTTAAGTCTAATTTATAAAGAAGCAAACAACTATCCAAAAGCAGTAGATTTAGCCAGTAAAGCATTTGAAATAACTACTGATAATAATCAAAAGGCATATTGTATATCAAAAATTTCAGAGTATTATTTGGAAAATGACAATCAAAAAGAGTCTCTTGAAATAATAATTAAAAATATAGATTCTATTAATGAAAAAGAACCAAAAACTACCTTATATCGAGCATTAGCGAATTACTACAAAAAAACTGATAACAAATTATTGGAATCGGTTGCATATCAAAAAGCCTTGGAATTATCACCTAATAATACTTATTTACTATTTGAGTCAGCTTATAGTTATAGTGAAACCGAAGATGGCTTAAAAGATTTGGGATTTCTATTATATAAGAAACTATTGGGATTTAATTCAAAAGACCAGAATGCTTTAAATAATATTGGAGTTGCATATAAAAATCTTGGTTTAGAAATTAAATCAATAGAACAATATAAAAAGGCATTTGAATTAAATAATAGTCTTGCTGGTTCAAATATTGCTTATCAATTAATTCATCTTGGATTCGTAAAAGAAGCTGAAGAATATTTAGATAAAGCAGACGAATTTGAAAACACTCACGAAAATGTTTATAGTGCTACATCTTCAATTAAAGCCAAAATCAAAGGAGAAAAGGAACTTGAAGAGAAAATAATAAAAAAAGCAAATAGAAAATACAGGTTTTTCAACCATTTTGGTAATGCAATATTTACACACAAGTCAATAAAAATTAAAATTTCAAATAAATGGCATTTAAAGGAAACACCTGTATTAATTACACAAAACAATAATGTTATTGACCTGTCTTGGGAGATTGGAGAGGAAAAACATTCTATAAGTGGAATTATTACGAACAATTCAATAATTGCTACATACAAAAAACCAAAAAAAAATATTTACAGCTATAACGAGCAAAACAAATACACATATAGAGACATAAAAGGATTTGGTTATTTGATTTCAAGCCAAGAAATAACATTCTTGTTTGAGTTCGAAAAAGAAATTATTGAATTAAAATTTAATGAAAAATAAAGTACTACACACAACAACGTGTATAATTAATTGCTTGGGCAATTGCCTACTTGGAAAATTCCTTCGGAATTTTCTCTAGCACGTTTTTGTTTACTAAATTAGTTGCTTAAACACGCAACTAACCATACACAAACACGTTGCAAAATATATTAGCCAGATGACACTAAATAGAATAATCCAACTAATAAACCTTTTATTTTTTTCCTCCCTCTTTTTTATCATTGAATCGTAAAAATTAAAACTATGACAGAAAACGATAAACGCCAAATAAGATTGAATCACGATGAATATACAGGTAAATTAACTGATAGAATATTACATGAGAAACAATTATTCACAAAACAGATATTGATAATCTGCACAACGTTATTAGGAATATTGATTTCTCTTAAAAGCGGTAAGATTATTGATAAATGTGAATTAATATCATTTATTATGGTAATTGGAACGTTAGGACTATGCATCCTACTTGGCGTAATCTTGCTTTACGAGAATATAAATATTCTGGATTCTGCTCTAAAAGAAACTTCGAATAAAAAAGAGAGATTACTGGGCGGCAGCAAGGAAGATTCCACGCTAATCTCCGTTCCATCCGACAAATTTTACGATAGATTAAGAAAAGTTTACTACGTTTCTTTCGGTTTGTCAATTTTGAGTATTGTGATTTATGCTCTGATTTCGTTCTCATAATTCATACGATTTTACACCGTAAATTTTAGACACAAAAAAAGGCTAGTAATTTAATACTAACCTTGTCTTAATTTACGATAATTATTATTTTGTTTTTTCAAAACAATTTTGCCAACGCTAAAAAAATAAAATAGCGTGTAAAGTTGTTTGATTAATTCAGTTATTAACTGCTAAAACATTTAGCAACTGTTAGCATATAAATAATGCTATAATTTAGTTGATAGTTAATTTATATTATTAAATTTACTTCAAAATTGATGTGAAAAATACTGCAAACAAACCGCACTATTCATATTCACATTCGTTAGCCCACATTTGAGGAACTATGAAGAAAGTAATAGCATTTGCAGACGAATTTGGAAATAATTCCTTTGATTTTGATACTCAAGGAAGTCATTTCATAATTGCAAGTGTGATTATGAATCAAGATGAGTTAGGGAAAATCCAAAGTCAACTTGAGGAAATTAGAAAGCGATTTTTTCAAACAGGCGAAATAAAATCTAATAAAGTATCAAAGAACCATAAGCGTAGAATCCTCATTTTAAAAGAACTTAAAAAAGTGAATTTCTCTGTTTATGCGGTAGTAATAGACAAGAGAAAATTATTTGGAGAAGGTTTTAAATACAAACAGTCATTCTATAAATACTTAAACGGAATTCTATACAAGGAACTTTATCGGACTTTCCCACAACTTGAATTAAAAGTTGACGAACACGGAGGAAATGATTTTATGAGGAGTTTCAAAAAATACGTTGAAAAAAATCATATTAGAAATCTATTTGCAGGTTCTGACTTTCAAGTACAAAAAAGTCATAATGATTTAGGCGTGCAATTAGCAGATATGATGGCTGGAACTTTAGGCTATATATTTGACGAACTGAAAAAATCGGACAAATCATCTGAATTTGCTGAATTGATTAATGATAAACTGATTAGTCTAAACCATTTCCCAAAAGAATATAAATCGGAGGAATTTAGTGAAAAAGGAACTTTTAGTGAATATGATGAAACGATTGCTACTCTTGGTCTGAATAGAGCATTTGACTTTATCGATAAAACAACCGGAAATACACCAGATAATCGTGATAGAATTAATTTTCTCAAATTATTACTTCTATATCATCAATCAAATCATCCAAGAAAATTTACAACGTCAGCAGAATTTGTTCGACATTTAAGTGTAAATAGACAAAGTCCGTTAAGTAAAGAACGTTTTAGTTCTAAAGTAGTTGGACATTTAAGAGATAAAGGAATTCTAATAGCAAGTAGTAGAGATGGATATAAAATCCCAACTTCTGCAAGTGATATGAAAAAGTATATTAATCACGGAAAGAGTATCGTTTTGCCTGTATTACGCAGAATTGAGGAATGCAGAAATGCTATTTTACTTGCAACAACGAATGAATACGATATTTTGGATGAACCTGAATATCAAAAATTGAAAGAACTGATAGAAAACGTGGGCTAACACCGTGTATAATTCATTGCTAGTACTCGCCTACTTACGAAAATCCTCGCGGATTTTCTATTTGGTTTGTATTTGCTAATTTAGTTGCTTAAACACGCAACGAAATCATACACAAACACGTTGGCAAATATATGTCGATTGAAGTTTGAGAGAAAAATTAAGGAAACCTCAACTGATAACCTCAACAATTAAAAATCAATTCATAATTTTTGATTGGTATGGTTAAAAGTCGGTCTCTTATTTGGTTTTGTCTTTTAAGACCTGAATGTAAGTCTTGAGAGTTTACGATACCGTTTTATCTAAGTGGTGTGTTTTTAAAGATAGTTATAAAAGAATTCTAAAGAAAAAATAGATCTGAAAAGAAAAAAATTATTGGAAAAATTTACCTTTTTTAAATGGTATTTTAATGAGCTGTTGTCTTATTTAATTTTGTCATCTAAACCGCCAGCAGAGACTTGAACCTCTACGATACTTGATTTTCGACTTTGTCTTTTTTTGTGATTTATAGTAATACATTAGCCAACAATGCGCATAAAAAATTGCTTATTTTATGGTAAATAGAAAAATTAAACTAAATTTAAACAAAAATTAAAAGCTATGAAAAATCTCGGTTTCAAATCCGCTACTTTTCATGCTCTAAACCGTT
>DFBO01000168.1:0-931 GCA_002366675.1 Flavobacteriaceae bacterium UBA3078
TGTACGTTCACATATGTATGCAGGTAATAAGCAAAAAATAGTAACGTCATTAAATACTTTTGATAAATATATTGAAGTTGATAAATTAAATGAGAAATTAATTTCATTTGAAAATAATGATGGTATTACTCCTAGAATGTTTCAATATAATTTATTGAAAAGAGCTAAAACTGTGCGTAAGCATATTGTACTACCTGAAGGGAATGATGATAGAATTATTTCTGCAGCTTGTAGATTGGTAGAAATGGATATTGTTGACTTAACTATTTTAGGTGATTATGCAAAAATTGAAAATAAAATACTAAGACTTGGTTTAAAATTAGATTTAAATAAGGTAGAAGTTATCAATCCAATTAAATCTGAATATTTTCAAGATTTTGCAAATACCCTTTATGAATTAAGAAAAAACAAAGGTTTAACAATTGATATGGCCGAAGATTTAATAGGTGATGTTTCTTACTTTGGTACCATGATGGTTTATAAAGGTTTGGCTGACGGAATGGTTTCTGGAGCTGCTCATACTACTCAACATACTATTAAACCAGCATTGCAATTTATTAAAACTAGACCTGGGGTATCAGTAGTTTCTTCAATTTTCTTCATGTGTTTAGAAGATAGAGTTTCTGTTTTTGGAGATTGTGCAATAAACCCGAATCCTAATGCAGAGCAATTAGCAGAGATTGCAATTTCTTCAGCAGATTCAAGTATAAATTTTGGAATGGATCCAAAAATTGCAATGCTTTCATACTCTTCTGGCTCTTCAGGAAAAGGAGAGGATGTTGATATTGTTAGAAGAGCAACAGAAATTGTTAAAGAATTACGTCCAGATTTAAAAATCGAAGGTCCAATACAATATGACGCCGCAGTTGATGCAACAGTTGGTAAAAGTAAATTGCCAGATTCAGAGGTTGCAGGACAAGCAAACGTATTA
>DFBO01000168.1:1021-2521 GCA_002366675.1 Flavobacteriaceae bacterium UBA3078
TGTTGTTTTAACAGCAATACAAGCCCAAGGAATATAATGAAAGTTTTAGTTATAAATTCAGGGAGTTCATCTATTAAATACCAGTTATTTAATATGCCACAAGAAGAAGTTATTTGTTCAGGGTTGGTTGAAAGAATTGGTTTAGCTGATGCTGAAATTCATTTTAAATCTTCAACAAATAAAATTGATGAAGTAACAACAATAGGCAATCATAAAGTTGGATTAGAAAAGATTGTAAATCTATTATTAGATAAAAAAGTTGGGGTATTAAAATCGACTTCAGAAATTGAAGCAGTAGGTCATAGAGTTGTTCATGGAGGAAGTACTTTTTCTAAAACAACAGTAGTAACACAAGAGGTAAAAGATAAAATTAAAGCATTATTTTCGCTTGCTCCACAACATAATCCGGCAAATTATGAAGGTATTATGGTTGCAGAAACTATGTTCCCTAATGCAAAGCAAATTGCGGTTTTTGATACTGCTTTTCATCAAACAATTCCTATTGAAGCTTATAAATATGCCATTCCTAATAAATTTTTAACTGAAGAAAATATTCGTCTATATGGTTTTCATGGAACAAGCCATAAATATGTTTCTGAAAAAACTATAGAACATTTAGGAATTGAAAATTCAAAAATTATTACTATCCATCTTGGAAATGGTTGTAGTATGACTGCTGTTAAAAACGGTAAAAGTATAGATCACACTTTAGGTTTTGGACCAGTTACTGGGCTAATTATGGGAAGTAGAAGTGGAGATATTGATCACGCTATAATTTTTTATTTGGTAAATAGTCTTGGCTATAAATTAGATGAAGTAAACAATATGCTTCAAAAGAAAAGTGGTATGCTTGGTCTAACGGGTTTTAGCGATTTACGTGATATTGAATCTGAGGCAAAAAAAGGAAATAAAGAATGTCAGCTAGCATTAGATATGAATGCTTATAGAATAAAAAAATATATTGGTTCTTATGCTGCAATAATGAATGGCCTAGATTCAATAATTTTTACTGCAGGAATTGGGGAAAATTCAGATGTTATTAGAAAGTTAGTGTGTACTGACCTTGAATATTTAGGAATTGAATTAGACGCTGAAAAAAATAATATTAGAGCCAAAGAAATTACTGAAATTCATAAAGTAAACTCTAAAACAAAGATTTTAATTGTTCCTACAAATGAAGAAGTTGAAATAGCAAAACAATCTTTTGAGTTGATTAACTAAGTTCATTTTTAAAAATTGTTCTAAAATAGGTTTGTAAGATATTCATTAAATGAAACCAGAACACTTAATTGTTCTGGTTTTTTGTATTTTATAAAATACAGTAATTCCATTTAAAAAGTGTTACTAAAGTGACTTTATAAAAATACGATATTCTTTATTTTTTTAACAACTATATTCATCTTCCATTGTATATTTGTATGAGTTAATCATAAATTATCATAAAATTATATAATATGTCTGAATTTAAATACCAAAAGCCCTTTCCTATAACAAAGGACA
>DFBO01000259.1 GCA_002366675.1 Flavobacteriaceae bacterium UBA3078
AATACAACAGTTGTCTTTTTATTTAACCTATTCAACCCTTCAGACAAGCCTATGGATATCGTTGTTTTCCCTTCTCCAGCAGGAGTTGGCGAAATAGCTGAAACCAAAATAAGATGACTTTTATTTGCTTTCTGCTTGTCTATCGCTTTTAATGGGAGTTTTGCCTTATACTTACCATACATTTCAATATCGTCTGGGTCTAAGCCAAACTTTTTGGCAATGGACGAAATGGGTTTTAATTTAATGGTTTTAGCAATGTCTAGATCAGTCATATTGGATTACATTCGTGAAAAAATTAACAATGTTAAAAGTATAAAATGAATGCAAAAGGTCTTATGACTTTTATCATATTCATTATTGTTTCAAACTAATTTTTGTAGATGAAGTCTTTTAAAATAATCAAACACTTTTATCAAACGACTACCATACCATGAGAACATTTCGCCTTCCACTAATACTACTTTTGCCTGAGGGAATTTTAATTTTAGTTCCTTAATATGTTCTTCTTTAAATGGAAAAGGTTCTGTAGAAAGCATAATAACTTCAACATCTTTGTCTAGATCTTTTTCTAAATCAATTTCTGGATACCTCTCTAACTCCTTAAAATAATTTTCAAACTTACTTTCACTCAACAAAGCATTAATGAATGTGTTTTTTGCAGCAACCATCCACGGATTTTTCCAAATAAAATAAGCCGTCTTTAATTGAGGTTGATTTTTAATGTAAATGTGAAATTCTTGTTGCTTCTTTTTAATTTCTGTAATTATTTTTTCAGCATTCTCTTCAACTGAAAATAGACTTCCATACATATTGATTAATTCCAAACAATCTTCAATACTATAAATATCACTTAAATGAACAGGAGCAATTGTCTCTAATTCTGCAATCATTTCTTCTGTATTTTCTTCTTTATTACAAAGAATGATGTCTGGATTGAGAGTTTTTATCTTATCGAAATGGACTTGTTTTGTTCCTCCAACTACTGCAACATTAGAGATTAGATGATGAGGATGCACACAGAATTTTGTGATTCCAACAATGGAAGATTCAAGACCTAAATCGCAAATTAATTCTGTTTGTGAAGGAACTAATGAAACAATCCGTTTAGGGATTTGATTTATTTGAATGCCTCTATTTAGTTGGTCTGTTATTGTCATTGCGAAGAAAATTTATAATTTTCTGTGGCAATCTCTTTTTTTATATAGAGATTCTCAGATTACTCATTCAAAATAGCTTCCATTTGTTCTTGAAGTTCTTTTGCTTTAATTGCCGCAGCTTGAGCAAAATCATTATTATTGGAAGCATAAATAATGCCTCTTGAAGAATTAATAAGTAACCCTACATTTTTGTTTAAACCATATTTACAAACATCTTCTAAATTTCCACCTTGTGCTCCAATACCTGGAACAAGCAAAAAGCTATCTGGAACTATGCTTCTAATGTCTGCAAAATATTCGGCTTTGGTTGCACCAACAACATACATCAAGTTTTCAGAATTCTTCCAAGTTTTAGATGTTTCTAAAACTTTTTTATACAACTGCTTTCCATCAACCATTTTTGTTTGAAAGTCGAAAGCACCTTCATTAGAAGTTAAGGCTAACATGATGGTATGTTTATTCTCGAAAGCCAAAAAAGGCTCTATTGAATCTTTTCCCATGTATGGAGCAACAGTTACGCTATCGAAAACTAAATCTTCAAAAAAAGCTTTTGCATACATACTACTTGTATTACCAATATCTCCTCTTTTTGCATCAGCAATTGTAAAAATTTCTGGATGGGTTTCATTTAAATAGTTGATTGTTTTTTCTAAAGATTTCCACCCTTTTAAACCATAAGCTTCATAAAATGCTGTATTTGGTTTATAAGCAACACACAGATGATGAGTTGCATCAATAATTGCCTTATTAAAAGCAAAAATGGGATCTTCTTCATTTAATAAATGCTGTGGTATTTTATTTAAATCGACATCTAACCCTATGCACAAGAAGGATTTCTTTTTTATGATTTGATCTGTTAATTGTTGTGTTGTCATCTTATAAAAAAAGCCTCAAAAAGAGGCTAGGTTTTAAATAATATCAGTATTTGCTTTTAGCTTTTCGGTATTCTCAGCTAATTGAAGTTCGTCTATAATTCGTTGGATATCGCCATTTACAATATTACTTAAATCGTATAACGTCAATCCAATTCTATGATCTGTAACTCGTCCTTGAGAATAGTTATAGGTTCTAATTTTAGCAGATCTATCTCCAGAACTTACCATAGAGCCACGTTTTTCAGCATCTTCAGCATTTTTCTTTGCTAATTCCATATCGTACAACCTGGAACGCAACACTTTAAATGCTTTCTCTTTATTTTTATGTTGTGATTTTTGATCTTGACATTGTGCCACCAAACCAGTAGGAACGTGTGTTAAACGTACTGCAGAATAAGTTGTATTAACAGATTGACCTCCTGGACCAGAAGAACAGAAAAAATCAATACGTACATCTTTTGGGTTAATTTCTATATCAAATTCTTCAGCTTCAGGAAAGACCATAACAGTTGCAGCACTTGTATGTACACGACCTTGTGTTTCTGTTTGTGGTACACGTTGTACACGATGCACTCCAGCTTCAAACTTTAAAGTTCCATAAACATCATCTCCAGTTACTTCAAATTGGATTTCTTTAAATCCACCATTGGTTCCTTCGCTATAATCTACAGTATCTACTTTCCAACCTTTACTTTCGCAATATTTGGAATACATTCTAAATAAATCTCCAGCAAAAATACTAGCTTCGTCTCCACCAGTTCCTGCACGTAATTCAACCACAGCATTTTTAGAATCTTCAGGATCTTTAGGAATTAAAAGAACTTTTATTTCTTCTTCCAATTTTGGAATCCCTTCTTTGGCTTCATCGTACTGCATTTTAGCCATATCAACCATCTCTGGATCACTACCATCTGAAATGATTTCTTCAGCTTCTTTAAGGTTTTCAGTAAGCTCTATATATTGCTCACGCTTATCCATTAATAAACGTAAATCTTTATATTCTTTATTTAATTCTACATAACGCTTTTGATCTGTCATTATATCTGGTTGGATAATTAAATCGCTAACCTCATCAAAACGTTGCTTCACTATTTGTAACTTATCTATCATGTATCATTCTAAATTGTATGTCAAAAATACGATAATTTATGGATTTAATAATTTTTAGATTCTTCAATTTTAACCTAAAACAATTTACTGGAAATATTTTACTAAAAAAGTCGTTTTTATACTATGAAACAGCATTTTGGAGCCATATTATTATTCTACAGACCTTATGTTATTTGGTCGTTTATAATCAATATTGTGATTACTATTTTGAGTCCACAAATTTTTCCTGCTATTTTAACTAAATTATTTTTAACAATCCTTTTGTGGTTCCTTGTAAATGAAACACACGCAAAAAGGAAACTGAATTTTTACAGAAATCTAGGCATTTCTTCTTTAAGACTTTTCACATCCATTTTTATCATAGATGTTTTGATAATGATTGCTTATCTTTCATTCATCAAAGTATTTATATAAAAAAAGGGACGCTAAATTAGCTTCCCTTTTTCTTAAAATATTTACAAAAAAAAACTATCCGCATTTAGAAGAACCACAGTCCTTACAAGTCAAACAACCTTCTTGATAAATTAAGTTCTCTGAACTACAATTAGTACAGGTTTGCCCTTTTACTTGTGTTCCATCTTCCACATATCTTTTTAACGCACGAACTACACCATTTTTCCATGTATTAATAGACTCACTATCTAATTGCAAACTATTAATTAAATCAACAATTTTATCTATTGGCATACCATGTCGCAACGTACTTGAAATCAACTTAGCATAATTCCAAAATTCTGGATTAAATTTATGAGACAAGCCTTCAATAGTGGTTTTGTAGCCTCTAATGTTTTTATATTGAAAATCGTAACGAGAAGAGCCATTTTCATCCTTACTTTTAATAATATGACCTTTGTTTGCCCAACGAGGAATTAAAATACCATCTTCATCGTCTGCCAAACCAGTAAATACTTCATAAGGTTTTCCATCTATCAACCCAATAAAAGCGATCCATTTTTCTTTATTATTTTGAAAACGAACCACATCTGCTTCTAACACTTGTGGACGTTTTGTTGGGAATGCTGTTAGTAATTCTTGAGCTTCGTCTTCTGTTTTTTCTTCATTTGAAATTAACACGCCTGAACGAGAACCATCCCGATAAACCGTAACACCTTTACAACCTGCTTCCCAAGCTTCTAGATACAATTGTCCTACTAATTCTTCAGTAGCATCATTTGGTAAATTGATAGTCACACTTATAGAATGATCCACCCATTTTTGGACTGCTCCTTGCATATTAACTTTGCTCATCCAATCCACATCGTTAGAAGTTGCTTTATAATAAGGCGATTTTTTCACCATAGCATCTAGCTCTTTTTGGTCGTAATTATCTGAGACTTCTAAACCATTTACCTCCATCCATTGTTTGAACCTGTGATGGAACACCACGTATTCTTCCCAAGAATCTCCAACCTCATCCACAAAATCGACACGAACGTTTTTATCGTTTGGATTTACTTTTCTTCTACGCTTGTAAACTGGCATAAAAACAGGTTCTATTCCTGAAGATGTTTGCGTCATTAGACTCGTAGTGCCAGTTGGAGCAATAGTTAACAAGGCTATATTTCTACGTCCATGTTCCATCATTTCATAATACAACTTATCGTCTGCTTCTTTTAAACGTTTAATAAATGGATTGTTTTTTTCACGCTCTGAATCGAAAATTTCGAAAGCACCTCTATCTTTTGCTGCATAAACTGACGCTCTATAAGCTTCAATTCCTAATGTTTTGTGTACTTCAACAGAAAAAGCATTTCCTTTTTTGCTTCCGTATTTGATACCTAAAGCTGCAAGCATATCTCCTTCAGCTGTAATACCAATTCCAGTTCTACGACCTTCACTTGCTTTCTTTTTAATATTTAACCACAGATTTTTTTCAGTTGCTTTTACTTCATCAATTTCTGGATCTGCATCAATTTTTGCAATAATAGCATCGATTTTCTCTAACTCTAAATCGATAATATCGTCCATGATACGTTGCGCTACATGAATGTGTTTTTTGAATAATTCGAAGTTAAATGAAGCATTGTCTGTAAACGGATTTTCGACATAAGAAAATAAATTCATAGCCAACAAACGACAAGAATCGTAAGGACACAATGGAATTTCGCCACAAGGATTTGTTGAAACCGTTTTATAACCTAAATCTGCATAGCAATCTGGAACAGATTCATTAATAATAGTATCCCAAAATAAAATACCTGGTTCTGCAGACTTCCATGCATTATGGACTATTTTCTTCCAAATTTTATTAGCTTCAATAGTTTTTGAAAACTTAGGAGTTTGACTAAAAATTGGATATTTCTGAGTATAATTTCCATTCGCTTTTACAGCTTTCATGAATTCGTCGTCAATTCTCACTGAAACGTTAGCTCCAGTCACTTTACCTTGCTCTAATTTAGCATCGATAAAATCTTCTGAATCTGGATGATTGATAGAAACTGACAACATTAAAGCGCCACGACGTCCATCTTGCGCTACTTCGCGAGTAGAATTAGAATAACGCTCCATAAAAGGAACAATTCCTGTAGAAGTTAAAGCAGAATTTTTTACAGGAGAACCTTTAGGTCTAATGTGAGATAAATCATGACCAACACCTCCACGACGTTTCATAAGTTGTACTTGTTCCTGATCGATTTTCATGATGCCTCCATACGAATCTGAATTGCCATCGTTTCCAATAACAAAACAATTAGAAAGCGATGCTATTTGGTATGGATTTCCAATTCCTGCCATCGGGCTTCCTTGAGGGACTATATATTTAAAATCTTTAATTAAGTCGAAAACTTCTTGTTCTGATAGAGGGTTTGGATAACGTGTTTCGACTCTTGCAATTTCTTTTGCAATACGTTTATGCATATCGTTTGGAGTAAGCTCGTATAAATTACCTTCAGAATCTTTTAAAGCATATTTATTTATCCAAACACGAGCAGCAAGATCGTCGCCTTTAAAATATTATACTGAAGCTTCCAATGCTTCATCTTGAGAATAAGTTGTAGGAACAACAATAGGTTGGG
>DFBO01000072.1:0-2277 GCA_002366675.1 Flavobacteriaceae bacterium UBA3078
TAATACTAAACCGTTACAAGCCATTACCCCAAAAAAAACACTATGAAAAAAACAACTTTAATTATCACTCTACTTTTAATGACAATATCAACTTATTGTCAAACAAAAGAAAATAAGTTCAACTTAGATTTTGAACAAATTGAAAACGATATTCCAATAGGCTGGAACAAATCATATAGTGAAAATTATACTGTTTCTTTAGATTCCACAATTGTTAAAAAAGGTAAATATTCTATTTTAATAGAATTTACTGAGGGAAAAATTGACTACAAATCATTTGATTTTATAGTTCCTGATAATTATGCGGGGAAAAAAATAACACTCTCAGGTTACATAAAAACTGAAAACGTATCTAATGGTTATGCAGGATTATGGATGATGATTGATGAAGGAGTTTGGTTTGATAATATGAGTGATAGAGGTATTAAGGAAACAACAGACTGGAAAAAATATGAAATTACATTAAACTTAAATCCTTTTGAAAAAAATAAAATTACTATTGGAGGTCTTTTGGTGGGTAAAGGAAAAGTGTGGATAGATGATTTGACGGTTTCTATTGATGGAAAAAATATTGAAGAATTAAAGCCTCTTGTTTTTGCTGCTGAGAATGACAAAGAATTTGATAATGGTTCAGGAATTTCAAATATTACACTTAACAACAATAACATTGAAAACCTTAAAATTTTAGGGTTGACTTGGGGTTTTCTTAAGTATTATCATCCAAATATTGCAAAAGGTGAGATTAATTGGGATTATGAACTTTTTAGAATTTTACCAAAATATTTGAACGTTCAAAATAATCAAGAAAGAGATGCGATTTTAGCAAATTGGATAGATAATTTAGGCTCATTTGAGCAAGAGAATAATGTTGACTCCGATACCTTAGAAATAAAAATGAAACCTGATTTAGTTTGGATTTCAGATTCAAATTTATCATCAGAACTTACAAGTCTTTTATTAAAAGTAAAAAATTCAAAAAGAACTGGGCATAACTTCTATGTAAGTTTACTTCCAATAGCTGGACAACCTTTATTTGATAATGAAAATCCTTACTCTTCAATGAAATTTCCAGATGAAGGTTTTAGAATTCTAGCACTTTTTCGTTATTGGAATATCATTCAATATTATTTTCCATATCGTTATGCTATCGGAGAAGATTGGAAAAATGTTTTACAAGAATTTATTCCAAAGTTTATTAATACAAAAAATGAAACAGATTATACTTTAACAGCTTTAGAACTTATTGCTAGAATTCACGATTCACACGCCGGTGTTTGGGGTTCTAATCAAATTCTAAATAAGTATGAAGGTACAAGTTATGCAGCACCTCATATAGTATTTATTAAAAACAAAGCTGTAGTTGATTATTTCTACGATGAAAAATTAGGAAAAGAAACAGGTTTAGAGCTAGGCGATGTAATTTCAAAAGTCAATAATCAGATAGTTGATAGTATCGTTCAAAAAAAGTTAAAATTAACTTCCGCATCAAATTACTCAACTCAGTTAAGAGAAATTGGGAGGAACCTTTTAAGAACTAACGATTCAACTGTAAATGTTGAATTAATTAGAAACGATGAAAAATTTAGTAAAATTTTAAAAACCTATCCAGTTAACGAAATTGATTTATGGAATAAATACAGAGCAAAAGATACTTGTTTTAAATTTGTTAGTCCAACTATTGGATACATTAATAACAATTCCATAAAAGCAGAAGAATTACCTAAAATATGGCAATTAATTAAAGAGACCAAAGGTCTTATTATTGATAATAGATATACACCTATGTATGATCATTTGGACTCTTTATGTGGCTATTTATACCCAAAAAATAAAATTTTTGTAAAACTTACAAACGGAAGCATCAAAACTCCAGGTCTTTTTACTTTTGCATTTTTCGATAAAATAGGTAAGGAAAATACAGATTATTACAAGGGAAAAGTTGTGATTTTGGTTAATGAATTAACACAAAGTGCAGGTGAATATCATACAATGGCATACAGCCAATCTCCAAACGCAATAGTAATTGGCTCCACAACAGCTGGTGCAGATGGCAATATGACCGTATTTTATTTGCCAGGAGGAATTAAATCAGGGATTAGTGGACAAGGTGTTAATTATCCTGATGGCAGAGAAACTCAAAGAATAGGAATTGTCCCAGATATTGAGGTAAAGCCTACAATTGAAGGAATAAAAAACGGACGTGATGAATTAATAGAAAAAGCAATTGAGGTAATAAACAAACATTGAAACGGCTTGTAACACCTCATAAAATTTATG
>DFBO01000072.1:2311-3726 GCA_002366675.1 Flavobacteriaceae bacterium UBA3078
AGTCGCACAAATCTTATAAAAACTCGTTGGCTGTAATACCTTGATAAAAAAATTGAATGAAACTATATAGAGAAGGAGAAATTAGAAATGTATTTGAAAGTGCATTTCGACAAATTGAAAATCAAATTAGCCTAAAATCTGACGATTATATTCTCAACGTTAGTGAAGTTGAGTTTGCCGAGTTTTTAATTCAATCACATTTAATTGATTTTCCAAAATTAGATTTTGAAAAAGTATTTGTTGAAAGTTATGAAAAAGAAATACCAGCAGAATATTTTCCTGGCTCCTATGATGTTTACCAAGGTAAGACTTACAAACGAGATGTGATAGTCTATCATATTCCATATTCTGGGAGTATTTATGTATTAAGAAACCGAGCTAGTTCTTTTTCACTTTCGGGAAGTATTGATGTAGGTATTAAAGATAATTGCATTATCACAGAAATTATAAATTTCAATAATGATGCTGAAGCCATTAAAAAAGAATTTGAATCACATAAAAAATATATTTTATCCGATTACGATTATTTAAAAAATGATTGTGAAAGATTTAATAACGATGTTCTTGATTTCACTATTTTCAAAATTAAGGAACGAAAAAAAATAATCCTGTCGAAAAAAGATTTATTATCATCTTTAGGTGTTCCTCTAAAAAAGAAAGATAATGTAGAAGAAACTTTTTCTATTCCTAAACCAAAATTAAGAACTAAAGTTAGAATTGAGCCAAAAGTTCAAGAGAAAGGGTTTAAACCTGAACCAACTCTATCAAATGAAAACTATCAAGAAATTCTAAAGATTATTAACGATGTTGGGAAAAATTTTGAAAGAATGCCTTCAACTTTTTCAAAAAAAGGAGAAGAAGATTTAAGAGACCATATTTTATTAATTTTAGATCCTAATTTCGAGTTCGGTAGTGCAAGTGGAGAAACGTTTAACAAGAAAGGGAAAACCGACATTTTATTAAAATATGATAGCGATGTTGTTTTTATTGCCGAATGTAAATTTTGGGCAGGAAAGGCACAATATTTATCAACTATCGACCAATTACTTGGTTATTTGACTTTCAGAAATTCAAAAACATCTTTGGTAATTTTTGTTAGGAACAAAGATATGAGTGGAGTAATTTCAACGATTTCAGAAATAACAGAGAAACATCCGAATTATATCAGAACTGAAAAACCTAACGGAGAAACTTGGTGGAATTATATTTTTCACATAAATGATGATAGAAATAGAGAAATTAATTTAGGAGTATTAGCATTTCACATTCCTGATTAAAAGTACAACAGCCAACAATAGGTATAAAAAATTGCTAAATACAGTAAAATAGAATGTTTCTAAAACATAAAAAACTTAAATTTAAACATCGGAAAAATACGTTTTAAAAAACGCAACTTTCCATACCTTAACCCGTTG